>CASFSG010000027.1 GCA_949297305.1 uncultured bacterium
ATCGCGCGACGTCGATTAGTTTCTTTAATCGCCTCATCCATCGATCCGGTTATAACATCAGCGTACATTATCACTAGGCCGTTTTTATTGCGCGAAGCGCGTCCTATCACTTGTATTAAAGAGCGAGTCGATCTTAGAAAACCTTCTTTGTCTGCATCTAAAATTGCCACTAAAGAAACTTCCGGAATATCTAGACCTTCTCTCAACAAATTAATGCCAACAAGAATATCATATTTGCCTTTTCTTAATTGATAAATGATTTCTGAACGTTCTAAAGTTTTAGTCTCATTATGTAAATAAGCAACTTTATAACCCTTCTCTTTTAAAAATTTAGTTAAATCTTCCGCCATCTTAATTGTTAATGTGACAATCATCACGCGTTCATTAACTTTTAAACGTTTATCAATTTCGTTTCGTAAATCATCAATTTGACCAAAAGATTTGCGAACATCGATGAACGGATCGACTAAGCCCGTTGGACGAATTATCTGTTCAACGATGTGACCACCACTTCTAGCTATCTCATAATCGCCAGGCGTCGCACTAGTAGTAATAACATAAGGCATTAAATGTTCAAACTCTTCGAAATTTAATGGCCGATTATCTAAAGCGCTAGGAAGACGAAAGCCATATTCCACTAATGTTTCTTTTCTTGAGCGATCACCATTATACATACCTCTTATTTGTGGCAATGTGACATGCGATTCATCAATCACAAGCAAAAAATCTTTAGGAAAATAATCTAAAAGACAAAAAGGTCTTTCCCCAGGAAGACGTTGGTCAATGTGTCTTGAATAATTTTCAATTCCAGGACACATACCGAATTCCATTAAACTTTCCATATCTTGTTCGGTGCGCATTTTTAAACGCTCCTCTTCTAAATATTTTCCCTCTTGATGGAAATACTCTAATCTTTCTTTTAGTTCCTCTTTGATAGTTGATATAACTTTTAAAATGCGACTATGAGTTGAAGCATGATCATAAGCCGGGAAAAAAGGATAAGTATGATAACGGTTCTTTAATTCACCAGTTAATGCATCAATTTCTTCAATACTTTCAACTTCGTCACCAAAAGTATCTATGCGAATAATATTTTCATTTGCATTGGGCGGCATTACCTCAATTACATCGCCTCTAACGCGAAAAGTGCCTGGTTTTAATTCTAAATTATTCCGTCGATATTGAGCGTCAACTAACCGAGTAAAAAAATCGTTGCGATTTAATATTTCTCCAACCCTAACATCGAACGCTAAATTGCGATATTCATCCGGATCAATCAAACCATAAATTGAAGCGACCGAAGCGACGACAATTGTGTCCTTTCTTTCGATTAATGAATTTATAGCTGAGGTTCGAAGCATTTCGATCTCTTCATTCATCATGGCTGATTTCTCAATATATGTGTCGCTTTTAGGTAAATAAGCTTCTGGTTGGTAAAAATCAAAATTAGAAACGAAATATTCAACGCGGTTATGAGGAAACAGTTCTTTAAATTCACCATATAATTGCCCTGCCAAGGTTTTATTATGAACAAGAACTAAAGTTGGTTTTTGAATTTGTTCTATAACATTAGCAATCGTAAAAGTTTTGCCTGTTCCTGTCGCTCCTAATAAAACTTGAAACTTATTGCCGTTTTTTATTCCATCACTAAGTTCTTTAATTGCGTCGGGTTGGTCGCCAGTAGGCTTATATGATGAGACAATTTTAAATATATTTTCAGACATTTTACCAGCAAAACCCATATATTTTTAAGTTTTGTCCTTCGCAAGCATTTCTAGATAAGCGTTGATAAAACCATCAATTTCGCCATCCATCACAGCATTAACATTACTTGTAGAGTAATCGGTTCTATTATCCTTAACAAGAGTATAGGGACAAAAAACGTAGGAGCGAATTTGACTACCCCACTCATTTTCTTTTTGTTCTCCCATAATGCCTTTTAATTCTTTTTGTTTTTTTTCTTCTTCTAATTGATATAACTTGCTATAAAGCATTTTTAAAGCTGTTTCTTTATTTAAAGATTGTGATCTTTCAACTTGGCAAGAAGTAACAATTCCAGTAGGTAAATGAGTAACGCGAACAGCTGATTCAACTTTATTGACATTTTGTCCGCCTGCTCCTGAGCTACGATAAGTGTCAATGCGTAAATCTTTTTCATTTATTTCAATTTTAATGTCATCTTTAAATAAAGGGGTTATATTGACAGCCGCAAAAGAGGTATGTCTTCTTTTATTCGCATCAAAAGGTGATATTCTCACCAAACGATGAACACCTTTTTCGGATTTTAATAATCCATAAACATTATGACCATCAATTTCTAAAGTAACGCTTTTTAAGCCGGCTTCCTCCCCTTCTAAAATGTCTAACAAGCGCATTTTTAAATGGTGACGTTCAGCGTACCTCACATACATGCGATATAACATCATCGCCCAATCGTGCGATTCAGTTCCTCCTGCTCCAGGATGGATCTCTAAAATAACATTTGAGTTATCATATGGACCATTAAATAATAACTTGAGACGAAAATCTTTTGTTGCTTTATTTAAATCATCAAGAAGGGATTCCACTAATTGATGTAGTTCGATATCGCTCTCGTCAAAATCTTTTAATAAATCTTCTAAATCCTTTTTCGTATTAATTAAATAAGAAAAAACTTCGTATTTATCTTTTAGTTCTTTATATTCTTCAATAACCGCAAGCGCTTTTTGATTATCGTTCCAAAACCCTTCTTGATTTTGGGCTCTTTCTAATTCCTTTAATTTGCTTTCAATAGCTGCCAGGTCAAAGAGAATCACCGAGTTTAATAATTATATCGGCTAAAGAGGTAAATTCGCTTTTAATTATTTGTAACTCTTTCATTTATTCCTTTTCTTTCTTATTTAAATTATCACTATTACTTGGTGCGTTATTAAGGCTTTCTTTGTTGTCTTCGGTTGGTTCAACTTTATTTATGCGTAACTGAACATTTAAAAATTTAAAGGCAGCGTCAACAGAAATCGTTTCTAACATTTCTTTAAATAATTGATGTCCCTCGTTAACATAATCCTGTAATGGGTTAGTATTAGCATATGATCTTAAATGAATGCCTTCGCGCAAACGAGCCATTGTATCAATTTGGCGAGTCCAGTTTTGGTCGATAGTTTGTAGGGCAATTTCTCTTTCCACTTGATTAACAATTTCTTGTGGCCAAGATTTACGTCTAAGCAAATATAAATCATATAAAACATCGCCTAAGTCTTGCCCGGCTTCCTCAGCGGGTGATTCGTTATAGGCAGAGGCTTTAAACGAACCTTCTTTCATAAAGCGAGGTTCAAGAATTTTCTTCAACGCTTCGCCGTCAATCAAATCGTCGTGACTGTTTTGAGGAACAGCTTTTTTAGCAAGAACTAAACCGGCAGTAGTAAAGAATTCATTAATTAAATCGCTAATATCATCCGCATACATTATTGCATCGCGCTTTTCATAGATTGCTTCTCTTTGTTTAGCGATAACATCATCATAATCTAATAAATTTTTACGAATATCAAAGTTTTGACCTTCAATTTGTTTTTGTGCATTAGTGATTACCGCACTGAAAATTTTGCTTTCGAGAGCCTCCTCGCCCATTCCTTCAATGCGTTTTTGAATGCTATCAGCAGTGAATCGCTTTAACAAATCGTCATCGAAAGATACATAAAAGCGTGAAAAACCAGGATCACCTTGACGACCACTACGACCACGCAATTGATTGTCAATGCGACGCGATTCATGTCTTTCAGTGCCTAAAACACATAAACCACCCAAAGCTTTGACTTCATCATCGATTTTAATATCAGTACCACGACCTGCCATATTAGTTGCAATTGTAATGGCATTCTTTTGACCAGCTAAAGCGATAATTTCTGCTTCACGAGCGTGATTTTTAGCATTTAATACTTCGTGTTTTAAACCTTCGTCATTTAATAATTTAGAAATTTCTTCACTCGATTCAACAGAAACTGTACCAATTAGAATCGGTTGTCCTTTCGCGTGACGAACTTTCACTTCTTCAATCATTGCTCTTAATTTTGGTCCTTTATGAGCAAAAATATAATCCGTTGCATCTACGCGAATAACTGGTCGATTAGGTGGAACACAAACAACGCGCATATTATAAATTTTACGGAATTCTTCTTCTTCGGTTTTGGCTGTACCAGTCATGCCAGAAAGCTTTTTAAATAAACGGAAGAAATTTTGATATGTAATCGTCGCCATCGTGATGGTTTCTTGCTTAATTTCAACATTTTCTTTTGCTTGAATTGCTTGTTGTAAACCATCGCTATATTCGCGACCTTTTAAAATACGACCAGTAAATTGGTCAATCAATTGGATTTGATGTTCGGCATCGACCAAATATTCTTGGTCGCGATGCATGATATAATTAGCCTTCAAAGCTTGATGAATGCGATGTACTAAATCTTGATATTCAGGTTGATATAAGTTAGCAACACCAAACATTCTTTCGGCCTTTTTATTTCCATCATCAGTTAAAAAACAAGATTTAGTTTTGATATCAATTTCAAAATCTTTATCTTTTTTAAGCAGTTTAGCAAAGCGGTCGGCGACTGTATATTGACTTGCCGTTGCTCTAGCCCCACCAGAAATAATTAAAGGTGTTCTTGATTCATCGATTAAGATAGAGTCTGCTTCATCAATAATTGCTAAATTAAGTCCTCTTAAAACGCGGTTTTTAGGGCTTTTTGCCATATTATCGCGCAAATAATCGAAACCTAATTCCGAGTTGGTCGTATAAGTAATATCTGACCCATGAGCGGCTTGTTTTTCACTAACAGTTAATTCGCGCAAGTTGCAGCCAACTGTAAGACCTAAAAAACGGTAAATTTGTCCCATCCATTCCGCGTCACGTTTTGCTAAATACTCATTTACTGTAACAACATGAACGCCTTTCCCGGATAAGGCATTAAGATAAACCGCCATCGTGGCTGTTAAAGTTTTACCTTCACCAGTCTTCATCTCCGCCACATCGCCATCATGAAGAACTAAAGCACCCATAATCTGTACTTTGAACGGGAACTGACCTAAAGTTCGTCGAGCGGCCTCTCTAGCCACTGCGAATGCTTCATATTTAATATCATCAAGAGTCGCTCCGTTAATAAGCGCGTCTTTAAAAAATGCGGTTTTGCTTTTTAATTCTTCGTCGCTAAGAGAATGCATTTCATCTTCAAACGCAATGACATGATCTGCCATTCTTGCGTATTTTTTAATTGCTCGTTCGTCGAAACGAAATAATTTTTCAATAAAATTTGACATTAATATAACCTCGTTTTTATCTAACTGTTGATTAATTTATTAAATTAAACAACAACTGTCATTAATAGTATTCATTTTGGCCTTTTAAGTCAACATATAGACAATATCATTTTACTTGGAACGATTCTTTTCTATTCTCGTTTCGATATGACAAAAGAAGGATTTTTATCTTTTTTGGTTGAAACTTCTCAATTATCTTAATCATCGCTCTAATTGTTGAGCCAGTTGTATAAACATCGTCCACCAACAAAATTTTTTTATTCTTTAAATTCTCCTTACCAACATACATTAATTTCTCAATGATTTCTTCGCGTTGCTTTTTGTGTAAGTCGGATTGCTTGAAACGATGTTTTTTTAAAATGGGGTGATGAACTTCTAAGCCAGCAGTTTTAAATATTTCTACATTTTGATTAAAACCGCGTTCGAGAAAATCGTCAGGATGATATGGGCCTCCTATAACATAATAACCAAAATATTTTAGTTTTATAAAAATGCGAAAATAATCTAAAAAGATTGGGGCTAATTCGATGTCTTTACACCCCTTTAGTAAATATAATTTTTCTTTAATAAAATTGTCATATTCATAAACGGCTAAAGCTCGATATTTATCTATTTTAAAGTTGTAAAATATCGGATTACTTTCATAAAAGCATTTAATACAAATGTGTTGTTCGCGATAAATTAAAGAATGAAAAGATTCGCCTTTAATTTCTTGAAAGCAACATTTACAAAAAGAGGTTTTTGTCGCGAATTTCTTCAATAGATTTTTCAATATCTTCATTGACTCTATCAACGAGGAATATGACATCACCACTAGGAGCACTTAGTTTACGCCCTACTCTCCCAGCAATTTGAATTAGTGTTCTCTTATCATATAAGGAATGATCGGCTTGATAAATAATCACTTGTAAATTAGCTATAGTCACACCCCTTTCTAAAACCGCTGTTGTAACTAAATATAAATAGCGATTATTCTTAAAATTATCTATGATTTGCGGTCTATTTTCTCTTTTTGAATGCACATATTCGCCGTTTTTAACAAATAATTTAATTATTTTATAAATGCCCTCACATAACGCAATTGTTGGAACAAAAACGAAAGTAGGTTTATTTTCGTGTTGATATCGTTTTAATAATTGAATTAATCGAAATATTTTACTAATTCCTAAATATCTTTCAACCTTAGGAACGGGGAGAGGGTGTTTATGATAACGAGTATTAAGCATTAATATTGCTTTTGTTTTATCTATTTTAAATTTATTAATTATCGAATCGCTAGGAGTGGCTGACATCATGACATAATGACCTTTTAAAGCGCGAAAAAACATTTTTTCTAATAACGGATTATCACGATAAGGAAAAGCATCGATTTCATCGATTATTAACAAATCAAAATATTTATTATATCGATATAATTGATGAGTCGTTAAAATAATCAAATCGCCGATTAAATCTTCATTATTCCCTCCATAAACCGCTATAACCTTTTCTTTTGGAAAAATGTTTTTAAAACGATGATAAAGTTCAATTACGACATCTTTTCTAGGAAGAGCAAAAGCAACATTTTTTCCTAATGATAAGCAATAACTAATTACATCAAAAACAATTTCGGTTTTCCCTGCGCCACAAACTGCCCACACTAAAGTATCAATGTTGTTTTTATAGTTCGTAGTGATTTTATTTGCTAAATCTTTTTGTTCTTCGCTTAACGAATAATTGATAGATATATTTACTAAACTAGGTGTTCGTTTATATTCACTGGCTTCTTTGCCATTAAAAGAAATACAATAACGACAATAAGGTTTACCATTTAGATAACCAATATATTTAGGATTGCTATTTTGACAAATCGGACAAATAAAATCACCCATACTATTTATATAGGTGATAATGAATTAAAATGTCCGCAAAAATATAATTTTTTTATTCGAAAAGGTCGATACGTCTTTGGTGACGCCCGCCATCAAAAGTAGCTTCTAGAAAAATATCGATGCGACGAATAATATCTTCGAGTTCCATAAAATCAGCCCCAAACGAAATCATATTAGCGTCGTTATGATGACGCATTAAAGAGGAAACCTTATCGTTATAAGCTAGGCCACATCTAACGCCCTTTACTTTATTTGCAACCATCATAACACCTTCGCCGCTCGAGCAAATTAAAATACCGAAGTCGAATTCTTTGCTAGCGACTTTTTGAGCCGCGTTCTTAGCGTAAATTGGATAATCACACGAGGCATCGGAATAAGTGCCTTCGTCATGAACGATATGTCCTCGATCTTCGAGGTGTTTAATAATTGCTGGTTTAATTAAATAACCATGATTGTCGCTCGCTATAATAATTTTCATCTCTCTAATTTCCTCCCAATAACGTTTTCAATATCAGCTTTTTTTATTTTGCCTTCCCTTAATATTTTTATTTTATCATAGGCTTGTAAAATAGTTGTTGGAGTTTGTGTCATTACTTCATTCTTTTTAATAATATAAGTAACTTCATTAGCAAATTCGTTTTCTAGTTCAGTTTCATTATTTATTGGAGCTTGACCATGTCGGTTAGCAGAGGGCACTAATAAGGGCTTACCTAAATCATTAATAATTTGCCTAGTCAACAAAGTAGATGGAATTCTAATACCAATCGAACCATCAGTCTCGTTTTTAGCCCAGCTTGGAAGATTATCTTTACCTTTTAAAATAATTGTCAATTGACCTGGCAAAATATTTTGAACAATTTTTTTTGCATCATCATTTAAAAAAGCAAATTTCTCAATTTCATTAACGCTCCCTAACATTAAAGAATAGGGTTGTTTAGGAGGTCTTCTTTTAATTTTATTTAATTTTTCATATGCTTGAAAATTATCATAAACGATTGCTAGACCATAAACCGTCTCGGTAGGTATGGCAATAACCTCGCCTTTTTTAAAAGAATTTATGACATCTTCTTTTTCTGAATTATATTCGACTATTTTACTCATCAATTCTCACCACCAATATGCGATCTTTTTTATTGATATCTTGTAAGAAAATATAAGAAAAATTTGGATAATTTTCTATTAGCATTTTCCTTAATAACTCCTTCGTATCATAGCCAATTTCCATCACAATTAATAATTTATTCTTTTTTATTTTTAAAGCATTATCAAAAATTTTTTTATAAACATATAATGGTTCTCTATCAATTAAAAAATGTCTTTTTTCATAGTTAATAACACTCTGGTCAATTTCGTTTTCATGCAAAATATAAGGCGGATTAGATAAAATAAGGTCAACTTTTCTTCGATTATTAATCAATGGACCTAATACATCACCTTGATAAAATGTTGCTGTTATAGAATTTTTTTTGGCATTAATTCTTGCGACATCTAATGTCTTAGCATCAATATCAATCATCACGATATCTTGAGTAGGATAAAGTTTAGAAAAAGCGATTGATAATGCACCTGATCCAGAACAAATATCAGCAATTTCAATGGGTCTATTTTTAAAAATTTCTTTAGCGAATTTGACAGCAATTAAGACTACCTCTTCACTTTCAACTCGCGGAATTAAAACGCGATTATCCACATAATATTTCTCTCCTAAAAACGGACATTCGTTAAGAATATATTCTAGCGGTTCGCCTTGTAAGAATCGATTAAAATATGAAGTAAATAACCGCAAATCAGCAATATTTTCATCTGCTCGAAGATAAAACTCAGCATCTGAATTTATTCCATTAATATGCATTAAAATTTTGCGAATATAGTAGGCACAGTTATCCTTATGGTGCAAACTATTAATAGTATTATTGTATATGTCAATCAAAGTTGCCATTATTCTTGGCCTAACATTTTCTGCTCTTGATCATAGTGAATCAAAGCGTCGATAACTTCATCTAAATCCCCTTCCATAATTCCTTCTAGATTATGAGAAGTAAAACCAACGCGATGATCAGTTACACGTTTTTGAGGATAATTATAAGTTCGAATTTTTTCGCTGCGTTCACCGGTGCCAACTTTTAGTTTTCTTTCACTTCCAACTTTTTCATTTTGTTCTTCTAAAAGTTTTTGATAAATCTTAGCTCTTAACATTTGCAAACAAATTTCACGATTTTGGATTTGGGATTTTTCAGTTTGACAAGAGACGACAATACCAGTTGGGATATGAGTCATTCTCACAGCCGACTCCGTCTTATTAACATTTTGACCACCCGCTCCTTGTGAACGATATGTATCAACTGAAATGTCATCCATTTTTAAGTCCACCTCAATCGCATCGACTTCCGGCATGGTTAATACTGTTGCAACCGATGTATGAATGCGCCCACCAGCTTCGGTTTTAGGAACTCTTTGAACGCGATGACCACCGCTTTCAAATTTTAAGCGCGAATAAACATTATCGCCTTTAATTGAGAATGCAACAAAGGAAAAACCACCTGCGCTAGAAGGACTTTCATCAAGCAATTTAACTTTCCATCCTTGTCGTTCAGCGTATTTGATATACATCCTAAATAAATCACCAGCGAAAATATTGGCTTCATCGCCGCCAACCGCACCACGAATTTCAACGATGATATTTTTTTCATCGTTAGGATCCTTGGGGAGAAGTAGAATTTTCAGTTCGTCTAAAATTCGATTAATCTCTTGTTCGAGGCGATGATGTTCTTCTTTTGCTAGCGAAGCAATTTCTTCATCGTCATCTTGACTCATCAAAATCGCTTCTTCTAATTCGTCTTTTAATTTTAGATATATATCATAATTATGCACGATGGGTTCAAGATTAGATTGTTCTTTGCTCAAAGCGCGAAATTTATTCATGTCTTTCGTGACACTTTCTTCTAATAATTCTTTTTCAATTTCTTGATAACGTTCCTTGGTTACTTCCAAGCGTGAAAGCATACTATTCTCCATATGTAAAAATATTAGCACATTTTTCTACATTGTGCTCTTAACTCTCTACTAAATTCTAACTTTATAAATATTTATTCGATTAATTCTTAATTCAAAAATTTTTTCGCTACTCGCTCTTTATAGAGCGCCTTAAAAAAGCTATAATCACATTTAGTTATGGCATACAAAGCATTATATCGGACATATCGTCCTAAAACTTTCCTAGAAGTTGCTGGTCAAGAACATATTGTTAAAACATTAACAAATGCTTTAAAAACTAACAAGATTGCCCACGCTTATCTTTTCAGCGGACCGCGTGGAACAGGCAAAACGACAATGGCAAGGCTCTTTGCCAAGGCTCTCAATTGTTTAGAAGGCGTTGGACATCAATGCAATCATTGTTCTAACTGCAACGAAATCGATGAAGGAATACATCCTGATGTTGTCGAAATAGACGCTGCAAGCAATAATGGAATTGATCAAGTTAGAGATTTAATCGAAAAAGTAAACTATTCTCCAATCGAGGGTCGCTATAAAGTTTATATAATTGACGAAGTTCATAACATGTCAGATAACGCTTTTAACGCCCTATTAAAAACGCTAGAGGAACCTCCGGAACATGTCGTATTTATTTTAGCTACTACCGAGCCATACAACATCCTCCCAACAATCATTTCGCGTTGCCAAAGATATGATTTTTCAAAAGTTAGTGATGAAAATATTTACCGTAAACTTACCGAGATTTTAGAAAAAGAAGGTGTCGATTATGACGATGAGGCGGTTAAAGCATTAGTCTCTTTAGCCGATGGCGGGCTGCGCGACGCCTTATCAATGCTAGACCAAATTTTAGCCTATTCTAACAAGACATTAATCGAGGAAGATGTCTATATGTTATTCGGATTAGCAAGCAAAGAAGAAAAGATTGATTTTCTTAAAGCTATCCAAAAACATGACACCATTTTAACGATTTCTAAAATTGAAAATTTCTCATTATTAGGAATTGATTTTAAAAGATTGGTTGGTGATTTGCTGGAGATTTTAAAAGATATCTTGATTTATAAAAATTCTAAATCGAACGATTATTTAACAATTTTAAATGATGGAGAGGCTCGTGATTTATCTAAACTATTCTCTCATAAGGATATCAATTTTTTAATTAGTGAATTATTAAAAGAGCAGGCACAATTTAGATTTGTTAGTAATGTTAAAACATTCTTTGAACTAGTCGCTTTAAAACTATGCAATAATGATGATAAATCTCTTAAAGAGGAGCTAGTTATAAAAGAGGAACAAGATAACATTAGCTCAACAATTGATAAACCAAAAGAAACAATAATTGTTAAAGAAGAAACTAAGATGGATGTTATAACCAAAGAGGAGAAAACTGAAGAAAAACCTTTGTCGACTAAAGAAGAAAATACTATCGCACCTCCTAGTTGGTTATTTGAAGATAATGATGATACATCAATCGTTGATAATTTAAGCGATGAAAAGAATGTCTTAAATGATGAAGATATTTTAACTATTATGGTTCATGCCTCAAAAGACGAACGTCTAAAGTTAGAAACTGAGTGGAAGAAATTGTCTTCATTTATTGCCGATCCTAAAATCGGACGCGCGGCAGCTTTATTAAACGATGGCCACCCCTTCATTCTTTCAAAAGATGTTTTAGTTCTCATTTACGATTTCCCTAAACTCGCTGATAAAGTTAATTTAGTTTCCAATCAAAAAAGTTTAAATACTATTTTAAAGAAAATGTTGGGGCACTCTTTGGGGGTTTATGCCATTTCGCGTAGCGAATCAATTCGCTTAAGAAAAGTCTTTTTTAATCTAAGGCAAATTAATCAATTACCTGACATAAATAAGGTAAAGTTCGATAAAAATAAATTGAAAGGATAATCAAAATGAATTTACAACAAATGATGATGCAAGCACAAAAAATGCAACGTGAACTTAAAAAGGCTAATGATGCTTTAGCAACCGAAGAGTTTGCCATCACTAAAGGTGGCGCAGTTATGGTCAAAATGCTTGGCAATAAAAGAGTTTTAGAAGTAAACATCGATAAAGATGCTTTAAGCGAAGACAATAAAGAGATGCTCGAAGAATTAATTATGATGGCCATAAATGAATTAATTGAAGAAATATCGCAAAAAGAAACTGAAATGCAAGAAAGGATAACTGGTCGTGCTGGACCATTGTTTTAATGGAAGATTTAAAAAGTGTTGAAAAATTAATTGAATATTTCCACCGCTTGCCTTCGATCGGGCGAAAAAGCGCTGAAAGGCTCGCGTATGCGATTTTAGAAATGGACGAAGAAAGCGTCAATAATTTCGCTGATGCTTTAATTGAGGTTAAGAATAAAGTCCATCATTGTCCAAAGTGTGGCTTATATACCGAAGACAAAATTTGTGAAATATGTTCAGATAACAATCGCTCTAGTCAGGAATTAATTGTCGTTAGTAATCCTAATGACATTATTCCTTTTGAAAAACTCCAAACTTTTAATGGAAGATATCATTCTTTAAATGGAGTAATTTCGCCTAGTAAAGATATTGGTCCAGAAAAGTTAAACATCGATTCGTTAATAGAAAGAATAAAAAACGAGGGTGTCGAAGAAATTATTTTAGCAACCGACCCAACAATTGAAGGAGAAACAACAGCCTTATATCTAGCGAAATTAATCGCTCCATTAAATAAAAAAGTATCACGCCTAGCTTATGGCTTACCAATGGGAGGCTCTTTAGAATACGCTGATCCCTTAACATTAATAAAATCGCTCGAAGGAAGAAAGAAGGTGGAATGATGTTTGTAACATTTGAAGGACCAGAAGGAAGCGGTAAATCGACGGTCGCTAAATACTTATATCAAAGATTTTTCAATGAAGGAAAATCGGTCATCTTAACAAGAGAACCAGGCGGCACTCCTATCGCCGAAGAGATTCGCAATGTTATTCTCGATAAAAATAATATTCAAATGGATCCAATTACGGAAGCCTTATTATATGCCGCTAGTCGAAGACAACATCTAGTGGAAAAAGTATGGCCGGCCTTAAAAGAAAATAAACTCGTTCTTTGCGATCGTTTTTTAGATTCGTCGCTAGCCTATCAAGGCGGAGCAAGAGATTTAGGAGTAGAAAAAGTTTTAAATATCAATCTAGCGGCCACAGAAGGCTTTTTTCCAGACTTAACCCTTTATTTTGATATCAATCCAGAACTAGGGCTAAATCGCATCAAGAAAAACGTAACGCGCGAAGTGAATCGCTTAGATTTAGAAAAGTTGGAATTTCATCAAAAAGTCCGCAAAACCTTTCTTTTTTTAGCGGAACAATATAAAGATAGATATGTAATTATCGACGCTAGTAAGCCTTTAGAAGAAGTAGAAACACTCGCCTATAATACAATTATCAAGCGCTTAAAGAAGTGAATATTAAGGACAATTTAATTAAATATCAACCAAGCGTTTATCAAACATTGCTAAACGCTAAAAAGAATAATCGTTTTTCGCACGCTTATTTATTAAGTGCTTCTTACGGCATGCCTTTAATTGATTTTGCTATCTATATCGCTCAATCAATTTTATGTGATAATGGTAACCCTCTCGCTTGTTTAAATTGTATAACCTGCTTAAGAATCGCAGAAAAAAATTACGCTGATTTGCTCATCGAAGATGGCAGTAAAGAAAAAATTAAAAAGCAACAGATTGATAATATTGAACGTGCTTTTGTTAAAACAGCTTTAGAAAATAAGGGTAAAATGATTTATATCCTTCACTTAGTTGAAAACGCAACTCCGATTGCTTTAAATTCCTTATTAAAGTTTTTAGAAGAGCCAAACCAAAATGTTTATGCCATCTTAACGACATATAACGAGAATAAAGTTTTACCGACGATTTTATCGAGGACACAAATTTTACATTTATCCCCAATCCCACGCTTAGATGTCATTAATCATGCCATAAATAACGGTGTCGCTATTGAAGACGCTGAACTACTTTCTAGCATCTATAACGATGATGAAAATTTAAAAGACTTTTCCTCTAGCGAAACATATAAAAAAATAAAAAGTTTATTGCTCGAATTTTTGGAAGAGTTTATTAGTAATAAAGACTATGGCAATTTCATCATGGAAAAGAAGATTATTCCTCAGATTAAAAGTTATGAACAAGTGGAAATATTTTTCGACTTATTATTAGACTTTCTTTATAATCTAATGCTTAAAAAAATTTATCAAGAAATTGTTTTAAAAAGTTATGTTAAAATTATAGATGGTTTAGAAAATACAATTATTAACCCACAAAAAACTTTTTTAGAAATCTTAGAGGCAAAAAAGGCAATTGATATCAATATCAATATTCCTCTCTTGTTTGATCATCTATTAAAAATACTTTAGGAGAAAATATGGACAAAGAACAATATTATATTGGAATTAAATTCTATAACAATACATTCAACTATTTTTTTATGACCGAAGATCCATCGATTAAAAAGGGCGATAATGTCGTCGTTGAAACATCGCGAGGCTTAGAGGTGGGTGTCGTCTCTTTTGATCCTATATCAATATCAACATATAAACATTCCTTTGAGCTTAAACCGATTTTGCGAAAAGCAGACGCGAACGATATGATGGTCCATAAAGCAAATATTGAACGCGATAAAGAAGTAATTACAACCGCGAAGAAATTTGTCAAAGAATTGAATTTAGATATGCATATTTTAAACGCTGTCTTTTCATTAGATGGCACGAAATTGACAATTACATTTGTCTCGGATGATCGCGTTGATTTTCGTGAATTAGTTAAAATGCTCGCATCTAAATATCGTTGCCGAATCGAATTAAAACAAATTGGACCACGCGATAAAGCTAAAACTAATGGGGGGATAGGTGTTTGTGGCTTGCCCATCTGTTGTTCTAATTTTCTTAACGAAATTGAAACTATTTCAATCAATAAGGCGAAGAATCAAATGTTGTCTTTAAATATCTCAAAATTATCTGGTCCATGCGGCAAATTGCTTTGTTGTTTAAGCTATGAGGACGAATCATACACAAACGAGAAGAAGAAATTCCCTCCTTTAGGCGAAACTATTTCAATCGATGGCGTAATCTTTAAAGTCAATTCATTTAATATATTTTCAAAAGATATCAAAATTGAAAACGCGGATGAAGTGCGAATTATCTCTTTAGAGGAGTATCAAAAGATAAGAAGGGGAAATCATAAAGACAACAAATGAAACGCTCATTAAATTTTATTAGTGAAAAACCTTTACTCTATTTAGTCGCTACCCCAATTGGTAATTTAGACGATGTTTCAAAACGCACAATAGATGTATTAAATAGTGTCGATTTAATCGTCGCAGAAGATACACGGATAACAAATAAACTTCTGCAAAAATTAAATATTAAAAAACCGCTTATCTATATGGAAAAGCATAATGAAAACATTGTTAGTAGAAAAATTGTCGATGAAATCAACTCCCAAAATCGTTTAGTCGCTTATGTTAGTGACGCCGGATATCCTTGCATCTCTGATCCGGGTTCCTTTTTGGTGAAAGAAGCTTTGTCGAATAATATAAATATTTCGGTAATTCCTGGTCCATCTGCATTTTTAAGCGCTTTAGTAGGATCGGGTTTATCAACTGATCATTTCTACTTTCATGGCTTTTTAGATTCAAAACAAAAAGTAAAAAAAGAGGAATTGAGACAATTACAAAAAAGATCTGAAACACTTATTTTTTATGAATCGCCTTACCGCATTAAAAAAACAATAACTTCAATGTTAGAAATTTTTGGTAATCGCAAAGCTTGCATTGCGCGCGAGTTAACAAAAAAACATGAAGAATACATCCGTGGAAATATCGAAGAATTGCTCGCGCTTGATTTAGATGCCTTAAAAGGTGAAATGGTGATAATAGTCGAAGGTTATAATGAGGAAATCAAACCTTCGCTAGATCGAAACACCATTCGCCTATTGGTTGAACAATTAACTGATATTGGAGTTTCGGCAAAAGATGCAATTAAACAAGTTGCCAAACAACATAAGTTAACTAAAAATTACGTTTATAAAACCTATCACGAAAATTAATTTTTGTTGCTTAGCTTTCTCTTTTGATAAAAGAAGATAATTATACTACCACTAATTAAAATTGCTGTCGCTACAAGTGAAATAATTAAACCTTCTTGATATAAAGGTGTAATATATGTCATTTCATATACCAAATGACCATCTGACGGGGTCACAAAACCCACAAATCCTCCTTGTGAATTATATGTGTTTAAATGATAAATATTCCCGTTATCATCCTTGGCTTTAACTTGCCAATTTTTGGAATAGGCAACCTGAGTAATCATAAAGCGGATTGAATCATAATTACTTTCAAATGAAAAATAATCGACATCTTGAATGACATTATATACGCTATACTGTCTAAGGTTATCAATGCGATTTAAAGTAGTAGCAATATCTTCATAATATAAAGAAACATTAGTCCTTACTTCATCGCCACGCGGTCGCATTAAAATTTTTGTGACTGGAATAGTAGGATAAAAACCTCTTAAATATTTATAACCATCGCTATCTGTGTTCATATACCGATCGAATAAAGAAACATATGATTGGCCGTTTTCATCTTCACTAATAAAGAAAATATCAATCGCTGTTTTGGAAGTGATTGGGTAGTATATTAAATAATACATCCCTTCTTCACTCATTGGAAAAGTTTCTTCGTAAGTTGGTTTAAATTCGATTAAAAGTTCTGTTTTCTTATAATTTGCTAAATCGCTAGAACTTATTTTAGTGCCACTCTCTAAATATAAGTTCGGTTTGGTGGGATTAAAGATATCTTTGTAATGATAAAAAGAAACGCTAGTAGGTTCTTGATAATGTTTCATTTCTCGTTTTGGTGCGTTCTCATAAGTAAAAATATCACCATATTTTTGGCGCAACAAAAAAGCGTCTTCAGAATTTAAAATTGCTCCTTTAAGATAGGCTTCTTCGTTACGCATAACATCAGTCAAGTGTGAGCCAGAATGAAAATTATTATAAATAGAAGAGGCACAGTTGCCTTTATCGTAAATTGTTTTATAAGAACTAGCAAAATTAATATGATGATCATTGCGATATAAAGCATAGCCATCACCATCACTAGCGTTATCAATTCGCGTATAACCTAAAGGAACATTAATCGGTAAATGAGCAGTTATCCATTCGTTATTTTCTTGATAAGAATAATCAAAATATTCTTCCATTTGTAGATAATATTTAACGCCTAAAAAAGCATCTAAATTGATGCGCTTTTCACTAGCGGAACCAATCCAAGTATTATCGCTTTTTAAAATGTGCGACATCCTTTGAAAATCATCGACTTCCGTGTTATAAAAAGAGTGAAAAGTAGATGCTCCATTATAATTTTCAATCATCATAATATTATCGTTACCAGAATAAGCGCGATTAGATTGAATGCGATAAAAAGATTGGTCTATTGCGGTGATTTTATTAACAATGTCACTTTCAATGCGAATAGAAGAAAAGCCACCGGAGGCGCTATTTAAATAATTGCTTAAACCATGGACGTTCGCTATTATTGTTCCCATGACAATTATTTCAACTGAAATGATACCTGTGATAATTTTATTTATTTTCACATCCTTATAGTACTTAGCTAAAAGAGCAGTAGTAACAATTGCCACCACCACTTCATAAATTAACAAAAAGATAATTCCGCTATAATTATCGACGCGAATAAATTTAGTTTCTAAATATTGGCCATATAGATAGGCTAAAACCATTAAAATTGAAGTGATAACGCCGCTAACAATAATTACCCATCTTTTTAACATCTCACGTTTATCAAACTGAATTGCAACATAAGCTAAAGCGCATAAAGGAACGATAATCTCCCAACGTCCATAACCAATCGACATTGCTCCACATAAGTAATATAAGAAAGGAATAAATAGCGAAAGCGTCAATAAAGTAGCAGCTATAAAATGCGATGGTTTTCTTTCTTTAAAAGAAATATATAAACTTGAAAAAAGCATGATGATTGATGGAGTAAAAATGAAGATTGATGAGCCAAAATTATCAAAATATATATCGCGGACAACCGTCACGAAGCGATTAGAAATAGTTGGAAATAAAAAGGATGCTAATGGATAGAAGGAACGATACCCATTATTATCGCCGTCCCAATATAGAAAGATATATTTGAATGCTTCTTTATATTTATCATTTTCAAAGGCATAAACAATATCGCTCCAATAAGTGGAATTTTCATATCTTGCGATATTAAAGGAAGAAATAATCGCTGGTAATGTACAAAAACCACTCATCAAAATCCCTAAGGCAAAGCCTGCTATACCTAAAAGAATTACTGTCAAATGTTCAATACCATGACGCTGTTTGATAGTTTGTAAATATCTAAACAAGGCATAAATGACACCAAAAATTCCCGCCGTTAGAAAGAAAAAATAATTAGAGATACCTAATAGAAAAAATCCTAGAGAAACCGACCAGATAATTTTATCTTTTAAAACTCTTTCAATGCCATAAAGAATTAAGGGGAAGAATGTTGCTACTTCATAAAAACTATTAAACCAAAGATGGTAAGCGGTCCACCCCATAAAGGCATAGGCTAAAGAAAAAATCCTAGCGGTTGATTCTTTAACATTGAATGTTTTCAAATATAAACGGAATAATAATCCTCCTACAACCATTCTTGCAATCGACATTAAGGCCATCGACTGCGCGATCATTTCTCGAGGCAAAAATAAAATAGGGAAGGTAAAAGGAGAAAACACGCCATAAAAAGTATTAGCCTCAATATTGTCAGCACCTAAAAACACATTATGGTCCCAGTTAGGAAAATTTAATGTTTTAAAAAAAGTCCACCAGGTATCATAAAAGTTAAAGGCAAAAGGAATTCCTTGCTGTGAATAATCGCCAGTAAAAGGTGTGGTAAAGCATTGAGTAATTAACGCAAAAAAGAAAAAACCAAAACCAATTAAAATTAAAAATAAAACATAATAAAAAAATGAATGAAAATTCTTTAATCCCTGGAGTTTAGGGTAGATATATTCTCGATAAAACGCTTTGTGTGATAAACAAAGAATTTGCATAAAAATAGTCTATCATAAAAATAGACTATTGTATTATTACTTTTTTAGATTGTGGCTCCAATAACATCACTAACAGGCAAAGAAAAAGCGATGCCTTGGCCATTAGTGTCTAACCCAGCGTCTTTATAAACTTCCTTTAAAATATCGTCTCGCAATTCCTTATTTACTAAAATGAGAACAATTTCTTTTTCGGGCGAAATAATTACACCAAAGAACTTCTCCATTTCCTTTGTGCCAGTTCCTCTAGCGTGCAAGATTGTCCCACCTCTTGCCCCTTTTCTTTTGGCAGCTTCCATTACCAAATCAGCAAAACCGCCATTGACAATAACAACGATTAATTCTGCCTCTAATGGTGCATCTAACATCTCTTTTTTTAATTCATTTAATTCTTCATTCATTTTTATTTTCCTCATCCTTTTCCTTTAAAAAACGCATATTGGCTAAATAGCGATACATCACCACTCCAACAATTGAGGTCATCTTAATTGAGAAAGCAACCCCTTTAGCAGCCCGCGAAACTTTAAAACGATTCTCTAATAAATCTTTAATTTTTGCGGTGTTTTCCTCTTTAGCGATTGTTAAAATAACTTGTTTTTTAGTATCTGTTAAACCAATTACTTCATAAATATCCTTTGAGCCCGTGCCTTGACCAGCAATAGTAAAAGAGGCTCCAATTTCTGCGCTTTCTAGCTTTTTAATTATTGCATCAGCTTGGCCATAATTAACAATAATAATAAACAATTTTAATTTGCTCAAAGAATGTTTGCTTTCAAATGTCGTCGTACCTAAATCGTTTCGATCATTTTTCTTTCGCGAAACATTTCTTTTTAATCTTTTAATAATTCTTTTAACTTCACCCATATTTCTTACTCAAAATGTATAACTTGCAAGTCAAATTCATCGCGGATGCTTTCGCGCGCTTTATGATAGATAAATTTCTTCCTAAAGATCGCTATTAAACCAACCATTTGTAAAGTAATTAAAGGCATCATAGCTACTAAAGCTATCATCCCAAAAGCGTACTTCATTACATCGACACCATCGATGCCAATAGAAAGCGCTACACCAGTAGCAAACGGCACCAAAAATGTCGAATTCATTGGGCCACTAACAACGCCTCCACTATCAAAAGCAATGCCATTATAGATATCGGGGACAATAAACGCTAAGACAAACGCTAAAGTATAGCCAGGGATAATATAATATAAAAGAGGAAACTGATATTTTATGCGAATAAGCGCAAGGGTAATTGCTAAGCCGTTGCCAAGAGCTAAAGCAATTAAGACTAAACCTTTATGAATGGTTCCATCACTAACAGTTTCAATCTCGGAAGTTAAAATATGGACAGCTGGCTCAGCAAAAATAGCGGCAACGCCTAAGAAAATACCAACTAAAATTAAAATCCAAAAATTGCTTTGGTTAATACCTAGCACAGTTCCTAATTTCGTTCCCATATTCATAAACCCGGCCTCTACCGCCCCTAGGAATAATACTAAACCAACATAGGTATACACTAAAGCAATCAAAATTTTAAGCAAAGTCTTCTTAGGCAGTTTAATAAAAATGAAATTAAAGATGAGAAAAAAGATAGCAATTGGAGATAAAGAAATTAAAACATTTAAAGATGAATCGGCAAAAGCGTGCCCTAATGGACCTAAAACACCCGACATTGACTCGTTAGCAGAAGAAATTAAATCGATATTATTATGTTGCAAAACTAGCGATAAAATCATTACCATTAAAATCGGACCAATCGAAGCAAAAGCAACTAAGCCAAAGGAATCTGAATTAGTCTTTTTACCACCGCGACTTGTTGCTACACCAATCCCTAAAGCCAAAATAAACGGGACAGTAATTGGGCCGGTTGTGACACCACCACTATCTAAAGAAATTGGTAGATATTGTTCATCAAGCAAACAAGCGAAAGCAAACATTAAAGCATAAAAAGCGAGCAACCAAACTTTCAAGCTCTTTTGAAAAATAATACGAAGAACACCAACAACTAAAAACGCACCCACGCCAACGCCAATTGTAATAATTAAAACATAGTTGTTGATTGGAACTTGGTTGGCTAAAGCCGATAAATCTGGTTCAGCAACAGTAATTAAAACACCTACTAAAAATACAATAATCACCAGCAAAACGATACTTTTTTTCTTTGTCAAGGTCGCACCAACATATTCGCCTAACTTCGCAGTGCTAGCTTCTGCCCCAACATTAAATAACCACATTCCTATCGTTAATAAAACCGCTGAAATAACAAATAAAATAATGTCATCGTTAGTCAAAGTCTTTTCCAAGGCAAAACGATCGACGAGAAAAATAATCAAAACAATCATTACCACCGGCAAGGTAGATAAGACTGATTCTTTTAATTTTTTTAGCCACTCTAAAACCATGATTTTCTTGCCTTAACGCTCACTGAAAATATTATGATTAATAAATAATATTTTTACAACCTTAAATTAGCTTAATTGACAAATCTTATCTTTTAAATAAAGTAAGAAATTCCTTTGGCATTTTAGATCGAAATTTCATTAGTTTATGTGTGAAGGGATGAACAATATCTAGTTCATAGGCATGCAAACCGAGACGATTAATAGGGTTAGAAGGATTACCATATTTATCATCGCCAACAACATAGTGATTTAGATGACCTAATTGAACGCGAATTTGATTTTTACGTCCTGTTTCAATATTTACATCGAGTAAAGAATATGATTCATTCTCGCGAATTACTTGATAATTAGTAATACATTTTTTTCCATGGATCTTGTCGTCGGTGATATACATCAAGTTCAATTTATTTTCTTTTAGATAATTTACTATACTTCCACTTTTCTCTTTAAAAGTTCCTTCAACCAAAGCATAATAACCTCTTTTTTTAACTAATGTTGGCCAATCTTTTTGTAAGGCGTCTTTAATTCGGCTATTTTTGGAAAATAACAAAATTCCCGAAGTATCTTCATCGAGGCGATGCGTTACATAAATGCGGTTATGTTTATCTTTTGCTTGTAAATAGTCATTTACCAAACGAAAAGCAGTCGCTCTTTTTTCTTTATCGTTTTCGACGCTTAATAATCCTGCCGGTTTATCAATTACAATAATCTCCTCATCTTCATAAATAACTGGTAAGCGCGATGGTCTAATTGCTTGACGAATTGGATGATCAAAGACGACAACTACATCTTCTTTATTAAGTTCTAAATTGAACTGGGTAACTATCGCCCCACTAACAGAAACATAGCGACCAGAAAGCAAATGCTTAACATTATTTCGCGATAAAGAAGGATATTTGGAAAGGAGAAAATCTAAAAGTAAGCAATCCTCTTTGACTTTAAATTCCTTAAATTTTAAAGGAGCTTTTTTATTATATTTTTTTCTTTTATTATCGTTTTTATTCATTGATGAATTTCTTAATCTCCTCTAAATGGTTCAATGCATAATTTCTACCATCTAAATATAATTTTTCTATTTTAGAAATATCTTTTTCTGTTACCTTTACATCATAAGTTGTAAAAGGGGCAATGATATAAGCCTTATCTTTTGGTAAGGATTCAATATAATCAAGTTGACGATTATATGATAAATATTCTTCGCGGATGGCCTTACGAATATTTTGATATTTATGGCCATAAAAGATCGGTGATTTAGCAATAATTTTATCGCGGAGATTCTTTTCCTTTCTTTTGCCTAAAGGGCGAGAAAGAATGATAACAACCTTCTTATAACCATCCTTAAAAACTTGTTCGACCGGCAAAGGGGTTTTAAGACCACCATCGAGATATTCGTGCTGATTAATAATAATTTTCTTTGATAATAGAGGCAATGAGGCGCTTGCGACACAAGCTTCTTTTAAAAAGCGTTCTGGTCCCATTTGACTTTTATAAAACGGTTCATACTCCCCTGTTTCTAAATTAGTAGCAATTGCTACAATCTCTTGATCACTATGAACAAAAACATCTTCAGAAAAATGCAATTCGTTTTTTAAATCGTTCATTAAAAATTCAAAATTGAAAAAGGATCCGCTTGTTTTGCGGGCTTTTTTGCCAAAAAAGCGTTCGTCGTTCATATATTTTGTACAGACGACAAATGAACGCCCAACATCTTTAGAAACATAGTTGCAGGCATTTAAGACACCGCTAGAAACGCCTAAAATATAAGGAAAATATATACCCTCTTCAATTAAGACATCGATCACTCCGCTAGAGAAAGCGCCTCGAACGCCACCTCCTTGAATCGCTAATGCAACCTCTTTATTCTTCACCATTTTTTAATAACTCATGATAAGAATCAATTCGACGATCGCGAAATACGCCCCATGAAATTCTCTCTTTATTTATCTCATCAAAATCAAACTCATAGAGGCGATAACCTTCTTCTAGACGATTCATTTGCTCTACCACTTCGCCGTGCTGATTGGCGATAAAGGAATAGCCACCAAAGACCATCGATGAATCTTTTGCCATCTCAATACCAACGCGATTACTGGCAATAACAGGAATCAAATTAGCGGAGGCATGACCTCTCATCGTATTTTGCCAATGAATCATCGAATCGCGTTCTAAAACCGGCTCGCTACCAATTGCTGTTGGATATACAATTAACTCAGCTCCTTTTAATGTTAAAATTCTAGCAACTTCGGGAAACCATTGATCCCAACAGATCCCTACACCAATTTTTCCATATTTAGTGTTAAAAACTTTATAACCTAAATCACCAGGAGTGAAATAGAATTTTTCTTCATAGCATTGTCCTGTTGGGATATGCATTTTGCGATATAGACCCAAAACGGTACCATCAGCATCAATCATCGCTAAAGAATTAAAATAATTAACTCCACTCTTTTCAAAAAACGAAATAGGCAAAACGACTTGATATTTTTTTGCTACTTCCTGAAAATGTTTAATTAAAGATGAATTTTTAAATGTTTCAGCTTTACTAAAATTATCATAGTCTTCAATTTGGCAAAAATATAAGTCAGAAAATAATTCTTGTAAAAGAATAATTTGAGCACCCGCGAGTTTTGCCTCTTCAATCATCTTATCAGCTTTTAAAATATTATCTTCTTTTTTAGAGCTGATTTTCATCTGGGTGATTGCTACTTTGACTCTCATCTATTTTTTCCTCCTTTAAAGGTATTTGCATAGTAATACAATGGATGTTTCCACCGCCTAAAAGTATCTCGCGACTCTCAATTTGGATGACATCTTTATCAGGATATTGCTTTTTTATTTTTTTATAAGCAATTTCATCTTCTAAAACATTAAACTTAGGCACAATTACAAATTTTTCTCCTTGATAAAAATTAATGTAACTAGCCGCTAGGCGATTCCCTTCAATGCGTTCAATTGCACCATAACGGTCGCTTTTAATGCCAGAAGATTCTTCTTTCGACATAAATAAGGGTTTGGGCAATGGTATTTTAATAATTTTAAAAGGATTGCCTAAAGCATCTGTTTCTTTTTTTAAGATGTTATAACAAGATAAAGAATAATTATATTGCGGATCCGCTTTATCCATGCACCACCCTAAAGCGATGACGCCTGGCCGCATAAAACAAGCAATATTATCAACATGTTCATTTGTCTCATCTAAGTAAATACCATGTTTTAACCAAATAACTTTCGAAACATTTAAATAAATTTTCAAAGTTTCTTCAATTTCCTGTTTAGTTAAGGTAGGATTGCGACCCTTAGATAATAAACAAGCTTCAGTGACTAGACAAGTTCCTTGACCGTCGACATGAATACTACCGCCCTCTAAAACAAAATTATCGAGGTAATATCGATCGACATTAAAATATTTAGCAAGCGTCTTCTTTAACTGGTTATCTTCCTTATAATTCGAATACAAACCATCAACATCGCCACCCCAAGCATTAAATCTAAAATCGATACATCGCAGCATGCCCTGTTTATTTTTTACAAAAATTGGTGAGGTATCGCGCGCCCAAGAATCATCGTATTTAATTTTTATCGGAATAACATTAGGAATATTCTCATATTCAACAATAACTTTGTTATAGATGCTTGGATCAATACCAACATAAACTTTTTCATAATTTTTAATGGCCATAATAACATTTTTAAAGGCTTCACGAGCTGGGACGGCGTTATTTCGCCAGGTGTCTTTACGATATGGCAAAAAGATAATTGTTCCTTGATGCTTATCGCCTTCAAAGGGCATAAAATAATCATCGCCGCGCGGCGTAGTAATTTTCTTTAATAAATAATCATCTAAGCGATGACGATATAGGTGAAATTGTGGCCATTTCTCTTTATCGATAACCGACACATAATCAGTCCTTTTATATTGCGAAAGAATTGTACATTTGCTTTTTTTATACGCTAAAATGCGATTGACGAGTTCTTTAGTAAAAACTTCGCCTGGCACAATTAAAGGGATGCCCGGCGGATAAATCATCAATTGTTCTTTGCTAACTTCATTAATTGCTTCTTCTAAAGGCACTTTTTTACCAAAAGCGTGGTAGGCTAGACGCGGACGCATTAACATATAGGGAAAATCAATCCCAAATGTATGTTCAATCCTCGCGTTCGATTTCTTATAGTGTTTCTTAGAAATATCTTTCAAAGCCTTAATTAACGCTAGAATGTGTTTCTTTTTCGTGCCAATTGACAAAACGCACATCACAACATATGTTTCCGCTAATTCAACTTGAATGTTATACTCGCTTTTTAAAATTTTATATAATTCAAAACCATTAATGTCTAAGTGATCGATTGCAATAACTAATTTCGTTAAGTCATAATCAAAAGAGCCGTACTTAATAAAATGTTCTCTATCTACTGTTTTAAAACCTTTGATTTTATTGATTTGTTCACGCGCGAACAAAGAATATTCTAATGTTCGGTTCATATATTCTTGGCCATGAAGAGCAACGAATTCACGCGCGGTATCTAAACTCGCTAATAAAAGTGTTGAGGGAGAAGTCGTATTGATGATATTTAAAGTTTTTTGAATATCTTCTTTAAAGAAAATGCCTTCATTTAATAATAAAACGCTCGATTGGGTTAATGAGCCAGCAGTTTTATGGAAAGATACGCTCGCCATGTCCGCTCCCGCTTCCATCGCGCTTATTGGACCGTTTTTATTAAAATAGTAATGCGCACCATGAGCTTCATCAACTAAAACTGCCATTTGACGTTTATGCGCTTCCTCAACCAAAGTTTTTAAATCTGTTACCGAACCAAAATAAGTTGGATTAATGATAAAAATTGCTTTTGCTGACGGATAGCGATTCATCGCTTTTATATATTCATCAACCGATGGTTGGTTAGCAATCTCAATTTCAGGATCAAGCTTAGGCATGATATAAATCGGTGTTGCCCCGCTAAGAACTAAAGAACTGACAATCGATTTATGCACATTCCTCGGTAGAATAATTTTATCGTTAGCCTTACAAGCAGTCATAATCATGGCAATAATGCCGCTAGTTGTGCCATTAATCAAAAAATAAGCACGATCAGCTTTAGCAAAATTTGCCATCAATCTAGATGCATCAAGCAAAACGCCAGTTGGTGATGCTAAATTATCTAAACCAATCGGAGCGTTCACATCCGCTTTAAAAACCATTTCTCCTAAAAAGGATTTTAATTTATTTGGAACACTGCCCATATGATGTCCAGGAACATCAAAAGGTGACACATCATCTAAGACATATTTTTTTAAGGCATCGAAATAAGGGGTTCTATGTTGTGATTTTTTCATTGCTCTTATTATAAATAAATTTATAACTTCTTCAATTGTTGCTTGATTAATTCATTTTGCAAGAACATTTCTTAATAAAAAAATGAACAATCTCTAAATTGATTGTTTGGACTTCTTTTAAATCAAAATTAAAATGATTATAAATATGGCCAAGTTTCTTATCCACGCTTTTTTCATAATGATAAATATGTTCGGCGCTTCTTTTACTTAAATCGAGATGTAATTTAATTGTTTCTTCTTTAAAGAAATCATTAATTGAAGTAATGATAAATAGGGGCGGTAGATGAATATTTAAATCGTTTATATATGTTTTTGGTGAATTATTTTTTAAATATTCGGAATCATTAAGATATTTCGAAAATATTTTACTAATTCCACTCCGATATAAATACTTATTAGCGAGTTTCCGTAAACCTTCATAATCATACATTGAAGAAGATAAATGAACAGCTTTAAAACAGACGGGGGCTAAATATGGTATTTGATAATATTGCGACAATTGATGATTTAAAAAGATGATTGCAATCATTAAAGCTAAATGCCCGCCTGCCGAATCGCCCATCAAACATAGTTTATCTACATTTATATTATATTTATGGCGATTATCATAAATGAAATTAATTGCCATCACTAAGGAATAAATCTGCGTGCGAATATCGATATTTTCAAAATTATCAATGAGAGGATAATTCAAATTGATAACTTGAAAACCTTCATTAACAAAATAAGAACAATATATTTCACTATAGTCTTTATCACCTTGAAAATATCCCCCTCCATGAATATTAAAAATCGTTATGCCATTATAGCCATCAACTGGCGAATAGATGTCTAAATAATGACTTCGCGAGTAAAGATTTTCACCTAAATAGCTCAAATTTCTCGTCGTGTTATAAACGCCAAAAGTTTGATGTGACTTAAGATATTTTTTATCACCTTTGTCCATTAAATGTTTAAATAGGGAAACAGGTATTTTGATCACTTCTTTATTTTACACCACCACAAAAAGAAAGTATCTTTTTAATAAAAAGAGTTTGATTTAAAATTATAATATGGAGAAAGAAATATTTTATATCACAGGGGCAACTGGTTGGGTTGGTTATAATGTCGTTAACGAACTTTTAAAACGCAATAAAGAAATTGTAATTTTCGTTTTAGAAAACGATAAATTTAAAGATATTTTTAATGATCATTTAGATAAAATAACGGTGATTTACGGCGATATTACAAATATCGATGATGTGAGACGCTTTTTGAATGCTAAAAAAGAAGATAAGATAATTCAAAAAGTAATTCATTCAGCTGGCATTGTAACCGTCGAACAAAAGTTCAATCAAAAAGTATACGATGTCAATGTCAAAGGTACCCAAAACATTGTTGACATTTCTTATGAAAACCATGTTGATCATTTCGTATATGTTTCGACAACACATGTGTTTATTGATCGACCTAAAAATCATCAAATGGTGGAAGTAAAAGAATTCCAAAATAATCCTAAGGCCGGCTTATACGCCATCACAAAAGCCGAAGCTACTAGATATGTTTTAAAAAAGGCGGACGAAGGTTTAAATGCCTCGATCATTCATCCTAGTGCGATTATTGGGCCACGCGATTATATGGAAGGCTTAATGACTTCAATGATTTTAATGTTTTTAAGAGGTAAGTTACCAGCAAGCGTTAATGGCGCGTACGACCTAGTAGATGTTCGCGATGTCGCACATGCTTTAATTGCGGCTACTTATTTAGGTGAAAAAGGTGAAAATTATATCATCAGTGGCCACCAAAAAAAGATTACCGATTTAATTAATGAAGTCGCAAAATTAACTAATAAAAAGAAAATAAGATTAACATTACCTTATTGGTTTGTTGCTAGTGTAACACCGATATATGAATGGTACTGTAAGAAAAAGCATCAAAAAGTTCTATACACCAAAAATGCCTTAATTGCCGTGAGAAATAATTCTAATTTTTCCCATCAAAAAGCCACTGATGTTTTAAATTATCATCCGCGACCACTCTTAGAGACTTTAAATGATGTCATCGATGATTTATATAAACGTTATCCAGAAATTAAAGACAAATAAATGCCAGCATATAAAAAGAAATTTTGGATTAATCTAAGTGTCTTAATTTTATTAATAATTTTATTAATTGTATTTTTGTTATTAAGACAAAATGTACAGGTTGCTGAATTTATTACAAACACCTTTGGCCGTTATTATCAATTTATTGCTACTTATTTATTTTCTTATATTCCAATATCGCTTTTAGGCGTTGGTATTTTAGCTTTAATAATTTATTTAATTGTCTGGTTAGTGCATTATATTAGACATTTAAAAAGAAACGGCAAAAGGTTTAGCAGTCAATATTGGTTTAAATTAGGATATATTTCTTTATCACTAGGTTTAATTTATTTATTAACCGCTGGTATGGCGTATAATCGCCTACCACTAAATAGCCCCACTTATAGTGTTAAAGAAGTTGATGAAAGTGAATATATGGATATCGCTAACTATTTTTTAGATGATTATAACGAGGTAACCAATAAATTAACTTTTAATGAAGATACTGGTGAAGTTATAAATCCATATTCTTTAAAAGAAATAAACGAAATATTAAAACGCGAGTTTTCTAAATTAGATCAAAACTATTTTTATCAAGCGATTCCTCAAATAAAAGAATTTCATCTCTTATCTTACTTTTATCGTGAATTGCAAATTATTGGTGTCACCTTCGTGCCACTAGCGGAAGCCAATCTAAATAATTTAATGACTAAAAGTGAATATCCTTTTACTGCCGCACATGAAATTGCCCACACCTTAGGTGTTATGCGCGAAGAGGACGCTAATCTAGTTGCCTTCTATATTTGTTACACTAGTAACGACCCCTACTTTAGATATTCAGCCTATCAAAGAACCTTCTCTAGTCTTTATCCTTTTGTCTTAACGCGTCTAGGACTAAATGGTTATCAGGATTTTGTTAATAAATTAGATGAAAAGATCATTAATAATATGCGTTATGACCAACAATATTGGTCTAATTATCATCTATTAGATGATGTAGGAAATTTCTTCAATAATATCTACTTATTTTTATCAGGGAATAAGGGCACTTCTTCTTATAACGATAATCTTGATACTGATATTAATCAAAACCCGGACGGAACAATAAAATATACCATCGGTTCTTTTTCTAGGTATCAAAACTTATATTTATATTTTTATTTTAATAATTTATAAATCTTCAACGACGAATCTTTGTGATTCTTCAAAAGGGGTTGGAAAGATAATCTTATCTTCTATTTCATAATATTCTAATGAAATTGTATATGAGCTTTCGATATCAACATAATATTTTGTTTGGCCTTCGATGATGACATCTCGCTCATATATTTCAAAAAAGGAGAAAGAGAATTCAAAATTATTTGCAATGATAAAATCTAAAGGAATTAAAAACTCTTCGTTATAATGAAAGGTGTTAAAAAATCTCTCTGCTACTCGTATTTTATATTCTTGATAAGCGATTTCTTTATAAGTATCAACGAGATATTTATCGTCTAACGCTTCTTCAACACTCAATTCTTGGACTATCAAATAGTTTTGTTTAAATAGCGATAAATCATCGATATTACCATCAAAAGGATTACTATTGCTTATTTTTTGACCAAAGCAGATAACGGCAGATAATGGTGTTAGTCCTTCTTCATTAGCAAAAGCCGTATTACTAAAATTATAATATTCTTCACTTCTTAATCCGTAAGAAATATCGCAAATTAGACCACCAGATTCTTTTATATTTTGATTTTCATGCGGGGCTAAAAAACCGATTAACACATTAGTAGAAGAATTTCCGCCGCCTCGAGGATCGGTATAATCGATAATGTGATTAATTTGGAATTTATCATAGATAAAATAATATTCGGTTCTTAAATTTGGATCATAAGGAAAAGGATTAAAAAAATCACAAGATGATAAAGCAAGAACACTTGGAAAAATCAAGGCTATAGTATTTACTTTTTTAATTAATTTATTGGCCATAATTAAACATCCCTTTCGCTGTGATTTTATGAATGGAAATTCTTCCTTTATTTACATTACCGATTGGCTCGGTTTCAGCATATATTCTAAATTTGTGTGTTGTTTCATCGATAAATCTGGCGTTTAAATGATTGGGATTTGTTCTATCGGTAGAAAGAACACAATCGGCAAGTAAATCAAATGAAGTAACCCAATCACCCACAAATTCATCATAATACTGAATATAAGCACTACTATCGGTTGATGTAAAATATTCAGAATCGCTCCAAAACGAAATATCAATATCAATTTCTCTTACAATGTCATCACCAAAATCAAATTCTAAATAAGCTAATCCTGCGCCCTCTCTTCTTGGTGATAAATTTATACATTCGTTTTGTATAAAACCAGCTCGAAGCCTCTTAGTAGAAACGGTGTATTCATCGAACAAAACCACATCTTCATTGATTTCTGCACTTGGATATCCATCATAAAATTCGGTCATTTCTGGAGTAATATCAACATTTATTTGAGGTATATATAAATCAACAAAATTTGAATAATATGGGCCAGTTTCTATTGAATCTCTTTCATTATAACCAGCAATCGCAATGCTTACACGGCTAAATTCAGTTGCTAAACTCTTGATAATCGACCAAGTGGTTTCTGGTATTTTGTATGTGATTACACCATTTTCATCTGGTGTAAAATTTGTTATTAAATAAGAATCAATAAGTGTATAATTTTTAAACAAAGCTAACTTAAACTTATTCAATGGATTCTTTGATGAGCCATTTTCATTCCATTGTATTGTAGGAGAGGAATAAAAATCATAGTAACTGGTTATTGTTAGAGGACCAGGCCCAATTTTTGTTTTATTAAGTAAATCCCCTAGACCACCATAAAAACGATAATCAGATTCGTATAAACTATCGATAAAATCAGAAAATGTATGTACGCCACTTGTTGTTAATAAATTCCAAACAATTTCATCGGTATATACATCTCCAAAATCAAATTCTTTATTATAGAAATTCAATAGAAAAGTTGTGATAGCGTTTTCTTGCGTTTCACTAAATTCATGTCCACCATCTTTTATTTTTGGTCCATCTCCTTCTTCTTGACTTTGAGAATTTTCCTCGACATAGAAATTTAACGAATCATTATATAATGTGTTAAAGTTATCGAAACAAGTGCCAGAAATTAAATCAAAATATTCTTGATAAACCGCTAAAGGATAAAAATAGCCCCATCCTTCGGTCCATGCAATTCGCGTTGCTTTCTCCATACCATATGGAACATCATTCCATCCTAGATATTCCGCTAAATCTGCGCTACTACTATGCCTTACGCCGCCATTAATTAAATCTGTTAATTTTATTGAATAAATACCTAAATAATATTGCAAAAAATGTGTATATTCATGAATAGCATTAAGCCAGTCGCCACAAATTTCAAAATCATATAGGCCATAATACATGTATGCAAAAGTAAGGTTTAATCCGCCGTCTCCATAATATGTATTATTAAGATCGTCTGAATCTGCTGGATATATGGCCATAAATCTCTCTGGCAAATTACTGCTTGTGATATTTTCTTTTTTATAATAGAAGCTTTGACCAAGGCTTAACGCAGCAGCAAGAGAAAAAGCACCATCAATCGCGCTATAGCCTTGATTTAAATTATAATCAATAACTATGTTTGTTGTGTAAGAGCGCCCTTCCTCTGCTAGAAGTAATCCACTTGTAATATAATAGCTTGGGGATTCAAAGAAATTCGCACTTAAAAATTTGCTAACAGTATTTACAGAATATGTTTCGTTTTCAGGATAAACAGCTACGTAAAAATAATCGGGTAAATATTCGTAAGGCACAAATTCTGCATAATAAAAACCATAAGGCATAGTTTCTGTTGTAAGAATAGGAGTGTCTTTTAAACAATCGTCTCCTTCTTTAAAAATTTTTACTGTAAATCCGTCTAAATATATATGTTTTTGTGCGTTTGGATCAAATACACTTATTTGTCCACCAATAGATACAATCTCATTTCTAATACCCATAGGGCTGATGCCTTGATTAGTAGAATTATCCACATAACTTGTTTCGGTTCTAACATTTCTCATCATAAAAGACTCGAATAAATCGGTTTTATAGTCTTCTTGTATTTTTCCTAAAAGAATGCATTTATCCAACCATTTTTCAAATACATCCAAATCTGAAACATAAGAAAATTCGGTTATTCCTAAATTAGAATAAATAAACAAATCAATTTTGCTACAATAATATTCATCTAAAAACACCGATAAATTTAGACGGGAATAGTCTTCATTTATAAGGATAGAAACATTAAGGTTGTTCGTATTGAGTATAGATATATCAACATCGTCTAAGTTATAAGTTTTGTAAGAATATGTCGTTATAACTTTTTCATCAAAATCAAAAGAAAAATTATATTCATTTTCTATAATTAACGATTTATGAACTTTCTTTGGTAGAGTTTTTATTTCAATTATGTTGTTTTCTTCATTTAATGCTTCAACTGGTTTGCTTATTTTTTGTTGACCATTAATGCCACACATTAAAAAAGCAACAATCATCGTAAGTGGAAATATTTTTTTAATTTTCATCATTTCTTCTACCTCTTTGATATTATTTTAAAATGTGGCTATTGTTATATTCAACATTTTTTATTTTTTTTATTTTTTGTATATTTTTTAATTCTTGCTTGCAAAAAAATTATCAAACTTTAAAATGAAAATATGAGAATAAACCTATACCTTTCTACAAAGCAACTTATTTCCTTACCAATTTTATTTTTATTAACCGCATGTCATAAACCAACTATTGATGTTTATGATGAGCCATATTATTTTACCTATCCTGCGTCACAAATTGGTCACATCATCGATGTCATGCAAAATGAAGAAGATATAGAATATCAAGGTTTTGAAGTACTAAATGAATGTAATGTTTTAATTGGGACAAAACTTAATTATGAAACAAAATATAATGAGGTTGAAGGTGCTTTTCCAATCGAAGTTTCTTTTGGAACAATGAATGCAACATATGACGCTTATTTAGAATTGCCTTTTTATGGTCCAAATGAGATTTTTAAACGCGCTTATATTGCTGCTAAAAAGGAATTCCCTGGTTCTACCATAAAATACCACGCATTAGAAGAATTCACCTACGATGCTTTTTCTAGCGAAGAATATCGCGTAGAAACAATTGTTGAAACACTATCTGTTGAATCAAAATTAGTTAAAAGGATTACTAATCTTTATCAACACACTTCGGTAAGTTATATTCCTGCTATATATTTTTTAAATTTCGACGAAATTCAAATATCATTTTGTTTGGAAACTAATCGACGAACTTATGAACTAGTCACTTCTGCCCCAATTAAATATATTTATAATCAAATCACAGACACTTTATATTTTGAGCCTGTGCTTGATTATCAAATTAAAAATTCTAATGAATTAAATTAAATATCTCAATCAAATTTATTCGTCATATAGACATATTTAATCGCGCCTTCGATGCTTTGTTCTTTAGCTTCTAGGCCATATTTATCAACTTCTTTTTTATCTCTTACTTCGTGAGTTAAACAACAAGGCCCACCAATACAACCATTCGTGCAAATCATCCCTTCGATGAAGTTATAAGGCTTTTCAGCGCCTTGCGATTTCACCAATAATTGACGGCACATATCTAAACCATCACCAATTCCAGCGTTTAATTCAAAGTTGATATTTTGTTCTTTTAACGCTTCATTCACCGCATCATGGAGACCTCCACTACGCGCGAAGATACGGCCAAAATAAGAAGCGTTATCTAACGGAGACTCTTCTAATTTTGAAGCGTCAATATCGCGACTATCGATTAAAGCCTGCAATTCTTCAAATGTTAAAACAGAATCGATGTATTGAGAAACTTTCGGACGTTTTATTTCTTGTTTTTTAGCAACGCATGGTCCAATAAATACAATTTTAGATGTTGGATCAACGGTTTTAATATATTGGGCAATCGTCGCCATCGGAGAAAGGTTTTCGGAAATATTCTCTTTTAATTTAGGAAATTTCTTTTCCACAAAACTAACAAAGGCTGGACAACAACTTGATAGTAAAAAACCTTTTTCAGATAATTCTTTCGCTTCTTTATAAGCGACCATATCAGCCCCTAAAGCCGCTTCGACGACATTGTGGAAGCCTAATACTTCAATCGCTTTAATAATTTGCCCTAATGTTGCATATTTAAATTGTGAAGAAATCGAAGGGGCAATAATCGCGTATAAATGATATTTTCTAGAGAAATCGCTATCTTTAATCATATCGATGACATCGGTGATATAAGACACATCCATAATCGCACCGAAAGGACATTGATAGACACACTGACCGCATTGGATACATTTTTCGTCGTCGATTTCGGCAGCGAAGTTAGCGTCCGGTTTAATCGCTCCCATCTTGCAAGAGGCTTCGCAAGGGCGGGTATAATTAGTAATCGCATTATATTGACAGGCTTTCGCACATAAACCGCAGTTGATACATTTGGTTTTATCAATATGGGCGGTACGAGTTTGTTGATCGAAAGTAATGGCTTTTCTAGGACAAGCTTTTTCACAGCGATGAGCGATACAACCGCGACAATTGCGAGTGACTTCATAACCGCCTAAAGGACATTCGTCACAAGCAATTTTTAAAACTTGCACGACATTATTGCGTGAGCGATCACCACCTAAAGCCATTCGCATTCTTTCTTGAACGATTGCTCTTTCTTTATAAACGCAGCAGCGAAATGTCGACTTTGGTCCAGGTGAAATAATTTCAGGAATTTTATTATAATCTTCTAGCAAGGTACCATTAAAATAGGCTTTCGCAACTTCTTTAAGGACACTGTATTTTAATTCTTGAACCCGGGTATCAAATTTAGCTTTAATCTCTTCCATAATAAAAACTCCAATCTTTAAAAATAACTTACTTTGATGGACTTATTCATCTTTTTAAGAGCTTTTGAGAGTTCATCCACCAGTTGCATTTTAGTATTAAAATTAATCGCTAAGCCTTCTTGCTGATGAGCGGGATTAATCGCGCAGCCAACAAAGAAATTTATATCGGTGGCTTCTTCAAATAGTAAGCGAGCAATTTGTGAAGCGCCATCTTGTTTAAATGACCAGGTAAAATAATCTTTGTTATCACCAAAAACATTATTAGCGTATTGTAAGACTTTATTAATTGTAATAACACCTTCAGTAACTAAATCTACCCCTTCAATATGAGCGGTAGGAGGTACTTCAGGATCAATATAATCTAAAGGAAATTCTAATTCTTTTTTCAAATATCTTGAAACGACACTTGAAGTTGTTCCGCCACAAACGATGTGTTTACCTTCTTTAGCGAAAAATAAAGATAACATTTTACTATCGTCTTCGCGATTAGAAGCTGGACCAATCATTAAATTTACTTGTTTGCGGGGACGAATTTTAATCACCGCGCAGGTCGCGTCATCGCCCGGCTTGTTTTCATATAGGTCATTGACATGACTAACGATATAGGTGGCAAGGGATTTTGCCGAATATTTTTTGTCAAATAATCCTTCAGCATAATCGATGACATCCATTAGTTCCCAACCAAAGTTCAGCGTCGCACCAATCCCAGCATGAATTACCCCATCACTCATCAAAAAGAAACTATCGTTTTCTAATAAATATGTCGAGGCATATGAAATTGTTTTACCATCGATTATTTGGCTTCGCCAATCAAGAGGCGAATATTTTCCATTTCTTAATAAAAATGGTTGTGGATTATCATAATTATAAACGACCGCTCGACGACTATTTGTTACATGAATAATTGTAAAAGTCGAATAAGCGACATTCCGCACTTTACAAACAGGCAAAGTCTCCATGATAGTTCGAATGCTTTCTTCTAAGGGAATATCATGTGAAATTAAAGTTGATAAAATTTCGCTTGTTAAGGTGCTTAAAATATTAGCCTTAACCCCACTACCAAGACCATCGGCTAAAACGAGAGTAACCGTATTCTTGTTGGGATCAGATACTACTTGGACACAATCGCCACAAAGTTCTTCTTTGTCGTGATTAATTGATAAATAACCGATCTCAGTAATGAGATTACTCACCATCATTTTTAATCGTATCCTTTAATGAAGAAAGAGCAATTTTGGTTTCCGCTGCGCTTTCACCAAGCAAAGAGGCAATTTCTTGAACAACGCGCATATTCTTTTCAATAACCGCATCAGCAATATCCACTGATTTATTGACAAATTCTTCTTTCTTTAAGACTTTCTTTTGCTCATCACTAATATCGCGGAAAATAGAAATAATAACATGATATTTTTCATCAAAGACAACCGTAGCTTCAACATATTTATCATATTCTGATAGATATTCGCGACGATTGTGAATTTGTTCACCTGCTAAAGCCATCGCAAACATCCCTGGATCGAGAATTGTAGAGACATTTTTACCGATGACTTCGCGCGCATGCGTCACACCAACAATTTTACGCATCGCTGGATTAATTAATTGAATATTTAAATTTTCATCTAAGGCCATTAAACCATTTGGCACATTGAAGATAACTTTATCGGAGAAACTTTGAGCTTTTTGCATCAAGAAAGGTAGACACATTTCTTTAACGGCTTTACCTTCTAAAATGGCAATTGCTTTGTCGCGGCAAGAATCATAGCCACAAGAACCACAATTTAATTCATCTTGTTTAGTGTATTTACCCATTTCCAACAATTCTTTTTGAATATCGATATCGCTGGGGCGAGCTTTCGAAACACCAGTGGAACTAAATTTAGTAACAATATCCTTGTAGCCATTATTTTTCACATTAAAATCTTCTTTGCCAGCTACTTTATGAACTTTTAAATATCCAGTTAATAATGATCTAGCATTACCCTCGATGGCCGGACCATTGATGCAAGAACCAGCGCAGGCACTCATTTCAATAAAACAACGATGAACTTTGCCTTGACGAATATCTTCTAAAGCCTCCATAACATTTGCCATTCCATCAATTGCTAAGTAGTCGTAATCAGGATTAGACTTTTCCATCGTGTTTAAAACACCACCGGTCGTCGGGAATAGGCGAGCTTTAGATTTTGTTAATTCTTTGGTTCCACCATCTTCAGTAAGTTCAAGACGTTCGCCTTTTAGCCATTCATTTAACTCGATGAAAGTCAAAACGGCGTCGACAAAATGATTTTTGTCACTATCAACTTCGTCTTTTTTAGCAATGCAAGGACCAATAAATACAACATAAGCATCGGGATATCTTTCTTTAATATCCTTACCGTGCGCTAGCATTGGTGACAAAACATCCGCTAAACAAGGGATTAAATCGGGATAATGCTTTTGAATGAGGAGGTTAATACTATGGCAACAAGTTGAAATAATCACATCGCGGTCATTGCTATTGACCATTTCATCATAAACTTTTTTAACTATCGTCGCCCCGATAGCGGTTTCTTCTACATCGTAAAAGCCTAATTTGATGAGATTTTCTCTTAGTTCATCAAACGAAACATTTAAGTAAGCCGAAACATAACTCGGGGCGAGCGATACAATCACTTTTTTGCCACTACGAAGAAGAGTTTTTACTTTATTGACATCGTTGCGAATTTCTTTACAAGATTGTGGGCAAAGCAAGAAACAATGACCGCAAAGGACACAATCATCATGAATAATACTTGCTTGATTGTCACTAAAAGAAATTGATTTAACTGGGCAACCGCGAATGCATTTATAGCAATTGCGACAATCGTTTTTGCGACTTTCTAAAGCGTAAATCATAGTGGCCTCCTATTTAAAAAGTAAAATTAATTTAATTTGTCTAAAATGTTCGCCTTAAATACTTCTTCGAAGTTATTTTTAGTAACACCTGTGATAATTTCATCATCAACTTTGATGCAAACGCCACTGACTGCGCATTTACCTAAGCAGAATGTCGCTTTTAAAGCAACTTTTTCTTCTAAATGATGATCGGCGATAGCCTTTTTCATCAAATCAATAATGTCATGACTACCTTTGAGGTGACATGAACTACCAACACAAACTAAAACTGTCATTAATCGATACCTTTATAAGCCTTTCTTAAAATTTCCATCATATCTTTAACAAGAGGAACTCTTGGGTTAGCGGGTGAGCATTGATCTTCATAAGCTAAAACAGCCATTTCTTCAATCTTAGCGTTCCAATCTTTTTCATCAATACCAAGTTTTTCAAAACCAGTTTCTAGTCCTATTTCAATCGCTAAATCTTTGACGGCTTTCGCTAAAGATTCAGTGCCTTCTGCTGGAGTGGAGGCAGGTAAGCCTAATAGTTTTGCAATTTCTTGATACTTCTTATCGGCCTTATAAACATTATATTTCGGCCAAACCGATAATTTGGTTGGAACTTGACCATTATAACGAATAACATAAGGAAGAACGATCGAGCAAGTATAACCATGAACTGTATGGAATTCCGCACCAATCTTATGAGCGAGAGCATGTGCCATACCTAAGAAAGCGTTTGCAAAAGCCATACCAGCGATGGTGGCAGCATTATGCATCTTTTCACGGGCTTCTAAATCGTGAGGACCATCTTTAACGCAACGCGGTAAATATTCAAAAACTAATTTGATCGCTTGAAGTGCCAAACCATCAGTGTAATCATTCGCTAACACTGAAGCATAGGCTTCAATCGCGTGAGTTAAAACATCCATACCAGTCATTGCGGTTGGTTTTGGCGGTAAGGTAGTAACAAATTCAGGATCGACAATTGCGACAGTTGGAGTTAATGAATAGTCAGTTAATGGATATTTTTTGTTATTTTTCTTATCGGAAATAACTGCGAATGGAGTAACTTCTGAGCCAGTACCAGAAGTCGTTGGAATACAAATTAATTTGGATTTAATTCCAAGTTCAGGATATTTAAAGGCGCGCTTGCGAATATCCATGAATTTTTGTTTTAAATCATCGAAATTAACTTCGGGATGTTCATAGAATAACCACATACCCTTTGCAGCATCCATTGGAGAGCCACCACCAATTGCGATAATCGTGTCTGGACGGAAAGCTTCCATTAATTTAACGCCGCGACGAACTGTCTCAATATCTGGATCTGGTTCAACATCGCAGAATAATTGAATTTGAACTTTGTTACGACGCATATTAAGTTGATCGGTTACGCGATTAACATAACCAAAATCAACCATCGAACGGTCGGTGACAATAAAGACTTTATCTATGTCGCGGCAAGATTGTAAATATTGAATGGAATTACGTTCAAAATAAATCTTGCGAGGAACTTTAAACCATTGCATAGTGTTTCTCCTTTTACCAACTCTCTTAATATTTAATAAATTGACAGCGCTGACATTCCCACCGATTGAGTTGCGACCATAAGAACCACAACCAAGAGTCATCGAAGGCAAGAATGAATTGTAAATATTACCAATACCACCAAAAGTGGAAGGCGAATTCCAAATAATGCGCATGGCTTTACATTTTTCACCATAAGCATCGGCCATCGCTTGTTCTTTACAATGAATAGCTGCACTATGACCTAAACCATTAAATTCAACACACTTGCTTGCGACATCAAAACCTTCTTTATCGTTTTTGACTTTATAAACTGCTAGAACCGGTGAAAGTTTTTCTCTAGAAAGAGGTTCTTCAACCCCAACACTTTGGCACTTAACAGCGATGATGCAAGTGTCTTCTGGCACCGTAAAGCCGGCTTGTTCAGCAATATAAGAAGCCGACATACCAACAACTTTAGGATTTAAACGCGAGAGCTCAATATTCTTATCACCTTTAGCAAATCCAAACATATATTTTTCCAGTTTGGTCTTTTCGGCAGGCGTAGCAAAATATACTTTGAATCTCTTGAAGATTTCAATCGCTTCATCATAAACATCTTCGTCGATGATAACTGATTGCTCACTAGCGCAAACCATCCCATTATCAAAGGCTTTAGAAGAAACAATATCATTAACAGCTTGCTCAACATTCGCGCTTTTATTAATGTAGGCAGGAACATTACCAGCACCAACGCCCATCGCCGGCTTACCACAACTATAGGCGGCTTTAACCATCGAATTACCACCAGTAGCTAAAATAGTTGCGACTCCTGTGTGATTCATTAAAGCGGTCGTTGCATCCATTGAAATTTGTTCAATCCATTGAATGCAATTTTTTGGCGCGCCTGCTGCTACAGCCGTATCTAACATAATTTGAGCAGCCATCTTCGAACATTGATGAGCGCTTGGGTGAAAGGAAAAGATGATTGGGTTACGAGTTTTTAAAGCAATTAAGCATTTAAAAATGACGGTACTAGTTGGATTAGTAACAGGTGTAATACCACAAATAACACCCATCGGATCAGCAATTTCTGTAATCCCAGTTACTGGATCATCTTTAATGATGCCTACAGTTTTAAGATGTCGCATGTTATTGACGACATATTCGCAGGCAAATAAGTTTTTGGTCGCCTTGTCTTCAAATATACCACGTTTGGTTTCCTCGATTGCTGCGCGCGCTAATCGACCATGGTTATCAAGACCAGCAACCGAACATTTTGCGACTATATAGTCGACTTGTTCTTGATTTAGTTTCAAAAATTCTTCGAGAGCTTTTTGACCATTCTTTACGAGACGATCAACTTCTTCAAAGGCATCAATAGAAACTATTTGTCCTTGCATTTAACAATTCTCCTTTTCTTTTAATAATTGTAAACGATGAGAAAATTTAGCAAGAGAGCTCGCTAAATTCATATCTTCAATAACTACGCCGCTAGTAGCATAAATAAAAGCACCGGTGAAATTCCAGATACCTTTAATCCCACAATTAATTAAAAGATTGCTAACTTCTTGAGCCGCCTCAAGCGGAGTAGTTAAAATAGCAATTTTAATATTGTGTCTTGCAAGTATAGCCGACATGTCATCGATATTATAAATCGGCTTACCATTGATAGATTTCCCAAATAAATCAGGATTACAATCAAAACCCATTACAATATCGAGGCCATAGTTATTGAAACCTTTAAAATTCATAAATGCTTGGCCTAAATGACCAACACCTACAACAATTGCTAGACTCGACGAATTATAGCCTAAAAAAGATTTTAAGTCAGAAATTAATTCATCAATTTCGCGACCAAATTTTGGACGGCCTACTTTCGAAGAAATAGCTTGTAAATCCTTACGAACCTGTTCGACGTTTAAACCTAAGGCGCGAGCAATTTTAGGAGCGCTAGTCATCACTTCACCGCTTTCCTTTAAACCAAATAAATGATTTAAGTACATCGGGTAGCGTTCAAGTTGTCGCTTAGAAATGTTGCTTTGCATTTTTTCCTCCATCGTCAACTATGTTGACACATATAAGATAGCACCAAAAAATAAAATATACTATATTTTTTTACTGATAACGCTTACATTTTTATTAGTGTTGGCTTATAGAATTTATATAAGCAATTTCTTCGTCCTTTTTTAGGCGCGGGAAAAGCGGGTTACCTTTACTAATTTTTGTCCCTGCTAAATGGTTGAATTCTTTAACAAACTCATAAGAGTGTTGTTTTTTAGATAAACCAAATTGTTGATAGATTTTAGGCGCGGTTTCAACTAGGCAACATTCTAACATCATCGTTGCATTAATAATGACATTAGCTAAGGACGCCATTACATTTTCTAATCCTGAAATATCACTAGCTTTAGCCAAAGTCCAAGGTTCGCTTTCTTCGATGTATTTATTAGCTGCACCAAGTAACTCCATAACTTTTGCTAAACTTTCGGTTATTTTTAAATCATCCATCAACGATTCATATTCATCGACAGTTTTTACCAGCAAATCCCCAAGATTTTTATCTAAATCTCGCATATTTTGATTATGAGATGGAATGATTCCATCAAAATATTTATTAATCATAGTCAAGGTGCGATTAACTAAATTTCCTAAATTGTTTGCCAAATCTAAATTAATTCTTTCAACAAATAGTTCAGGGGTAAAACGTCCATCTGATCCAAACGAAAATTCACGCGCTAAAAACCACCTTAAGGCGTCAACACCATATCGCTCAATCAGCGGCAAAGGAGAAACGACATTTCCGCGCGATTTAGACATCTTTTCACCATTTAAATCTAATAGGCCATGTACAAAAATGCGATCGGGAAAACGAAGATTAAGACCTTTTAAAAACATCGGCCAATAAATAATATGGAAACGCGAAATATCTGCTCCAACTACATGAATAATTTCTGTTTCTTCGTCTAACCAAAATTTCTTAAATAAAGAATCATTCTCGTTTAAATAGCCTAAGGCACTTATATAGTTAGTCAAAGCATCCATCCAAACATAGGTCACATGTTTAGGGTTTTCTAAAATTGGAACACCCCAATCAAAAGACGTTCGCGAAATACATAAATCTTCAAGACCCGGTTTGATGAATGTATTCATCATTTCATTTTTACGAGTAATAGGCGTAATAAATTTAGGGTGTTCGTCCATAAAACGAAGCAAGTCAGGTAGATATTTTTTGGTATTAAAGAAATAGGCTTCTTCTTTATCTTTGTGAACTGGACGATGGCAATCGGGGCAAAGGTGTTCTTCACCTACTTGTGTTTCCGTCCAAAAAGATTCACAAGGGGTACAATACCAGCCTTCATAATTACCTAAATAGATGTCGCCGTTTTGATATAAATGCGAAAACACTTGTTGTACGACTTTGATGTGTCTTTCTTCGGTTGTCCGAATAAAGTCATCATTAGATATTTTGAGAGTTCGCCATAAATTCTGGAAATTATTCGCGATTTCGTCAACGAATTCTTGTGGTGTCTTATTAACTTTTTCGGCGTTTTTTTGGATTTTTTCTCCGTGCTCATCAGTGCCGGTTAAAAAATATGTTTCATAACCTCTAATTCTTTTATTGCGCGCGAAAATATCGCACATTGTTGTACAATAGGCGTGCCCGATATGCGCATTTGCGCTTGGATAATAAATTGGTGTGGTAATATAAAATTTCTTTTTCATATTAACCCCCAAATAAGTTCGGCAAATTCAGGATAATCAATAAAAGGATTTCGATTTCCTTGATAGGAATAAGCACCGTTATTGCGATTAATTTCTTCTTCTGAAACAGGATCTAATTCGTGCCAAGAAAGCAACAAATCAAATGCTTCTTGTTTTGAACCATCAATCACTTCAGTAATAGGTAAATTACCAGAACCACTTGAAGATAATGTTCCAATTTTACTTGCGGTTTCTAAATTATTACTTCCTAGACCGCTAGGAGTGTTATAGTGCACAAACATGTACATAATGATGCGCGCGCAATCGCCTTTAGCAAAGTCCGTTGGTTCAAAAATATTTAAACTGTTGCTATAAGTGCCTCCCACATAGCGCGTCCCTTTATAAGTATAGGAAGATTCGGTGCCGTTAGTTAATTCACCAAAGAGTTTATTGCCACGATCTGAATTAATTGGATTAAATGTTGGTCTAATATGATGCATATCTGAACCACCATTGCTTTCATTCCATAAGCCTTTACTTAAACTTTTTGGCCAAACATGTTCACGATTATATGTATTACCACTATCCCACATATTTTCAATCGAGGCATGAGAATAGAACATGTATAAACGACTGGGATTATTAGGATCATAATCGATATCAATTAAATCGCCAGAAGAACCACCGCGAAGTTGACCATAATCTGTATATGTTTTATGAGTGTCGACAATTAAATCATGAATTTCGCCTAATAAAGCAGTCCCACTAGTGTCACTAATATCAGAATAATATCCATTTGCAATATTGGCCCAAGGCGTGTCGCCTTGATTAGTTGAAGAACTTTCGCCACCATTAATAGAAGACGAATTATTCGATGACTCATCGACTGAATTTAATGAGGAACTATCTTCGCTCATTTTAAAAGTGCACGAAGAGACACTTACTAATGTGATAAATAGGATTGAAGTTAATCTAATTATATTTTTCATAATGTTTATTCTAGACATCTAAAAGAAAAAAATCCACAACGGGATTTTTCTTATTTAATTTTGAATAACTATTTTAGACCGTATTTTTTATTGAAGCGATCCACGCGACCATCAGCTTGGGTAAAGCGTTGTTTGCCAGTATAATAAGGATGGCAATTTGAACAAGTATCAACGCGAATTTCTTTAAGAGTGGAACTTGTTTCAAAAGTCGTACCACAAGTTAAGCAAGTAACTGTAACTTTTTGGGTTTTTGGATGAATACCTTTTTTCATATTTTTAACTCCTTCCGCCTTGGATTATCTTATCCAAAGAAAGTTTGCTTGATAAATATATCATTCTTTTAAATGATAAGCAATCATTATTTTATTAAAATAATTTTACTTTCTTAGCGATAAATTTAATCATTTCTTTCCTACAAAATACGGCGGTTTTGCTGGAGGTTTATTTTAAATATTATCTTTTTGCGGTCTTTTTGTATTATATTCAGTCAAACTATTTAAATAATTGTTGCGGTATTCTTCAACACAATAATTTAAAGGTAGATAGATGATTTCATTAGAAATGTCTTGCTTAGCGATAACGATGTTTAGACCTAGTTTAACATTTGGAAGATGATTTTTTCTAAGATAGGCAAAAGACAAATAAACAAGATGTCCTTCACTCAATTCTGCGTCTAATTCTAAATAACGCGGCTCGCTTAATTCTAATGTCAAAGCATCATATAATTTGCGGTTTCTTTTCTTATTTTCCTTATCGCTAATAAACTTGAGAATATTATCGTTTATTTTTTGATAAATTTCTGGATTAGTGTCAAAAACGGATTCGGGTGAGAAAATTAGCCACGACGAAATAGCATCTTCTTGACTTAAAGAGCTACGATAAATCCTAATAATGTAAGCATAATAAATATTGCCTTCTAAAATTAATTTCTTTTTTCGGAAATAGCGAAATGAAAATAAATCAATAAAAGAGGAGCGAAAATCACTCCTCCCACACAAATATCTAATTTCGTTCTTGCTTAAATTATTCTTACTAGCGTTAAAAGATTCCCGCGTCTTATTGATAAGAGTCAAATAATTCATTATTTCTTAATGTATAAAATGCCAATGGTGTTTGGACCACAGTGGCTAGAAACCACACACCCGGCGCGCGTTTCCATAATATTAACATCTTCACCCATAACTTCTTTTACTAAACCGCGAACCCTGTCGATATCTTCTCTTGCACACCCCGAATGCGTCACCATAATGTGATCGGTGTCAATATTAGGATAATCGTTCTTTAAATCCTCAATTAAAACATCTAAACATTTAGAAAATTTACCGCGAGGTTTTTTATAAACAACCATCGCGCCATCAACGACTTTGATATTTGGATGAATTGATAAAAGATGTCCAAATAATTTCGTTGCTCCACTACAACGTCCGCCTCGATGTAAATAATCTAATTTATCAATGACAAATTGAGCATTGACGTTTTTTACTAATGCGTTAACTAAGTTAAAAATTTCTTCAGCACTTTTGCCTTCGTCGCGATATTTGCACATTTTAAGCACTAATAAGCCAGTGCCAGTTGATAAGCTAGCGCTATCAACTACAAAAACATGATTATCAAAATCTTTTGCAACTATGCAGGCGGTTTTATACGACGTGGACATTTTTCCACCGATACCGGTGTAGATTACATCATAACCTTGATCAACCCATTTTCTAAAAACATTTTCAAAACGCGAAGGAGAAGCCGCGCTTGTTTTTGGAAATAAATTTTCCTTACTTTCTTCAACACGTCGATAAACTTGATCGGGTGTAATATCGACACCATCTAAAAAGGATTCTTCACCAAAATTCACTTCTAGCGGTAAAACTTCAATATTGTATTGTTCGTAGTCTTTAGGATTTAAATCAGCAGTCGAATCGCAGATAACTTTAACTTTTCTCATTTTTGCTCCTCTCATTAATCTTTAAATATTTTACTATATTTAGAATTTATAGTAAGCATTTTTTAAATTTATGATATAATACCAAATATGGAAACAAGACAAACCAAAAAAGAAAAAAAGACCAAAGTTGTCAAAGGTTGGTGGGAAGATTTTAAGAAATTTATCTCTCGTGGTAATGTCATCGATATGGCTGTTGGTGTCGTTATTGGCGGTGCGTTCTCAGCCATTGTTACAGCTGTTACAAACATTTTACTCAGCGTTTGTACCTGGGCTGTTCCTGGTGGATTAAATGGTTTAATTACTATTTTACCAGCTGCTAGCGCAAATCAAAGAGGTCTCAATGAAAGCTTAGGCTTAGGTCAATCATTTGCAAAAGGTGATTTACAATCGCTTGCCCAGGCTTTGGCTGAAAAGACTTATGGAGCAGATGTTGCCGATAATTTAGTGGAAAGCGCCAAAGCAACAATTACTAGCAACTACACTCTTTATGGTGGTGTTTACGCTTATAACCAAGCCGCTATCATTAACTGGGGTGCGGTAATTAACGCGATAATTTCTTTCTTAATTATTGCTTTAACCTTATTCATCATTTTAAAGGTTTATAATGCTTTAAAGAAAAAACGTCTTGCCTTCATCGCTGCCGAAAAAGAAAAATATTATCAAAAGCACCCTGAAGAAAGACCGGTTGTTGTTAAAGAAGAAAAGAAACCAACTGAAGCTGAATTATTAACTGAAATTCGCGATTTGTTAAAAGCAAACGCCGCTGCTAGTCAAATAACAAAACAAAATGAAAATTAACCAAAAAATTGAGTATTTAAAGACTTACTATCATTTAAACGATCGAAAAATTCGTCGCATTTTAGGTGTTAAAAAAAATGTTTATGAAGCGATAATGCGCGATGAAATTATTCCGCCAATCGATCAAATTAGACCACTGTGTGAATATTTCAAACTTAATGCTTTCTATTTTATGATGGAAAATGTCGATTTAAAAACGACGCGCGAATTAAAAACTAGCGATATTGTTTTAGATGACATGACTTATAAAATGCAAGAGGAACGCATTAATCGCGCTTTAGAACAAACATCTAATAATCCCGAATTAGAAAAAATAGTCCGCGAGGAAGAACCTCACGAAGACTATTTTAGATACGAAGAAGAATAATTGATTTAGTCATGAGACAAATCCCAATCAGGATGAGCCTCTAACACTTTATTTAAAGCTTCTTTGTATAATTGTTTCTCGGCTTCGGCCCTAGAACTAATAGCCCTTTTTAGGGCTTTTTGTTTGCGAGAATTTACATATTGAACTTCACCTTTTGATTCTTCAATTAGGCCGGCAATTAAAACATAAGCCCTAACCGATTCCATAGAAACATCGTTTGAGATGAAGCGTTTAAGCGAATCGCTTAAAGTTTCATAATATTTTTTTGCTTCCTCTATTGGCTTAGTCATTAATTGAATGTAGAGTTTCTGGGCGACGAGGCGATTATATGTCGAGGTGGAAATAGCCTTTGGATTGATGATAATTAAATCAATTTTTTCTTCAGCTTCTTGATACTCTTTTTTGCTTAAACATTCATAAACATAAGACAAATTTAAAGAAGCAGTAAAATCGGTTATTTCCTCAAAGAACGGGATGCTTTGAATTTCTTTACCTTCTAATTGCATCTCTTCAACGCGCATCAATTCATTAAAAGCTTTAATATTAATAGGTTTAGAAAACAAAACGAGACGATAACCATCATTCATCGAATCCAAACGAGCCGGAAACAAATTATATACCGCAATCATCGCTCCTAAAGCGAGGAAAATTACACCGCCTAATCCTAAAATGACAAGCGCTTCGCTTGCGATGTTTTGTTGAGCTAAAACATAAAAAGTAGTCGTTAACGCTAGTTCTATAACAAAGAACAAAATTGGAAATAAAACATATGGTTTAGGATTTGCTTTATCGCTTTTAGGCGCGACGCGCGTTTCGCCAACTAGACCATCAAAATTTTTAAAACCAAAATGCCATTTGCCTTTGTCTTTATAGATGCACATCCATAAGACATTAAAAGAGGTGATTTTATATTTTCCAATTAAAGCACCTAACACATGTCCAATTTCTAAAAACAAAACGTTGACAAATAATCCAATAACAATCGCTAAAATAACAAACAAATACGGATTGAGAGGCAGAGTCATTTCTGCAAAAAGTGGTCTTAAAATAACTAGCCCGACAATTAATGCGATAGCAATCATTAAAAAATACGCTACTAGAGATAATAAATCTTCTTTTTTCATCTTGTATTTTTTCCCTTCTAGACTAAGTCTATTGTTTAGTGATTTGACCAATCACACGTGTGTCAACTTCTAAACGATGGGTTATAATCATTTGTCATTTCTTGACGTAGAAATATGATAACATGACACATTATTTTTTCAATCAATTACATTTTTTTATTCTCATAAATGATCAATTTTCGCTTCTTCGATGTGCTTGTTCATAAAATAATTCCAAATGCTTTTAAGCCTTTTTTTAAATTTGGTCGCACCTTCTTTTTTACTTGAAGAAACATAATAAGAAAATTCTAACGCAAGAACATTTGATAAGCATCTTTCTAAAGCAAGGATAAAAGTTTTAGACACGTTAGTTTGAATGTTTAAACGAAAGTATTGTTGTAACTTTTCATAAATAAAAGAACTAAAAAAATTATCGATTAAATCCCCGGCATAAGACTTTTTAACTTCTTGCAAAAAGTGTAAATTTTGATTGATATAACGATTGATGGCTTCATAAATATTATCAAAATTAATTTCGCTTTTAGTAAAAACAATTTGTTCACGAAGCATCGTTGCCGCTAAAAGGTCATAGATATCACGGAAATGATAATAAAATGTTTGACGATTGCTCCCAACATATTTACATAAAGAAACGACGCTGATATCTTCTAAAGAAGATTTTTCAATTAGTTCTTTAATTCCCTTTTTAAAAATTGCTTCTTTCTTCATCTTAATTTTATTAATTCTCGTGCGACTTTCGCACCCAAAGAGGCGTTATTTAAGACTAACTTAATATTTGCTTCTAAAGATTCGCCGCCGGTTTTTTTAACGATGCTTTTTAACAAATACGGCGTTATATCTTTGCCTTTAATATGATCTTTATCCGCTTCAAAAAGAGCTTCATTAATTACCTGATTCATCATTGTTTCATCCATAGAAAATTCTTCAGGAATTGGGTTAGCCACTAAAATTCCACCTTTTAGATTAAAATCCCTTTTTGCTTTAATAATCTCGGCAATTTCATAAGGTGAGGAAACAACATTTTCGGCTTTAATATGTGAATGACGCGTATAGAAATCAGCAATATCGTCGCTTTGATAGGACAAGACAGTGACACCTTTGGTTTCTAAAATTTCTAAAGTTAGAGGAATATCTAGAATCGCTTTAATGCCACTAGAAATAACGGTTACATCAGTGTTTTCTAATTCTTCTAAATCGGCAGAAATATCAAATGTTTCTTGCGCTTTTCGGTGCGCTCCACCAATTCCACCAGTGACAAAAACTTCTATTTTGGCTTTTGCGGCCAAAATCATTGTAGTCGCAACCGTCGTCGCGCCCCATTCTTTTTTAGCGATGACAATCGGCAAATCTTTGCGAGAGACTTTTTTGATGTTTTTGCGGTGTCCAAATTCTTCAATTTCTTCCTTGCTCATTCCAATAATTGGTTCACCATCAATAATTCCAATTGTCGCTGGTACAGCCCCCTCTTTTTCAATCACTTCTTCAACCATCAAGGCGGTTTCAACATTGCGAGGATAGGGCATACCGTGCGAAATAATAGTCGATTCTAATGCGACAACCGGCCGCTTATTATTCAAAGCTTCAATAACCTTCTTTGCTATTCGCATTTTTCTTCTTTCTCCTTATCAAATAAAGTGTTAACTTAACGATTGCATAAATTAAGACAATTGCACTAACAAAAATAAATAAATAATAAAAATTATCCTTTGTTAAAGAATCATAATTTATCGAGAGAACGAGACCACCACTTTGAAAAAACTTGTCGATCAAAAACATTATAACAATGATTATTCCGGTGCCTATCGCTAAAACGATACGATAAATGCTATAAGGGAAGGAGATTAATAACAAATATAAATAAGCTAAAATAGTAAACGTTAAAATAGAAAGAGTTGTCGCCGCATCTTTAGAAAGAATCCCGTTAGCGGCTAAAATATAATAAATAATAATTGCAAAACTAATTGCAAATGAAGCTGGCAACGCTTTAAATAAAACATTTTTCAAAAAAGAAGATTTTATTCTTTCATCGTTGGGTTCTAGAGTTAAGAAGAACGAAGCTAACCCAATAATAGCAATTTCCCACACATATAAATTTGCAGGCACAAACGGATACATTACCTGCGGATTAATAATAGACCAAACATAGAAAAAGATTGATAAAATTACCGCAAAACCCGTTTTTACTAAAAAAAGCGAAGCGGTTCTTTGTAAATTATTAATTACGCGTCTGCCTTCTTTAACAACATCGGGCAATTTATTAAAGTCTGAGTCTAAAGATACAAGATTTGCGGTGTTTTTGGTTGCTTGTGAGCCGCTAGCCATCGCGATTGAACAATCAGCTTTCTTTAAAGCCAATAAATCATTAACGCCATCTCCAGTCATCGCAACAACATGTCCATTTTTTCTTAATGAGTCAATAATAATTTCTTTTTGTTCAGGCGAAACGCGACCAAAAACATTATACTCTTCAACCAAACTTGCTAATTCTTCTAAAGATGTGTTTTCTAGCGAAATAAATTTATCCGCGCCTTCTACCCCTACGTGCTGAGCAATATTTGCAGTCGTGATTACATTATCGCCGCTGATAATTTTAATTTTTACATTATTATTCTTAAACCACTCAATAGTTGGTATAGCGTCCTCTTTAATGTGATCAATTAAAACTATTAACGCTAGCGGATGTGTATCAATAATTTTTTCACCTTTTTTAATCGCTTTATCTAATGAGGCAACAACTAAAACGCGAAGCCCTTTCTCTTCATATTTTTTTGCCTTAAGTGATATGTCACTTTCCTTATCTAACAAAAATTCTTTCGCGCCTAAAACAATATTCTTCCCGCCTTCAATCATAACGGCTGAATATTTTGTCTTGCTCATAAAAGGAATATAGGAAGTGTAATTTAAAGAGGAGCAATCTTTAAAATATGTTATAAGAGCCTTAGCGGTCGCGTTTTCATCTTTTGTTGCTTCAACAAGAGTCTTTAAATAATTCCCAATTTCCTCTTTGGTAAATCTTTTATCTAAAACAACAACATCTTTGACATTCATGCTACCATCGGTAATTGTCCCTGTCTTATCTAGGCAAAGCGTATCGACGCGCGATAACATTTCAATACTATATAGTTGTTGAACTGACATCCTTCTTTTTGCTAAACGTATAATGCCAACAGTTAAAGTCAACGATGTTAATAAATATAATCCAGAAGGTATCATTCCAATTAAAGATCCAGCGATATTAGCGATTGATCCTGCATAATTTTCGTTATTTAGTAAACCTCGTACGCCATAAAGAACAAACATCGCTGTTCCGATGATAATGACAAAGGCACCAATAAATCTAAATAACAAATTTAAAGAACGAAGAATCTCAGATTTTGGTGGGTTAAAGGAGCGGGCTTTTTCACCGAGAGTTTCAACATAACTAGCATACCCCACTTTTGTAACAATCATTTTACCTTGCCCACCTAAAACTACTGTTCCAGATAAAATTAGATCGTTTTTCTTTTTGGTGACGTTGATCGATTCTCCAGTTAATAAAGATTCATCTATTTCGACTTCGCCAGCTAATAAAACACCATCCGCACATATCTGATCACCTTGTTTGATAATTACGATGTCACTTAAAACAACTTCGTCAGTTGAAATTTCTACTTCTTGTCCTTCGCGAACCACAAATGCTTTAGGGTTGGTAATTAACCTTAATTTTTCACTCATTTTGCGGGCCTTGATGTCTTGGGCAATTCCTATGATTGTATTTAGTAACAAAATACCCATAAAAAATAAGTTATTGAAAGATCGCGCGGCGCATAGTAATACAAAAATACAAATCAACAAAATGTTAAAGAAGTTAAACACATTATCATAAAAGATTTTCCAATATGATTTAGTGACATTCTTCTTTGTACGATTAGTTAATTTGTTTTCGACTCTGCTCTTTACTTCTTTGTCGGTTAACCCAAAAGAAATGTCTGGAGAAAAAACTTCGGCGTTTTTAATCCTTTCTAAAGTTTTTTCTGTCCGTGAAATCTTTCTCATTGCTATTAGTATAGCAATTTTTAGCAATTTTCCAAAAGATAATTATCTTTTCTTTTGAAAATACTTTTGGAGTATTATTTCCGATTCTTTTTTAAATAAGCCGCCTTCACAAATTGGGTAATAAGACAAGTTAGGATTTAGTAAAAAATTATCTAAATCTCCGTAAATCTCCGCTTTTTTATATTTTGTTGCATAAACTATGCGTTTAATTCTTGATAAATATATTGCGCCTAAACACATATAACAAGGTTCTAAAGTTACATAAATTGTCGCGTCATTTAAATAAGCAGATTTGATAATTTGGTTTGCTTCTTCGATAACATTAATTTCCGCGTGTCTAGTTATGGTGCTGTTTTTAAAGTTTTTATTATGACTTTTAGCAATTATTTTATTATCAATAACCAAAACAGCTCCAACGGGAACTTCGTCTTCTTGGTAGGCGTCTTCCGCTTCTTTTAATGCCACCATCATAAAACTTTTATCTAATTCATTAAACATCTCTAATTAAAAACCGTCACACATGTCTTCGTTACTTAAGGCTGCTATATTCCTATCCTGACCTGGTTCATAAGTCCAACATTGTAACGGCTTTATTATTATAATTTATTTCTTATTTTTTAGGAGATATTTTTTCTAATCCACCCATAAATGGTCTTAAAACTTCCGGGATTGTTACGCTGCCATCGCTGTTTTGATATTGTTCTAAAATGGCCGGAAAAACGCGAGAAGTAGCAAGTCCTGACCCGTTTAAGGTATGAACAAATTTGACTTTGCTAGTATTTTTATCTTTATATCTAATTTTGCCGCGACGAGCTTGATAATCGTGAGCGGTAGATACCGAAGACACTTCTTTAAAAATATTCATGCTTGGAAAATACACTTCAATATCATATGTCCTAGCCATCGATGCTGAAATGTCCTCGCTAGCTAATTTAGAAACGCGAAACTTGAGCCCAAGCTTCTTCATTAATGAAATGGCTTTATTTACTAATTCTTCAAAAGCTGCCATATCCCCTTCTTCGCTCGTATATTGAAACATTTCGATTTTATTAAATTGATATCCGCGAATCATACCTCTTTCTTCTGTGCGATAAGCACCTGCTTCTTTACGATAACAAGGTGAGTAGGCAAAATATTTTTTCGGAAGTTCTTCTTCCTTTAAAATTTCGTCACGATGAAAATTAACTAAAGCAGTTTCAGCAGTTGGAAGAAGGAATTTTTTTGGTGATATGCCTTCCATAATAAAAACATCGTTTTCAAATTTGGGAAATTGGCCGGCAACATAACCAGATTCATAATTTAATAAATGAGGAACGAGCATAAATTGATATCCATCATTGAGATGCTCATTAATAAAAAAATTTAATAACGCCCATTCGAGTCTCGCTCCTAAATCGGTATATACCCAAGCACCATGACCAGCAATTTTCGCCCCTCTAGTATAGTCAATTAATCCTAAAGATTCCGCTAATTCGACATGATCTTTAATTTTAAAATCAAATACCTTGTCTTGATTAAATTCAGCTATTACTTCGTTGTTCTCTTTGCCACCCGAGAGTAAATCATCATCGGGTAAATTTGGTAAAGGTTTCAAAAAGTTAACAATTTCTTCTTCTATTTTATCTAAATGTTTTTTCTCTTCTTCAATATTGTTGTTGATATTTTTTACTTTAACAAAAAGTTCTTGAACATCCTTCCCTTCTTTTTTATATTGTGGCACTAAAGAGGAAAGTTTATTTCTTTCAGCGTTCGCACTTTCAACTTTTAATAAAAGTTCTTTTCTTTCTTTAACAAGATTTAAAAAAGACGAGAAATCAACATCTAATCCTTTTTTCAATAATTTATCGTGAATTAATTGAGGATTATCAATAATTAATTTTTGATCTAACATTTTATATATCTCCTTCTAATAACTTTCCGTAGACGATTTTTAAATTATTGCCAAAAACTTTCAGCGAATGTCTACAAGCGTAATTATACGCTTTATTTATTGTAGAAATAATATTTCCTTCCATATATAAATTGATTTTGGTTGCCAAATCATTAAGATCTTTAGCAATTAGGGAACCTAGGTCGCTTAATAAAGAACCATTATTACCAAGGGGCTCAACCGTTATAATTTGCGTTTTTGAGCTAGCAGCATCAAATAAAGCAATAGAGGTAAATTTCTTTTTATCGAAAGAAAAATACATTTGAGCATTTTTCATCATCGAGCAATATATCTCATCGCTCATAACAGGACATAATTTTAAATTAGGAGGCACTTTCTTTTTGAGGCGATATAGAGCCGAAACTGAATATTTTCCTTTTGTTTGTCCAAAAAAGAAAAAGATATATTTTGGACATAAAGCAGCAACGGAACTTAAAGTCTCAATCGTCTTATCATTAGTGTAATCACCTACGGTACAAACATATTTTATCGATTTATCAATTTGAAAATAATTAAAAAAGAGTTCTTCATCTAATCGATTATTGATTTGAAAGCGTTCTTTACTCACTGATAAAGGAACGATTTTAATTGGCACTAAAACACCTTCGTTAATCAAAAACTTTTTCGCTTCACTTGTTGGAACCATGATTAAATCAAGGCGATTAAAAATTCTCCGTGCCTTATCTAATAACCTAATTTCTTCGTTTTTTTCATAGGTACATTTAGTCGTTTTGTCATCTTCACAATATAAGGCACTAAAAACAACTTTTTTACCAGATTCTAAAGCGTCATTGATTTTAGCTTCATCGTTTAACGAGATAAAATGAATAATTTCATAATTATCAATCGTTCTAGAAGTATAGGGAACATTGGTAAGTTCCAATGCTCCCTTAATCGTTTTTCTTAATCTAGTTCCTTCAAAATTATCGTTCTCAATGCGTGGATTAAAATAAACGCATATTTTCATAATTATTCAGTTTTTGCGGTGTTTTCTTCGCTATTTGCAGGATTTTCTTCATTTAAATTATCGTTATTTTCTTCGATAGTTTCTTCTTCGTGTTCAACAACAGAAACGCTCGACACGCGTTGTTTATCATCGACGCGAATCACTTTGACGCCCTGCGTATTTCTGCCTGCAATTTTGACTTGTTCTAAAGGTATTCTAATCATTACACCAGCGGAGGTAATAATCATTAAATCTTCATCGCCGTTGACGGCTTTTAAAGCAACTAATTTACCATTCTTCGATGTTGCATTTAAAGTGATCACGCCTTTTGAACCTCGTTTAGTCAAACGATAATCTTCGATTGGCGACATCTTCCCATAACCTTTTTGGGTGACGGCAAGAATGTATTTTCCTTCGTTAGAAGTAGCAACATCAACTAAGTATGAACCGTCGACATTCATCCCTTTAACACCGGCAGCGCCTCTACCCATTGCACGAACATCGCTCTCATTAAATTTAACCAATTTACCCTTGCTACTAGCGAGGCAAATTAAGCAATTTCCATCAGTGTGTTTAACATCTAATAATTGATCGTCTTCTTTCAAAGAAATAGCGATTTTTCCGTTTTTACGAATGGAGGCAAACTCTTCAATTGCCGTCTTTTTAACTAAGCCCTGACGAGTGATAAAGAACAAATATGAGTTATCGTCATAAGTATCCAAATTGATCATCGCCATAACTTTTTCACCTTTTTGTATATCGATCAATTGTTGAATTGGTACACCTTTAGCAATTCTACTGCCTTCTGGTACCATATAACCGCGTAGACGATATACTTTACCTAGCGAGGTGAAGAACAAAATGTCGGTATGCGTATTCGTATTAATCATTAAAGCGACTTCGTCTTCGCTATAAGTTGACATACCTCTAACCCCGCGACCACCACGATTTTGAGTTCTAAAGGTATCAATCGGAGTTCTCTTTATATAATTATTATTAGTTAAGGTAATAGCAACTTGTTCGACAGGAATTAATGATTCGTCGTTAATCTCTGACCCGGAATCACTAATCTCCGTACGACGTTCATCGCCAAATTTACGCTTAATTTCTAACAACTCTTCCACGACAACTTCAATGAGATTGTCTCTAGAAGAAAGGATGTGATTATATTTTTCAATATTGGCTTCAAGTTCAGCTTTTTCGTTTTCGAGTTTACCTTCTTCTAAACCAGTTAAACGACGTAATGTCATCGCTAGAATAGCTTCGGTTTGATCATTGGTAAAACCAAAACGATCCTTGAGATTTTGACTTGCATCTTCCGGAGTTTCACTAGCCTTAATAATGTCAACGATTTCGTCAATATTTTGAATGGCGTTTAATAGCCCAAGAACAATGTGGTGACGCGCTTCATCCTTACTCTTTAAGAAAATAGTTCTACGACGAATAATTTCAATCTGATATTCTAAATAATATTTTAAAAACTCATTGATTGGTAAAATTTTTGGTGCTCCATCAACTAAGCAGAGCATAATAATTCCAATAGACGTTTGCAATTGTGTGTTTTTATACAATTGATTTAAGATGACTTCAGGAATTGCGTCGCGACGAACATCAATCACTACTCTAATGCCTTTGTTAGACGATTCATCGCGAATGTCAGTAATGCCATCGATAACTTTATCATGGACCAGGTGAGCAATGTTTTCAATCATTGTCGCTTTATTTACTTGATAAGGAATTTCGGTAACAATAATTTGTTTTTTACCCGTGTGTTCATTCTCATGAACTTCTGCCCTTGAACGAATCGAGATATTTCCTGTCCCGGTTTCAAAGGCGTTTTTAATACCTTCTCTACCTAAAATAATTGCTCCTGTAGGAAAGTCTGGCCCAAAGATATATTTTTGCATTAATTCTAAAGGAGTGATATCAGGATTATGTGCCACAGCAATTACGGCATCAATCGTTTCAGAAAGATTATGAGGAGGTATCGAAGTCGCCATACCAACCGCAATACCATTGCTACCATTTACTAACAAATTTGGAAAGCGCGATGGTAAAACAACCGGTTCTCTTTCGGTGCCATCGTAGTTATCTGTAAAATCAACTGTGTCACATTTAATATCGCGAACCATCTCCATCGCTAAACGTGTCATGCGAGCTTCGGTATAACGCATCGCTGCGGGACTATCACCATCAACCGAACCAAAGTTCCCTTGACCATCGACTAAACAATATCGCATCGAGAATGGTTGAGCCATTCTGACGAGTGTCGAATAGATTGCGGCATCGCCATGCGGATGATATTTACCCATAACATCACCAACAATTCTGGCACATTTGCGGTGTTTTTGATCGGGTGTGGTTCCAGAATCATACATACCATAAATTACACGACGATGAACTGGTTTACATCCGTCACGAACATCCGGAATTGCCCTAGATACAATCACCGACATGGCATAATCTAAGAAAGAGGAGCGAACTTCTTTAGCTAAATCTGCGTTAGTTAATCCAGGAACAATACCATCTTCAATTTCCTGCAATTCTTTATCTTTTTCTGTTAATTCTTCGTTATTTTTCTTATTTTCGTCCATTTTAACTACCTCCTTCTATTAAATATCTAAGTTCTTAACAAACTTCGCGTTTTTATAAATGAAATCTTTTCTTGGTTGCACCTCATCGCCCATTAAATCAGTGAAGACTTGTTCGGCTTCAATCGCGTCACTTAATGTGACACGTAACATTTTTCTAGTTTTAGGGTTTAAGGTAGTGTCCCAAAGTTGAACATCGTTCATTTCACCTAAACCTTTATAACGTTGGAAAGGATAGCCAGGTTTAAGTTCTAATTGCTTCTTAAGAACTTCTAGTTGTTCATCGTTATATGCATAATAAGCTTTTCCTTTGACCTCAACTTTATATAGTGGAGGTTGAGCAATATAAACATAACCTTGGGTGATTAAATCGCGCATATAACGATAAAAGAATGTCAATAACAAGATGCGGATATGACTACCATCAACATCGGCATCAGTCATAATAACAATTTTGTGATAGCGGATTTTTAAAACATCAAATTCTGGATCGACCCCACCGCCAATCGCAACGATCATATTGCCTATTTCGGCATTATCAAAAACTTTTTCATGACGAGCTTTTTCAACATTTAAAATCTTACCTCTAAGTGGTAAAACCGCTTGAGTGTCGCGGTCGCGACCGCTTTTAGCTGAACCGCCAGCCGAATCACCCTCAACAATATATAGTTCACATTCAGCAGGATTTTTTGATGAACAGTCTGCTAATTTACCAGGTAATGTTGTAAATTCAAGACCGCTTTTTCGGCGAACGTTTTCTTGGGCGGTACGCGCAGCCATACGAGCCTTTGAAGCCATTGAAATCTTATCCAAAATTAAATTAGCAACTTTTGGATTTTCATAGAAGAAACGTTTGAGTGCTTCCCCTACTACTTGCGAAACAATTTTTCGCACTTCGGTGTTGCCTAATTTCGTTTTTGTTTGACCTTCATATTGAGGATTTGGATGCTTAATCGAGATGATAGCAACCATCCCTTCTTGAATGTCGTCAACGGTGTATTTTTCTTCGCCTTCTTTAAGATATTTTTTCTCTAAAGCATAATTATTTACCACGCGCTGAATTGCCATTCTAAAACCTTCTTCGTGCGTTCCGCCTTCGTGAGTGTGGATGTTGTTACAGAACGAAAAAACGGTCTTCGAATAAGATTCATTATATTGAATGGCGGCTTCACAATATATTTTACCTTTCTTTTCAGGCAAATATTCAATCTCTTCATAACCTTCACAATAAATGACATCTTCCATAATCGGACCTTTATTTGCGTTGATATTTTTAACATATTCGATGATTCCGCCTTCATAACAAAATGTTTCTTGGACCGGCGTGTCTAATCGATCATCAATAACAATTAATTTAACTCCGCGATTAAGATAGGCCATTTGACGGACTCTATCTCTTATCGTGTCGTAGCTAAAGATAACAGTATCTAGGAAAATTTTTGGATCAGGTTTAAAGGTGACGGTGGTTCCGCTAGTTGTCGTTTCACCGATTTTCTTTAAATGTTCTACTGGTTTTCCACCGTCGACAAATTTGATGTAATAAACGCCGCCGTTTTTATTGACGGTTACTTCCATCCACTCCGACAAGGCATTAACGACCGAAGCCCCAACACCATGCAAACCTCCGGATACTTTGTATCCGCTCGTTTCACCGAATTTACCACCAGCGTGCAAAATAGTAAAAACTGTTTCAACGCCAGATAAACCAGATTTTGAAACGATATCAACCGGTACACCACGCCCGTTATCTTTAACGGTAATAGTATCACCCTTATTAATTTGAACAACGATTTCTGTGCAATATCCGGCTAATGCTTCGTCAATTGCGTTATCAATAATTTCCCAAACGAGATGGTGTAAACCATTTGGCCCAGTAGTACCAATGTACATGCCTGGTCTTTTTCTAACAGCTTCTAAACCTTCAAGAACTTGAATATCACTAGCGTTATATTCTTTATCGCCTTTTTCAAGCGATTCACTTTCTTGAATATGCATTACTTTTTCTTCTTCCATTTTTACCTCCGTTTTATTTGGTTGTTTTTTATTTCGTAAGTTATAGCATCTCTTTCTTTTGATGAGACGGTTGTTACAAACACTTGGCCTAATTTGAGTAGAAATTGATATAAATTAATTTGATGTTTTTTATCAAGTTCACTCATTACATCGTCTAAAATGACGATTGGTCGATTCTTTTTATTTTCAACTAAGAAATAAGGGGTTAATTTCAAAGATATTGAGGCGAGACGATTTTCACCCTGCGAGCCATGAAGTGCGATATCTTTGCCATTAAGTAAAAGGGTAAAGTCTTCTCTTTGGATTCCGATAGTTGTCATCTTCTTTTTTAAATCGTTCACAAGACTTTTTTCATAACAAGTTCTAAGATTCTCTTCGCTTAGTTCTATATTCCCACTAAAAGGGATATAAACAAGCGTTAAGCGTTCATTTTCACCTTTGATGTGGGTTATTACTTTCGAAATAATTTCGTTTATTTTTAAAGCGATTTTTTGTCGATAATTAATAATCTTAATTGCGTAACCTATCAGTTGAGAAGTTATAACATCAAGCATCACCAAATCGACATCATCGTTTTTTAATAGAAAATTTCTTTCTTTTAGAATTTTTTCATAGTTAATTAATAATTCAATATACTCGGGGTATTGTTTCATTAATGTAACATCTAAAAAATTTCTTCTCCTAGACGGTGAATCAACAAACAAAAAAGCATCTTTCGGCTCAAAAGAGATAATGTTGATAATTCTTGAAAGAGCAGATATCTTTTCGATTCTTTTGCCGTTAACCGTTATTTTCTTACTATTTGGCTCAATCAAACAATCGATATCACTTTTAACTCCTTCTGAAATGATTTCAGCATGAATAAAAGCTCTTTTTTCACCATATCTAATGAGTTCGCCTCCACTTATTTCTTTGAAAGATCGAGCGAGGTTTAAATAATAAATCGCTTCTACCAAATTAGTTTTTCCTACCCCGTTATCTCCGACTATCACATTGACTTTCTCAGAAAATTCAACATCCAGTTTTCGATAATTGCGGTAGTCTTTTAGGCTTATTTTTTTAACAAACATTTTTGATTAAGATAATTTCATCATCGATCGCAATTTCATCACCAGGATAGAGTTTCCTTCCACGGCGATTCTCTTCGATTTTGTTCACTTTGATAACGTGATCTAAGAGGTAAGCTTTCGCATCGCCTCCGTTACCAATAGCGTGAACAAATTTTAACAAGGCCCCTAATCTAATAAATGGGGTCTCGATGACAATTTCTCGCACTTTCTTGTTCATTAATTTTCGCTTTTTTAAACCTGCGCTTTAGTTTAACATAAAAAAAATAAAAAGGGAATAATTATTCCCTTATTTTTTTGGAAAATTTTCGACGAAATTTTTCTTCTCGATATATTTCCTTACTTAATTATTTTCGTCTCTTAAATCGCTTGTTATCCTATTGTGCTCTTAAAGGAGTAATTAACATATCAATAGTGGCATCTTTTACATTCTTAACAACGAATGGTTTCATTTCGCCAACAAAGGCGATTGTAATATCTTCACATTTAAGTGCTTTAATGGCATCAGCAACAAAGGCGGATTTAAAGCTAACCTCTAGTCTTTCGCCATTAAACATGCAAGTATTAATTTTTTCATTTGCTGAACCGACACTTAAAGAACGCGACATAATTTCTACTTCATCTTCCGACATGACCAATTTAACAACCCCGTCGTGTTCGCTACTTAAAATTGCAACGCGATCCATCGCAGCCAAGAATTCTTTCGCGCTTACTTCTAAAGTGTAATTAAAGGATTTAGGAACAATGTTTCTAGTGTTTGGGTAATCAATATTAATCAAACGAATAGAAATGGTCGTAAAACCAAATGCGAAAATAGCTTTTTTGTCTGAAATAGCAATTGTTACCATTTCTTCATTTTCGAAAGAATGAACAATATCAACGAATTTCTTTGCTAAAATATTGACCGAAAACGTCACATTGCTATCTAAATCAATTCTTTTTCTTGCAAGACGAGCAGTATCAGTTGCGGTGGTGGTTAAAACATTTTCGCGCGCTTCAAAATTAATGGCGGTTAAGACCGGACGTCCTTCCTTGGTTGAAGAGGCAAAAGCAGTCGATTCAACTAATTCAGCTAAATCGCTGGTTCTCATGTCGAAGATATTTCCAATCATATCAAGACTAATGTCAGGATATTCGTCTGGATTAATGCAATTTAATTTAAAATTAGACTTACCATCATCAATTCTTAAAATTATCGAATCAATTACTTCCAAAGTGACATTTTCACCTTCTAATCGACGAATAACCTCAGAAAAATATTTATAATTCACTAAGGTACTGCCCGGTTTAGAATTGGAGATAATTTGTTTATCCGTAATCATATAAGGAACAATTGTCTGAATGACAAAATCGTTATCACTTGCTAAAAGCATTAAACCTTTTTCATTAAGTGTCATTTTGACGTTAACTAAAATTGGCAAGGCTGTTTTACTTGGGATTGCTTTAGCAACCATCCCTAAGCCTTTTATTAATTCAGTTCTATTAATAGTTAATCTCATTTTTATTTCTCCTATTTTTATTAATATTATTATACATTGTGGAAACGGTGGAAAACTTTTGTTTTATTAAGACAACTGCTTTTATTATAAACGTTATTTTTGAAAGTTGTTATTATAAATAACATTATCTTTTTAAATTAGTTTTAATTGTTTCGATTGCGCTTTGCATTGCGGTGTTGTTTTTCAACTCTTTTTCCACTTTTTCTACACCGTGCATTACGGTCGTGTGATCTTTACCTCCAAAAATATACCCAATTTTTGTGTAAGGAACACCTAACATGTCTCTGATTAAAAACATCGCGATGTGTCTAGGAAGAGCGATTTCGCTTTGACGGGCTGTGCCGGTTAATTGGCTAGGCGTTAAAGAATAATATTCAGCGACCGCCGAAATAATTCGATCTTCATTGATTTTGTTTTTAGCTTCGCGAATGTCGATTAAATTTTGAAGCGCTTCCATAGCTATTTCCATCGTGATTTGTTTTGTTGGTTTAAAACTAGTTGTGTAAAAAATAATTCGGTTTAAAGCTTCGTCTAAACTGCGAACGCTTTTAGAAAACTTTTCCGCGATAAAATTTAAAACAGATTCGTCGAAAGTATTGATATCAAGTGGACCAGAATTGATTTTAGATTTTAAAATTTCGACGCAAGTTTTAACATCTGGAGCATCGATGTTCATTACTAAACCAGAGGCAAAGCGAGATGTTAGTCTCTCTTCAAAACCGTTTAAATCGTTCGGATGTTTGTCGCTAGTTATAACGATTTGTTTTTTGGCATTTTGCATTCTTTGAAACACTTGGAAAAAGAATGTTTCCGTTTGTGATTTTCCAGAGAAAAATTGGATATCATCGATTAGTAAGACGTCAAATTGACCAATGTAATTTTTCATAGCGTCTTGCCCCTTTTCCCCTCTTACTACACGAATATATTCGGTAAAAAAATCATCAGCGGAACAATATAAAACTTTTAGGGAAGATGTATCTTTAATATAGTTTGCAATCGCGTGCAACAAATGAGTTTTTCCTAAGCCGGATTGCGAATATATAAATAAAGGATTATACACCTTACCTGGGTTAGAGGCGATATATAAAGCAGCCTGTTTTGCTTGGCGATTAAAATGGCCAACAATAAAATTATCGAAAGTTAAAGATGAATTAACTTGCGAGTGCAAGAAGAAATCTCCTTGGTTTAAAACCTCTTCTTCTTTTTCCTCGTCAATTTTTAAAGAATTACTACTAATAATTTTCGCAACGATGTTTTCGTTTGAATGTTTCTTTAAAAAATTATTAATCGATTTCAAATAATCTTTTTCAATAATTAATTGAGCGGTATCGGAATTAACAACAATTACAGCGTTAGAGCCGCTTATTTTATGTATATATGAGTCTTCTAAAAAGGCAGAATACATAATGTTATTGTTAATTTCCCCTTTTAAATCGTCGAGAACCTTGTGCCATAAATTCGCATATTCAGATGTACTTATTGGCATAAATTATCCCCTTTCTCAGCCATTATTATAAGTGAAAAAGTATAAATAAAAAGTATAAATTAACATCATCAAAAGTTTTCCACATTTCTTCGAGCGAAAAACTATCGATTTTCACTAAAAGAAAATGAGTTTTCCACAATTTGCATTTTGTGGATAAAATGTTAGTTGATTGTGCCTTAAATAAAACTTGTTAATAGAATGTGAATTAATAAATGTTTTACACATAATAAAAATTTTAAAAAATAGATATAATCGATAAAATACCTATTTATTCACCGTTTTCACATCGTTTAATTCACACCTATGTTGATTTGTGTAAATCTATGTGGAAAAGATGTTAATTAGTTCATTTGATATTTAGGATATATAACCTAGTTTTCCACAATAAAATAGTTTCACCATAATAAATGCGGGAAATCTGTTGAAAATTAATCGATATTATCGTATAAATTTACTAATTTAGTTAAAATTCTTATTTTCGTTATTAGTTCCCATGTTATCTTACCCAAAATAATTATTGATTATTTTAGGCGTTAAGAATATAATTGCAACGCGTCTATAAAATTTAGTTAGGAGAATGCATGAATGAAAAGAACATATCAACCAAGTAAAAAACATCAACAACACGTTCACGGTTTTCGCAAGCGTATGTCGACTAAAAATGGTCGTAAAGTTTTAAGTGCGCGTCGCCAAAAAGGTCGCAAAAGATTGTCTCATTAATTAAGGATGAAAATTCTTAACCGGATTAAAAGAAACGAAGATTTTAATAAGATTATTCATCATGGTTTAAATTTTCGCTCCTATCCGTTTTCTTTGTTTATCTTACCCAATAACTTAAATTATTCTCGCATTGGAATTTCTGTTCAAAAAAAATTAGGAAACGCTGTTTGTCGCAACAAAGCCAAACGTCAAGTAAATGCGATGCTTCGAGAAATAGTCGACTTAAATGTCGGAAAAGACTATGTCTTAGTTATTTATAAGGGTTATGATATAAATGAGTTTAAGAAAAACAAATCTTTGCTTGAAGAATTATATTTAAAAGGAAATAACAATAGTGAAAAAATCGCTTAAATTAGGTATTGGTATCACCTCACTTCTATTAGGAGTGATGTTAATTTCAAGTTGTACTGCAACGTTTTGTTCAACGGTAGAAACAGCTAGAATGATGTATGCGGGTGAGCCGGGTGTCAGCCAATATGTGACACAAGAAGAGGCTCAAAACACTACAACTTCAGGTTTAGTGAGTGTTGAACAAGTTTTTGCTGATAATAGTGACCTCTATCGCGTTGTTAGCAAAGATGAAAATGGTGGTTTCACTAATTCCCAAATGTTAACTTCAATTATTAGTAGCGCAAAGCAAAATGGTATTTATGTGCCTACTGATGATTATTTTAAAAAGATGGACACCAAGTTTTTAGAATTAGCCATCTCAATTTATAATAATGAAGTTGCTGAATCAACACCGACAACGGCCGTTAGAACTAAAGAAGTCGATGGTGAAATTACTTATTTACCGGTTTCAACCTCGGATATAACAAGTGTAGAGACTAACACTCTATTAAAAAATTATGGTTATTTAAAATTTTATGGCACGGATGAATTGCTTTGGGTTAATTATGAAGTAATGGATGCCTCAGTTAAACAAGAAATTGGTATCGAGAATAGCGCGACGACCGATTTTATGAATCTATACACTTCGACGATGACGCAGAATTTTGCTAATTCCCGTTCTTGTATTGCGACTATAACTGGCGAATATGGCTCTTACGGAGAAAACGGAGAACCGATTTTAATTCAAGAAAAAACATGGAAATATGCGTGGGGTAGAGGACCCATCGAAGGTTTATTAGTGTATCCAGTCGCTTATTTACTCGATACTTTAACTATGTCTTTTGGCGGCGTTGATCAAAATGGTTGGATTCAATTAGCTGCTCTATTTGTGGTTACAATCATTATTCGCACAGTTCTTCTGTTAGCGACTTTCTGGTCGACTATTGGACAACAAAAAATGCAAGCTTTGCAACCCGAAATTGCTAAAATTCAAGCTAAGTATCCAAACGCGAATACCAATCAAAGCGAAAGGATGCGCATGTCACAAGAAACGAGTATGCTTTATAAGAAAAATAAAGTTAGACCATTCGTGTCTTTGCTTGTTATGATTATTCAATTCCCGATCTTTATTGGTGTTTGGGGTGCAATTTCTGGTGCGGCTGTTCTTTCGACTGGTACTTTGCTTAATTTACAGATGTCGACTTCGCTTTCAACCGCCTTCTTTAATTTTAGTGAAGGGTGGGCAACTAATATTTATGGTTTCTGGACAGCGATAATTATTTTCATAATTATGGCCGCGACACAATTTGTTTCGATGAAGTTACCACAATGGCTTAACGCTAAAAAGAATAAGAAGATTCAACGTTTGACTAAAAACCCAACACAAGATCAACAAAATAAAACAATGAAGATAGTTTCTTGGGTTATGTTGATTATGATTATTGTCATGGGTGTTACATTACCTGCCGCTATGGCGATTTATTGGATTTTCGGTGCAATTTATTCAATTATTCAAACATTAATTATTCAATTGCTCGTTATGCCAAAACTTATGGAAAGAGAAAAAAGAAAAAAACAAAATCGTTAGAAAGGAATATTGATGAAAACATATACTGCAAAAACGGTTGACGACGCTTTAGAATTAGCTAGCACTGAATTAGGTGTAGATGTCGACCAATTAATTTACGAAATCAAAGAAGAAAAAAGAACATTATTATCAAAAAAAGCTGTCATTGAGGTCTATGAACTTAGTGATGCGATTAGCTATGCTGAAGATTATCTTAAAAAAGTCGTTGAAAGTTTAGGTATTGATGAAGTTAAAACTAATGCCTCTTTAAGCGATGATGTCATTCGCATCGAAATTAATACTAACCACAACCCAATCATCATCGGTAAAAATGGTATCACTTTACAAGCTTTAAACGAATTATGCCGTCTTGCTGTTTCAAGCAAATTTAAAAGAAAATTTAGAATATTATTAGATGTCGGTAATTATAAGGGCGCAAAATATTCTCGCATTGCCCGTTTAGCTAGAAATAGCGCTAAGCAAGTTCAAAAAACCCATATTGATGTTACATTAGAACCAATGCCTGGCGATGAAAGAAGAGTCGTTCATAACGCCTTAAATAACTTTTCTCACATCAAGACCGAATCGAGCGGGGAAGGTAAATTAAGAGCCGTAAGCATTAAATATGTTGAATAATAGAGCCTCGGCTCTATTTTTCTTATATAATTAATTATATGGAAACGATTGTTGCTTTAGCGAGCGGTCAAATAAAAAGCGCTTTAAGTATCATTAGATTATCAGGCGACGATGTTTTTGATATTGTTCAAAAAATCTTTACCAAGCGTTTTGATCTAAAAAAGAAAAAGGAACTTCTTTTTGGCTATATTGTTGACAAAGAAAAAACAATTGACCAAGTCGTTTTACTTAAATATCTTTCGCCCCATTCTTTTACCGGTGAAAATGCAATTGAAATTATTTGTCATGGTTCGATGCTCATCGCTCGTGAAATTATTGATTTGTGTTTAAAACACGGCGCGCGTTTAGCGCATAACGGCGAATTTTCTTCGCGTGCCTACTTAAACAACAAAATAGATTTAATTCAAGCCGAAGCAATCAATGATTTAATTAATGCCTTATCTAAAGAAAGTCAAGAGATTGCCCTAAGCGCTTTAAAAGGAGAGGTTTCCAAGGAATTTTATCCATTAAAAACTGCTTTAGCTGATCTTTTAAGTAACATTGAAGTAAATATTGATTTTCCAGAATATCAAGATATCGAAGAAGTTAATCGAGAAAAAATAATCGCAGTTGTAACGAAAATAAAGGCTGATTTGCGGCCGTTTTTACTAAACGCAAAAGAAGCAATTAAAATTAAAGACGGCGTTAATGTTGCTTTGGTTGGGAAGCCTAATGTTGGAAAATCATCATTACTTAATGCGTTAATTAATGAAGATAAAGCAATTGTTACCGATATCGAAGGAACAACTCGCGACATCGTTGAAGGAACATTTGTTTTAAATGGTATTCCGATTCATTTGTTTGATACAGCCGGCCTAAGAGAAACTAATAATTTAGTAGAAAAAATTGGCATTGATAAAACAAATGAAACTATTAAAAAAGCCGATTTAATTTTATATATTGTCGACGAAGAAGTTGATCAAAAAATCATCTCCTCTTTTTATGATGTTCCTTATATTATTGTTCATAATAAAGCCGATATTTTTCACTCTAGTCGCGATGCAGTTAAAACGATTGCTAGTAAAAAAGAAATTTCCTCTTTATTAGAAGCGATGAAGGCTAAACTAAATATTCAAGAAGAAATAGAAATTAAACCATCATTTAATAACGCTCGCCAGCTGGGCTTGTTAGGAAAGTTAGATAAAGCATTATCGGACACATTGATAGATGTAGAAAACAATCTTTCAATCGATTTGGTTGCCATTAGTTTAATGGAAGGATATAATGCGGCTATTGAATTATTAGGAGAAGGAAACAAAAACGATTTAAGTGAAGAAATTTTTTCGCGTTTTTGCGTAGGAAAATGAAATGATTGATACCCACACCCATATTAATGACGAAGCTTATATTGACGAGGACGATAAATATATTGAGGAGTCTTTTTTAGCTGGCGTTAAACAATTTTTAGTTGTTGGATATAACTATCAATCTTCATTAGATGCCTTGCATTTGGCTAAAAAACACCCGGATATTGTTTTTGCTACGGTGGGTATTCATCCAAGCGATGTCAAAAAAAGAAATATTGATGACTTAAATAAAATCGAAAATTTAATTGATGTTAGATATGTTAAGGCAATCGGAGAAATTGGTTTAGATTATTATTGGGATAAAGATAAAATTATTCAAAAGGAGCAAATAGAATATTTTATCAAGCAAATTGATTTAGCTAATAAATATCATTTACCTATCGTTGTTCATACACGAGACGCTATCAATGATACTTATCAAATATTAAAAGAACACCCTTGTATAAAAGGCGGCATAATTCATTGTTATCCGGGCAGCAAAGAAATGGTTAAATCTTTTACTGATTTAGGATATTTAATTGGTATTGGAGGTGTAGTAACTTTTAAAAACGGAGTTAAATTAAAAGAAGTCGCTGAAGCAATACAATTAGATCAATTTGTTTTAGAAACTGACGCGCCTTATTTAGCCCCGACTCCTTATCGTGGGAAGAAAAACCACTCTAAATATTTGCCAATAATCGCTGAAGAAATTGCTCGAATCAAAAATATAAGTAAAGAAGAAGTTATCAAAAATAGCGACTATAATTTCACTAAAAAAATTTTAGTAAAATAACCGCAATATTTAGATATTTTAATTAAATATCCCGCAAAACAATTGTTTTATTTTGTTAAAATAATCGATTTATGCTATAAAAATAAAGTGTGAATAAGCAAGAATTATTTTCTTACATTAAAGATTATAGCTCGATAGCTAACAAAGCATTAGGACAAAACTTTTTAGTTGATGAAAATGTTATTTTAAAAATTGTTGAAGCACTAGAAATCAAAAAGAAAGATCAAATTTTAGAAATCGGAGCAGGCCTAGGTTCTTTATCGTTTTTTCTTAGTGAAAAAAAGAGTTCTTTGACGCTGGTCGATATCGATCAAAGAATGTCGGACTTTGAAAAGAAACTATTCGCGAATGATAAAAATGTCAAAGTTATTAATCGCGATATTCTAAAAGTTGATTTATCAAAGAAAAATAAGATTGTTGGCAATTTACCATATTATTTAACAAGCGACATTTTAGAATATGTTTTGCTAAATGCTATAGAGGCTACCACGATGGTTTTTATGGTTCAAAAAGAAGCATTTAATCGTTTAATAAATCCTACGACTTTAGAGACATCTCCTCTTAGTCTACTCATCAACTATTTATTTAAAAAAGAGACAATTTTACATGTAAATAAAAACGCATTTATTCCGCGGCCAAAAATCGATTCAACTATCTTTAAATTAGTTAGAATAAATAGTTTAAATGATGAAATTACAAGCACATATTTGTTAGCCAAAAACCTCTTTAAAAATAAAAGAAAAACAATTTTGAATAACCTTGCGCTCTTATTGAATAACAAAGAAGAAGCAAGCGAAATATTAAAAGCAAGTGGTTACGAAATAAAAACGCGACCTGAAAATTTAAATTTTTTAGATTATTTAAAGATAAATCGTATATTGCTTATTAATAAGCAAGTGATAAAATAAGCGCGTTATGTATCTAAAGGCATTCGCCAAAATTAACATTTATCTTGATGTAGTCTCTAGTCGCGAAGATGGCTATCATAATTTAGATATGGTAATGTTACCTTTAGAGTTGCATGATTCGATTTCTTTTAATGTCCTGCCTTATTCAACTGATTCTTATATCACTTGCGATCACATCGATATTCAAGAAACCAAATACAATTTAATCAACATTGCAATTAATAAAGCGCGCGATGTTTATCATTTTGACAAACATTTTGCCATTTCGGTTCATAAAGAAATTCCAATAAGAGCTGGGTTAGGTGGTGGTTCGAGCAACGCGGCAGCTATTTTAAGAGCCCTTTATGATGTTTTAAAAATTAAAGATAAAAACGAAAATAAAAACACTTTAGCTAAATCGATTGGGGCTGATGTTCCATTTTGCATGGTTAATAAGCCAATGCGCGTGCAAGGTATCGGAGAAGATTTGTCCCCAATTAAATTACATCATCCCTATTATGTTTTAATTATAATGCCTGAAAAAGGGTTGTCGACTAAACATGTTTTTGAAGAAGCTGACAAAATAAATTTAAAACATTCTAGTCCTGAAAAATTAATTAAAGCCCTAGAAGATGGCGATGACGAAATTGTCGCTAAAGAGATGTTTAATTCATTAGAAGATGTATCGATTGCTTTAGTGCCGGAAATACAAAAAATTAAAGAAATGTTATTTAATGATGGATTAAAAATGGTTTTGATGAGCGGATCAGGCAGCGCAGTTTTTGCTCTATCTACCGACCATCATAAAATTATGAAGTTAGCAAAAAAATATGATAAATTAAATTATGATGTTTATTTGACGAGGACTTTAACTAAAAATGAATAAATTTGCTATCATCATAGCGGCTGGCAAAGGTAGCCGCATGAAATCGAAATTAGAGGATAAATCTAAAGTCAGTTATGAAATTTTAGGCGTTCCTCTAATTAAATATGTCATCAACGCTTTAAAACCATTAAGCATTGATAAAATGGTTGCGGTTTTAGGTTTTGGTGCTAAAACAGCTTTGAAACTTGTTCAAGACGATTGTCAGATTGCTTATCAAAAAGAACAAAAAGGTACCGGTCATGCGATAATGCAAGTTGAATCAATTTTAGGGAAAGAAAAAGGGTCGACAATTATCGTTTGTGGCGACACCCCTTTATTAAAAACAACTACTTTAGAAAAGTTGTTTAATGAACATGTTGCTAATAATAATAAGTTGACATTGTTAGGTGCAAGAATTGCAAATCCCTATGGTTATGGTCGCCTAATTATTGATGAAAATAAACAATTATTAAAAATAGTCGAAGAGAAAAACGCTAACGACGAAGAAAAGAAAGTCGATATTGTTAATACCGGCGTTTATATTTTCGATAATGAGGTGTTATTTTCTTATTTAAAGAAATTAACCCCAAATCCATTAACTAACGAATACTATTTAACTGACTTAATTGAAATGTTTGCTTTAGATCATTTTAAAATCGGAGTTGATATTATCGAAGGTGATTTAGAGATGAAAGGCATCAACGATCGCTATCAACTTTATGAAGCAATGAAAATTAAACAAGAAGAAATAAATAAATATCACATGTTAAACGGTGTAACAATTATTGATAGTTCTAACACTTATATTGGGCCTTATGTTCATATAGAAGCAGACACTATAATTGAACCGAACACTTATATTTATGGAAACACGATTATCGGAGAGAGAAATCATATCGGCCCGAACACTTATTTAAATAATATGCAGATTGGAAACGACAATGAAATTATTTTTTCACATTTAATTGACTCGACTGTTTCTAATAGCGTTCACATTGGACCTTATGCGCGCCTTAGAGGACATGCGATAGTAAAAGATAATTCTAAAATTGGCAATTTTGTCGAATTAAAAAACGCACAATTAGATGAAGGAGTTAAAAGCGCACACCTTAGTTATTTAGGTGATGTTCATCTAGGAAAAAGAACCAACGTTGGTTGTGGCGTAATTTTTGCTAATTATGATGGCGTAAATAAATTTCATTCAGAAGTAGGGGAAGATGTCTTTTTGGGTTCTAATTCTACCATCGTTTCTCCTGTTAATATCAAGAAAGAAGCTTTCATTGCTGCTGGCAGTACGATTAATAAAGATGTTGAAGAATTAGAGATGGCTATTGCTAGAGCTAGACAAGAAAATAAGAGCAAATACGCCGCAAAACTCAAACAAAAAGCTTTAGATATAAAAAAAAGAAAGCCAAAAATAGAGATGTTATTTATTGATTGTTTTGGCAAAAATGTTTATTTAGGCAAACAGCTAGTTGGTTATATAAATTATGATGGTGACATTTTTGTTTCAAATAAAAAGTTCGGTCATTTAGGAGACGACGGAATTTTAATTATTGATAATAAAAAAGTAGGGTATATTGAAGATAATAACGATATCTTTATTAATAACAAATGTGTTGGTTATGTTTCTAGTAGTAACGATATAGTTTTTAAAACATTATAAACTCCTTAATTTTTCACCTTAGCAAATAACACTTGCCCCTCCCTCCTCTATGGTATAGTGAAAAAGATTTAAAGGAGTTTTTATTATGAAATGTCCAAAGTGTGGTCAAGAATTTGAAGGTCGTCCAAGTGAATGTCCTTCTTGTCATGTCAAATTTACTTTTAAGAAAAAAGAAGAAGAAAAAATAACTTTTGATGAAAGTGGTAATGTTATACAACCAGCTAAAAGCGATGAAGAGATAAAAAAAGAAATAATTGAGAAGTGTAAAAAGGAATTTGTAACATCAATCAAATATCACGCTGTTCTTAGAATATTGTCCCATATATACTTTATATTTTATCTAGTTTACTTTTTAAAACTTATTAAATCTAAGATTGAGTCTCCAGAAGGTTGGACTCTTTATAATATTGTGTCTTCGCTATTCATCAGTGTTCTGTCCCTTATATGTTTAATTGTGGTCATTATTTGCTTGCGTAATATTTGTTCTAAAACTCGTCAACAAATAATCATGAATAAACAATATGAAAAATTTAAAAGTCTTGGAAAAGATGGTGTAAGGAGATTTTTTATGGGCAAAGGCAAATATATATTCTTGACCGTTTCAATGCAAATTTTTGTAACT
>CASFSG010000028.1 GCA_949297305.1 uncultured bacterium
TTATTTGCATAAGCATAAATAAATAAGCGATAACAACGGGGGTTATTCGGCGAATAATATGAAAGGTCGGTTTTATCAATTTGCAAAGTAATTTCCTTTTGCTTAGAGGTAATTTCAACTGGTATAAAAACCTTATCGAGCTGATAAAGAAAAGTTAAACCATCGAGATTTCCACTTATTTTGACATCGACACGGCCATCAAGATGCGTCTTAATTTCCACATCTTCGATATGCTTTTTATTTAAGGTAATTAGTTCGACCGATCGATGAATACCACTAAAGCGGAAGGCATCCATATCTAAAAAAATCGAGGAAGAGGAATATTTAAAGACAATGATTAATAATCTATTCTTACCTTCTAATAAATAATCGGTAATATTAAATTCACTATCGAGATAACAATTCTCACTATAGCCCACAAATTGACCATTAACATAAAGAAATAAGCCACTTAAGAAAGAACCAATGCGCAAAATATAATCTTTGCCATTTTTATCAAATTTAGTGATGTTAATATCTCTTAAATAGACTACTGAAGGATTAGGTACATCGGGTGCTTCATCTATCGGGGCGCTAGAATAACCATCAAAAGGATATTGCCAATTGACATATTGAGGCACACTAAAGCGCGGCTCTTGAATTTCTTTTGCAATTGGAACAGTGATTGTATCGAGTTTATTGATATTAGTTTTGACATTGCTATAAACAAGAAATGGCGCATCATAGTCTTGAAAATAAAGGGCTCGCCACTTGCCATTTAAATTTTTAATCGTTTTATCAATGCCCTTTTTAGCGTCCCCAGTCGACAAATAATGATCGAAGACACTATGTTGCTTGAGCAGATTAATTTCTAAGATTTCGGGATCGAATAATATTTTTTTATAATCCATAAAATAAATATAGCGAAAAGAAGATTAAGATTAAATAGCAAGTAAATTAATTAGCCAATATTTAAAGAATTGCACTTATAATTCGCTTTTTACCTTCGCGACAATTACATTCATTTGATGTTTATTAAAAGGTAGGATGATGAATTGAAGATTGGTAAAAAGCGTAGCAAAAATAATACCGAAGATATTTAAAATAAATAGATGAGTAGATTGATATCTTCCTGCAATTCCAAGCAAAGTGAAAAAACAACCATATAAAATATAAGTGATAATGCTGCTACCAATGACTGAAGAAATGATTGGCCAAACTAGTTTCGCTCTTCGATAACCTCTTTTGCCTAGTTTAATTTTACTAATGATTTTTAAACCATAGCTACGACCTTTATTCTTACTGAGGAGACGAACAAAAAAGATAATCATAAAAACGGCACTAGGAATAGAAGCGAATAGCCCAATAATTACTATAGCAACATTCATCATCGGGGGTTCTGCACTGATATTGTATAAGCCAAGCAAAAAAGCTATAGCTGAATATGAACGCATTGAATCAAGATGATAAATAGGAATAATGAAAAGGAAAATGACAGTTAAGAAAACTCCTAAAAATGTAAGAAACCTAAATAAATAGTATTTCTTGAAATGTTTAGAATATTTATTGTAGATTTCATCATTCGTTGCCTTTTCTTTTTTCTCTTCTTTAGTAGGCTCTTCCACTACTTTAGTTTCACTCTTTTTTACTTCATTTGCTAAACCTTCTTGCATCGGTGGTAAGATGACTTTATTTGTAGAGGCCAGTTTTGAATCAATTGATGTTTCTTCTTTTCTAGCTTCCGATTTTTCCTTTTTTACCCATTTAAATTTTTGGTTACAATGTGGGCAGTAGTCAGGACGACCACTAAATTCACCACCGCATTTTGGACATTTCATAATTAACTCCTCCTTTTAATAACAATTAAATCGCTATCTCCCTTTCGCGACTCCTAAAAACATAAAAATAGTATATATGAATATTTCGGCATCGAAAAAGAAATTGATTCTTAAAACATAAAGATGATCGAGATAAGCTTTAACGTTTGGCTTATGCCCGCGATGTTGTTTTATTTGAGCATATCCAGTCAAACCTGGACGAACATCATAGGCACCTGGCACATATTTTTCTCGTTCGTTCATTAATTTTTCTTCGTTATGAGCCGCACCTGGTCGAGGACCAACAAAAGACATATCGCCAACAAAGATATTAAATAATTGCGGAATCTCATCTAATGATGTCTTACGCATAAAAGAACCCCACTTATAAGTCATTTTCTTTTGCTCGTCAACACTAAGACTACTAGGTGCAACTTCTGGAGCGTCAATTCTCATTGATCGAAATTTATAAATGCGAAAGATTTTTTTATTTTTACCAAGTCGTTCTTGACGAAAAAATACTGGTCCTTTTGAGGTACATTTAATAATAATCGCACAGATAAGCATCAAAGGTGATAGCAGAATAATTCCAATAAACGAAAAGAATATATCAAATCCACGCTTAAAAAACATATAAACCTTTTGATGGGTTTTTAAATGAGGATAATATTTTTTCATAAGCCTATTTAATATACCCGAAAATAGCAGCATTGGCAAATGGAACAAGAAAAAACAAGAAACGATATAAATTTATTTTATATAAGATAAAAATTTAGTCAAAAATTATTAAATCGCAATTTACTGTCATATTCCAGTTTTTTGCGATTTATAAATCTAAACTATCTTTATTTAAGAGAAATTCTTCTAAAGAAATAATCAAAATACCATAATCGTCAGAGTGTACCTTATTAATGGTTGATTAATTACCATAATTTTCTTAAAAGAATTTTTTATTGCTAATAATGTATCATATTCGTTCATTAGATGTTGGCCTTTAGGCAATTTATCGGTCACTTGAATGTAATATTCTTTGCTATCCTTCCTAGCGATAAAATCAACTTCTGATTGTACATATAAATATTTACCTTCACGATTTTTCTTCTTTTGCTCTAAAAAACCAACGTCGACGCGATAACCGCGAACAATTAATTCATTATAAACAGCGTTTTCAATTAAAAAGCCTTGATTAGGTTCGCGAAAATTTAGACGAACATTTCTTAAGCCCAAATCTTGACAATAAAATTTTGAAGGGGTGTGTAAATATTCTTTACCGCGAATATTATATCTTTTAACTTGATTGAATAAGAAAGCATCAATGATACCTTCAAAAAATTTAGCAATTGTTTCATTATCTATTTTTAGATGTTTTTCACTCTTTAAGTAATTTGCCATATTTAAAGGATTAGTTAAACTACCAGTAACTGAACATAAAGCATCCACCGTGGCCGCTAGTTCGTCAATTAAATTGGTGCTGATATTGCGTCTAATATCGTCGATATAAACTTTTCGCATTAAATTATCTAAATATTTTTCTTTAGCTAAATCGGTCCCTTCTTCAAATAAACCAGGCATACCGCCATATTTTAAATATTCCAATAAAGCAAAACGCTTGTCTTTTTGATAAGCAGCATAATATTCGGAAAAAGATAAGGGCCGAACATTAATTTCAGTTCCGCGATCTTTAAATTCATCATTAATATCTTTCGATAAAAATTTGGAATTACTACCAGTGATATAAATATCGTAATTAGGGTGTTTATTTAAAGAATTTATTGCTCGCACAAAATCTTCCGCTAATTGGACTTCATCAATAAAAAGATAATATTGTTTATCATTATCATTCGCTCTTTCTAATAGATATTCACGTAATTTACCTTTCTTTAATAGGGCATCATTAATTTCGTCATCTAATTCTAAGATAATGATTTGATCTTCTTTAACGCCATCATTAAGTAAATATTCTTTATAAATGCGTGAAAGTAAATAAGATTTTCCAGCTCTTCTTAAACCAGTAATAATCTTAATTTTTGAAGAATGACGCTTGCTAATTAATTGGTTTAAATAAAAATCGCGTTTAATCATTAGAACATCCTTTCGCAATTTACTGTCATTTTCCAGTTTTTTGCGATTTCATTATATAATATTAAATTATTTTGATAAACAAAATTATCAAAGATTAATCTTCAAAGAAATAATCGATTAGTTAATTTAAAAATTTTTATGCTAAAATAAGCGCGTATGTCAAAAGAAGTAGTCGTTTTAATTATGGCTGGTGGTCGGGGCGAGAGGTTTTGGCCGGCAAGCCGAAATAATTTGCCAAAACAATTCTTAGTAATTGATAATAACCCCTTAAATCTAACAATGATTCAAGAAACGGTGTATCGCTTAAAGATGCTTGTCAAAACTGAAAATATTTTTATTTTGACTAATCGCTATTATGAGGAATTAATTAAAGCACAATTGCCACAACTAAAAGAGGAAAATATCATCTATGAACCTTGTGGCAAAAATACCGCTCCAGCAATTAATTTAGGCTTAGAAATTGTCAATCAAATTTATGATGATTATGTAATGATTGTTTTACCTAGCGACCACCTGATTAGGAATGAGGAAAATTAT
>CASFSG010000029.1 GCA_949297305.1 uncultured bacterium
TAATCTCGTGTGTATAAATCTCTCTACCTATGAGCAATCTTTGTTCTTTGTTGTATTTCATTTTCTTCCTCCTTGAGAAATATTATATAGAAAGTGAGCAGTGTATATGCAGGGGGTGAGCAAATTTATAATACCGTGCATCTATATTTGTGCCTGCATAATTTTATTCATATAATTTAAGTCTGACTTATCCAATATAAGGAGGAATATTTATGAAACTATTATCAAAGAGAAGATATGGCCTGATTTTACTAGTGTCTTGCATGTTAATTGGAGGTTCAACAATTGGTCTTTCTTTAATTGATGGACGAGCTATCTATATTGACGCTACGGCAGTTGATGAACGAGGCCTCTATGATTTAACTTTATCAGATGATGAAAATAAGATTGCTTCTTTTAGTGAATCTCATTATGATACATTAACTAGCGGTGGTGCCACCATTAATGTTGGGTTTGCTAATTTAAGCGCGTATGAAAGTGGATATGCTGCTTTAGGTGAAGATTCTTATTTGTATGTTGCTAAAGAAGACATTATGTATAATAACGCTTTAACCGGGCTTTCATATCTAACGATTACTTACGATGGTGAAGCTCCAACTATCTATTATAGTAATGATGCCTATTTTACTAGTGTCGCTAATTTAGAAAATGATGGCTGGGTTAATGGAGGTTTAGCCGCTAGCAGTGGTCAAGAATTTATCTTTCCTAAAGGTCATAATTATTGGTTCATAAAATCTAATGGTAATGTTAATATTACATCGATTGTTACCAAATATTCTTGTTTAGCTCATGATGGTGTTATTTACGATGGAAAGATGGATGACGAAATCTACACCGATGCGGTAAAAACAAATAGTTTCACTTTAAGAAAAGATTTATCTAACTGGATTACTTTTTACGCTGCTAGAGATAATCAAGGCATTTATATGTATGTTGATTATAATGTTCAATCGATTAAAAATGTTGGAAGTGCTTGGTACGAAGTAGATAATTTTGAATTTAGAATTGGGGTTGATGGTCAACCGGATTTAACTGGACAAGTTTGGCTTTCTACTATGGGTGGAGGTTCTACAAGCGATCATATTAGCATTGATGAATATTTTGTTTCACCAATCAAGCAACTATCGGACAACCATTATCAAGTCGATTTTGAATTTTATCTTTCTTATAACAAAATTAACAATGTGACAAAAAATGATATATTAACTTTCTCAGCCGGTTCTAATCCTGCTGTTGGTTGGTATAACACCGTAGCGTTCTGGTTTGAAGATACCTTTGCGAGCGAGGAATATATTTGTATCACTACTCAAGGCTTTGAATGGTTTGCTATCGACAAGGTGCCTACTAGTTGTGGAAATCATCATTTTGTTGATGGCAAATGCGCGAATTGTGGCGAAATACTTTCGGAAGCAGTTAGTAGTGGCGGCAATGCATGGAACTCTAATGTAATAAAATATGATTTTAATATGAATAACAATTTAGAAGTTATTGTTCGTTTAAACACACAATTTACTAGTGGCGATCATAATGCCCCATGCAATAAACTTGATCACACCTGGGTTGGTGAAATCTATTCGCCAGGTTGGAATAATGGTGGCTGGACATTTAGAGGTGACTGGTGGAGTTGGGGCAGTTGGTCTCCTACTGGTGGAGATTGTCAGGCCGGCGAAGAATATAATAACTTCCCCGATCGCTATGCTGCTTTTGGAAATTTAGATATTATCCTATTAATGCGTTGGGATGCTGAAAGTGGCTATTTCACCGTCAATGGCCGTTATTACTCTAATGTTGAAGGTCAAGACGCTGATGGCTTTTATCAATATATCTATTACAAATCTGGTAAAATTACTTATCGCGGTGATGCCGCGCTTGGTATTGGGCATAAAGAACATGCTAATATAACAATTAGTAGTTTTATCGTTTGCTAATTTTAATTAATCTATTTTATCTTTAGGGTGATGTCTATTATTTAGATGTCACCTTTTTATTATCTTCAATTAGACAAAGCATAACTCATATCGACTATCGACATGATAAACTCATCGCTAAGCGTATTATCTAACACAACCGATATCCAATGATGTTTGTTCATGTGATAAGCTGGATAAATGCTTTGATTATCCCTAGAAGTAGCAATTTGTTCTTTCAAAACCTTTAGATTGATTATTTCTACTTCCTCCTCGCTAATTTTATCTAATTTCTTTTTCTTAATATTCATAATTATTCCAAACCATTTATTAGTCTTTTGGTTACGAAAAATACCATAAGTGGGATAATCGTTAAATAAAAACTCAGGCTGAATTAGGTATTTTTCTTTAATTAAATTAGCGATTCGATTAGATTGTTTATTAATAAAATATTCTTTTAGATAGCAAGCGTCTCTAATTTTCACTAAAACATCGATAATTTCTTTTCTAACTTTATTAACGAACGCATTATTAATCGCATCAACTTTATAATTGGTGTATTCATCAGAAAAATTTAAATCAGTTAAAATTAGATTCATTTTCCTTTCTAGATCGATTGTGATTTCTAATTTCATTTCGATATCATCTAAGATGATTGAATAATGATATTGATTATTAAGATAATGAAAGCCAAAAGATAAGAGGTTATCTTCTTTTAATTTATAACGCTTAAAGATTTCTTTTACTAAATCCATCGTCTTTATTCTAATGCAAATTAAATATTTATCACATAAGTTATGATGGCTCATGTTAAAATAAATTCGAATGTGAATTAAAGATGAAAAAGATATTACTTAGTGGTGTCGATGGCAATTTTGGTCATAAATGCGCGGAGGCTATTTTAGCAAAATAGCCAAAAGAAGATTTGATTTTTACCGCGCCTAATAGCAAAGGTTTAGAAAAATACCAAGCTTTAGGTGTAACTTGCCGCCTTGCGGATTTTAATAATCCCACTAATCTAGTAGAAGCTTTTAAAGGAGCAGATACAGTCATTTTGATTTCGATGCCCTTTGTTGGGCCGCGTAGAAGAAAAGCGCATCAAAGCGCGATTGATGCGATGAAAATAGCAAAAGTTAATCGTGTATTTATACCTCGATTGTTGGAGCGGGTTATCAAGATATCGATACTTATGAAGTTAATGATCATGTCTTTAACGAGGCTTATATTAAAGATAGTGGGCTCCATTATTTATTTATGCGCGATAGTCAATACGCCGAAGCAATGGTTTCTAATTATATTAACGCCTATACCAATACGAATAATATCCTAGCCAATAATATGGGCAATGGTAAGATGGCTTATATTTCTCGCGATGATTGTGCAATTGCCTCTGCCTATGCTATGATGAGCGATTATTGTGATCGAGTGATGGATATTAATGGTTATGAGCTATTAACAATTGCTGAATATATCGCAATCGCTAATCAGGTAAGCGGACATCATGTCAAATATATCGAGATTAGCGACGAAGAACAATATTACTTCTTCGATTCGATTGGTGTGCCGCGTACCACCGAAGATATGTGGGCGCAGCTAGCGACCAATTTTCCTTTTTATTCTGATGGGATGGTGACTTTTGGTCGAGCAATTAGACTAGGCCAAATGTCGACATTTACGAACGATTTTGAATTGCTTGTCGGACGTTAACCTCTTTCCGTCAAAGAAATCTTTGAACATATGGACGAACATCTAATTGGCGAAAGAACCTCGACAGAAGATTAACTAAATAATTAATTTATTAAATCTTAAAAGCGCATAATGCGCTTTTTTCTTTTATCTTTTGTTTTGATAATAACCATTATTTAATAATGTTAATCTTATCTTATAAACATAAATATATGTTTCATAGAGAAAAAAACTACATTAAAGTACGGAAAAAATATACATTGAATTACAGAAAAAAAGTACATTGAATTATGGAAAAAATATACATTTGTGTTGACTTTTAAACGATTTTTGCTTATTAATGTATTAGGGTAAATGATGATATGAAAGAATATTTTCCGCGTTACTTAGATCATAAAATATCTGAAATGCTTGCTAGTGTTGGGGCAATTTTAATCGTTGGTCCTAAATGGGTTGGTAAAACCACAACCGCAACTAGACACGCTAAAAGCGTTTTAAAAATGCAAGATCCTGACATGCTTAAATCTTATCTAGCGACCATTGAGGTTAAACCTTCTTTGTTACTACAAGGCGAAAAACCGCGTCTTATTGATGAGTGGCAAGTCGCACCGATTCTTTGGGATGCAGTGAGGGCGAAGGTCGATGAACTTAATCAAACTGGTTTATTTATCCTTACTGGCTCAACTTCGATTGATCGTAGTAAAATCATGCACTCAGGAACCGGCAGGATTGCTAGATTAGTAATGTATCCGATGAGTCTATATGAATCAAAAGATTCTAATGGTTTAATTTCTTTGAAAGAACTTTTTAATAATGTTGCCCTTGATATTGATGGCATCAAATCAAATTTAACAATTGAAGATTTGGTGATGGTTGCTTGTCGGGGTGGATGGCCTAGTACTTTAAGCAATAATCAAAAATCCGCGCTTTTAACTGCCAAAATATACTTAGATAATCTTTGTGAAGAAGATTATTCAACTGTCGACGAAATCAAAAGAAATCCGCGACGCATGCGCGCGATTTTGCGCTCTTACGCTAGGAATGTCTCAACCTTAGCAAATGATAAGACATTACTAGATGATGTCGCTGCTAATGACATGAGTCTAGATGTTCGAACCTTAAGGTCTTATCTATCAGCATTAGAAAAACTCTATGTCATTGAAGAAATCCCAGCCTGGGCCCCTAATATTCGCTCAAAAGCGGCGATTAGAAGCGCAAATAAACGTGAATTTATTGATCCTTCTTTTGCTGTGGCTGCTTTAAATTTATCCCCGGAATTATTGCTACAAGATTTCAACACTTTCGGTTTTATTTTTGAAACGCTATGCCTAAGAGATTTGAAAGTTTATTCAGCTGATTTAGGTGGTTCTCTATCTTATTATCACGATAAATATGGCCTCGAAGCGGATGGTGTTTTACATTTAGCGGACGGCCGTTATGCCTTGATTGAATTTAAATTAGGCGGCAAACAAATTGACGAAGGCGCGAAACATCTTTTAACTTTAAAAAAATTAATTTTAAAGGCGAAAGAAGAAAATAAAAATCTAAAAGAGCCTGATTTATTAATGATTATTACCGGTGGAGAAATCGCTTATACTAGAAAAGATGGTGTTAAGGTAATTCCAATTGGCTGTTTAAAAGCTTAAACTTTTGTGATGTGTTTATCGCGATAAATTACGCGTTGTTATTTTAATAAAAGAATATGCTTCAATATCGTGATAATTAGGCACATATTTTATATATATAATGTCTTTTAAATGCTTTTCTTTCATTTTGCTAATTATTAAAATAAAAATATGGTAACTAAACGTTTAAAAGCTTTAGATTTACTCCGTGGCAGTGCGATTTTTATCATTGTCTTAATTCATCTTTTACAGCGCTTTGTCGCTGATTTTAATCATCATTTCATTGCTTCTTTTTTGATAATTATTTCAGTGCCAACTTTTTTCTTGACCAGTGGGGTTAGTTATGGTTTAAAAAAGGTCATTCATCCTAGAAATATTCTTTATTTAATTTTTAAAAAAACTTTTAATTATTTATACCCCTTCTTTATCTTTCTTATTTTAAGAACTTATCTATTTAAGCGGTGGGATAATTTAGCTAATGCGTTTAATGAGGTGATAGGTGCCCCGTCGCTAGGTTTATGGATTTTATGGATCTTATTCTGGTTAACGCTTTTAACTGACTTAGGCCGTGTTATTGCCTACAAAGTTCCTAAATATCGAAAATTAATTGTTGTCCTTTTAATCGTCACCGGGATTAGTGTCCTATGCCTATTACAAAACCTCAAGGTTTTACCTTCTAAGTCATTCCTTGGTTATGATTATTTTTTAATTTACACGCCTCTATATCTAGTAGGGTTTCTTTTGGGCCCAAAGATTAGCCAAATACATTTGCCTAAAACCTTTAATATTCTTATTTTAATCATTTCTTTATCTTTAATCTTCTTAGGCGCATATCGCTATCCATATTTAGTGAATGATGGCTTTTTAAATTATTGGGGAATAATGTATTTATTAATCTTTTTTGCTCTTTTAAGTAATATTGCCTTAATCCAACTCTTAAAGAAAGGAAAACTATTTAATTTATTAGTAAAAAACGGTCGCTTTACTTTAGAAATCTATTTTATCCATCTCATCGTCTTATATTGTTTTAATCATTTTAATTTAATCAACATTATTTATCCTTATTTAGTTGCTCTAGGTTTATATCTACTTTGCTTTCTAGCTTCTTATTTAATCATTATCATGAGTTATTATCTTCCTTTTTTGAACCTAATAATCTTTGGTAGAAGTTATAGTAAATATTCTTTTGAAAAGAAAATCTTTTCATCGATAAAAAGCGTTCTTACCTTTAATCGATTATCTTAAATATTTATTAATATATTCAATGATTGTTTCTTTGGTTAATAAACCTTTTCCGACGGCAACTTTGAGATATTTTGCATTAAAGATTACAAATTCTTCATAACTAATATAATCTTGGAAATCTTCATAAGTATATAAACCATATTTAGCGATATCTGCCTGCATTTTTGCTAAATCATAATTATA
>CASFSG010000030.1 GCA_949297305.1 uncultured bacterium
ACAATCTCTAAAACTAAAAAAGCTATCATTCTAGGTCCTGATGTTCAAATGCGCGGTTTTGTCTATTTAAAAGATGCTGAATCGATTTTACGCGAAGTGACGCGTTTATTTATTAATACAATCAAAAATGAATTTAAAGAAGATGTCTTTGCAATTAATCGCATTTATGATAATTTCATCGACTTATGTCAAAGACAAATGCGACGAGAAACTGGTAAAGTGCCCGTTATTTTACCATATATCGCAATCAGTGAATAAATTTTAATAAATTTATACTCTCTTTTGTTAACCTAGTTTATAATTTTAAATATGGATGAAAAGAAAAATAAAATAAATAAGAATCATCTCAACTATATGGTGGGTTTATTCATCTCTTTAGTTGCATTAGTTTTTCTTTTTGCTATCGCGCGACCATTTGCTTTTTTAAATGAAGCAATCATCTATGTTTTTGGCTTTATCGGCTATTGGATTTTAATTCCGTTTCTCTTCATTTACGGCATTTATTTCATGTTTAGAAAAAAACTTAGAAAATTCCGCTTTGATATTGCTTTAACTGGTGTACTTTTAATTTTATTGATGATTTTAGTTTTGACATCATATTGGGGTAGCGATGGCTTATCTTATGGAGAAGAAACAATTTCTAATAAAGATGGTCATTATGTCATCTTTAATAATTTTATGGACGTTTATCGCGCTTCATTTAGTAATGGCGAAAGCAAATATTTAATTTTTAACACCATTACTGGTGGAGGTTTTGTTGGGTATTTCTTTTTATCATTATTAAATACTGCCTTTACCAATATTGGTACAATGATTATTTGTTGGGTAGTGATATTTATTGGCTTTTTATTGATTTTAAACCGTCAACTTAAAGCCTTATTTACCTATTTAAAGTCACCTAAAGAACAGCGAAAGAAAATTAAAGAAAAGAAACAAAACATTCAAAAAAGTTCTATCGAAGAAGATAGTGAAATCGAAGTTAAAGGCAAATTGCTTAATCCTAATCAAGACGATGACATTTCACTAAATGATGATTTTGTCTTTTCTAACCAATATCAAAACTTCGATCCAAAAGAGGCGTTTAGCTATCGCCAAGACGCTAAAGATCAAAACATTTCTAATCTTACTTATCAACAAAAAAATCATATATCTGGAATGGAAAAAGCCCATTTCGTTTATTATCGAAAAAATAAAGAAGATACTAATATTATTAGTAATAATATCTTAACGGAAAACTCTTCTATCTTGCCTTATGATAACATCGTTAAAAAAGAAGAAGAAAGCGGTGGGATGGTCAATGCTAAACCATCATTTATCAGTGCCTCTAATAATAATGAAGTAATTAATTATGGTCCTTCTAATCAAGAAAACATTGACGAAAGTCATATGTTAGATAGTGAAGAAAATGAGGTTTATGAAAATCCCTTTTATGAAGATAATGTCGCTACTAGTGAAATCGATAAGATAGAAGAAGCACAACCCGAGATCGAAGAAACTAACATATCTCCTTACGAAAACGAAGTGCTTGTTAAAGAAGAAGAAAATGAGGTTAAAGTTACAACCACAATTAATGAAGAAATAAAGAAAGAGAACAATAGCGAAGATCTTAGCGATCCTCTTTATGTTCCTAAAGCGAAGAAACGTCCTAAATATACATTGCCATCTTTGTCTTTATTGCGCAATTATGAAAACGCAGAAGATTTATTAAAAAATCAAGATTCTTGCGCGATGAGAGTTGAAGCAATTAACAAGATCTTTTCGGATTTAAATGTTGGCGCGCATGTTCATGATTTTACCATTGGTCCATCGGTCACGCGCTTTAATATTGAAACTGCTCCTAATGTCTCAGTTTCTTCGTTAAATAAATACATCAACGATATCGCTTCGCGTTTAGGCGGTTTAAATATCCGCTTTGAGCAAGTCGTTTCTGGTTCAATGTATTCTGGTTTAGAAATTCCTAACGAAAATCGCACGACGGTCGGTTTAAAAGATACTTTAGAAAGGATGGATCCACCTAATGGTCCTTCTCTTTTAGTGCCGTTTGGTAAAAATATTTCCGGCAGTATCATTTCTGGAGCCTTAGATAAATTCCCTCACATGTTAGTAGCGGGGACAACTGGTTCTGGTAAATCAATTTTTATGCATTCGGTTATCGTTTCTTTATTAATGCGAAATCGCCCGGAGGATTTAAAAATCGTCTTAGTCGATCCTAAAAAAGTCGAAATGAATTATTATCGCGATATTCCTCATTTACTTTGCCCAATCATTTCTGAAGGAAGCGAAGCGAAAGT
>CASFSG010000031.1 GCA_949297305.1 uncultured bacterium
ACAATTTCTAAATCTTCAAAATTTTCTTCTTCGACGATTTTTTCCTTATGAAAATCAAATCCGAACTCTAGACAGATTAAACCAATTGTTTCATCATCTAATATTTGGTTGACAGTGAACATTTTACCATTTAAGAAAAGATATTTAGTTATGTTCGAAACAGGAATATTTAATTGCTTACTCAATTCGGCAATCGACATATTTTTCGAATAGACGAATGTTCCGTTATTTAAACGATTGGTCATCTTCTTATCTTTGTTACCTTGAGGTATATTTGCTTGACGTTTGTCGCTACTCATTAGACTTAACCTCCTCTTTGATTATTTTTTCTAATTCATCATAGACGCATTCGGGAATACTGACTTTTAAAACTTTTTCTAATAGATGATATTTTTTTAATTTTCCCATCGCGTCTAACGCTGGATAAATATAGGCTCCTCGACCATAGATATGTTTATCTAATTCAATAAAGACTTCACCACTATTATTTCTAACAAGACGTATCATCTCGTTAGTGGGATATAACTTATTAGAAACAATATCTTGCCGATAAACCACTTTTTTCATTTTTATTTATCATCATCATAATAAGAATCGAAATCATCGAAGTCGTATTCATCATCGTCTTCGTATAAATCATCGTCATCATATTCGTCTTCAAGTTCTTGTAATTCTTCCTCGGTATAAATTGGCATAAAATTCTTATTTGGCTCAATTTTAACATCGTGAGGTTGCTCTTCTTCGGTGATTTGACGCGGACGACGCGATTCTTTTTTCGTCGCTTTGAATGTCGTTTCGTGTTTCTTTTCTTCTTCGAGTTCTTTTTCTAAAGATTCAATGGTTGTTGTCGTCTTAACTTCTTTTGTGATGAGAGGTTCTTCGACAACTACTTCTTTTTGGGTTTGAGGTTCACTTTCGTTTACCTTTTCTTCAATTTCTTCTTTACTTTCTTCTTTATCGTGAGGGACTTCCGTTTTTTCTGTTTCTAGGAATATATCATCGGTGATAGCTTTAGGAAGAACCTTTTCATATCCTTCACTATTTGATTCTTTGGTTGTTTCACTTTGAATTTTGGCACGAATTTTTTCGGAATATTTTTCGAAATTTTCTCGCTGAATTCTTTGTTCTTCATCTTTGCGTAAATCTTCCGCTTTTAAGAATTCATAACCTTCTTCTTCTATAAGTTCCTTCATCTCATGTTCTTCGGCAATTTGAATATCATAGCCAGTTAACTTACTAGCTAGGCGGATATTTGAGCCACTACGACCAATCGCTAAAGAGCGTTGACCATCTAAAACGATGGCAATCGCTTTATTTTCCTCTTTTTCTAAAGCGATGTAGATAACTTCAGCAGGTTTAAGAGCATCCATGACAAAAACCGCATCGTTTTTTGAATAAGGAATGATGTCAATTTTTTCTCTTTCGTGGCCATTGCCTAGTTGAGCAGTAATTTTTTGAATGCAAGAGCCATTAGGACCAATACAAGCACTAATAGCATCGACATTTGGATCGTTTGAATAAACGGCCACTTTTGTTCTTTTACCCTTTTCTCTTACTAATTCTTTAATGACGACAGTACCATCATAAATATCGTGTGATTCTTCTTCGAATAATCTTCTTAAAAAACCTGGGTCGCTACGACTAACATCGATTGAAGGGCCTTTAGGTGTCGTAATGACATCGCTGACATAAAGGCGGATGGTGTCGCCTGGTTTATATTCTTCGTCTCCAATCATTTTCTTCCTCGATAAATAAACTGAGGTGCGACCAATATTTACCATGCAACCATTTTCATTACATCTTTCAACTTCGCCAGTAATCATTTCACCCACGCGGTCTTTGAGTTCTTCGTAAAGAGAGACTTTTTCCGCTTCAGAAATTTGTTGTTTTAAAACAGCCTTTACGACAGTCGCAGCAACTTTTGATAATTCATCGACACTAATATCGATGCGACATTTGTCGCCAATATTGAGATTAGAATCAATTATACGAGCTTTTGATAAAGGAATTTCGTAGGCATTTTCATCATCTTCCTCATCAGCAATTACATCCTTAAATACATACATATTGATATAGGCAGGATCTAAGGAAATATCGACATGCATATCGGCATCAGAAGCGTCAAGGGTCTTTTGAAAGGCTTTCAGAAATGCTTCTTTTAAAGCATTGACAACCGCTTCTTTAGAAACTTTCTTTTCTTGAGCGATTAAGTCGATCGCATCAACGAATTGTTGGGCATTAAATTTTGACATTTTTTTACTCCTTATTTAAAACTAACACCTAAACATCCTTTATCGATTAGATGAATAGGAATTTCTAACACTTTTTTTCGTCCTTTAATCGCAATTTCTAGTTCGAGAATATCGTCGCTTTTTCTAACGATGACACCCCGATAATTATTTTCGCCATTTATAGGGTGAGACAAATGAATTTCAACAGTCTTTAAAAGATATTTCTCTAAATGATCTAAATCTAATGGTCGATTAATTCCATATGATGAAATATCAAGCAAGTAAGAATTCTTTAAAGAAGATATTTTGTCTAAAGAGGGTGAAATTAAATTATTCAAGAAAATTATATCGTCGAGAGTTAAAAGTGATTCATCTTCTTTATCAACAACAATTCTTAAGATATTGTTTTTGTTTTCTTTTAAGTAATTCAATTCCATTAAGCGAAAATGATTACTATTAAGAATCGGCAAAATTACCTCTAAAATTTCCTTTCTATTAATCATTCAATCCCTCCCCTTAAAACAAAGAGTGGCGTTTAGCCACCCTCTAATAAGTTAAATTGCTTATTAAAGCAAATAAAATATAACAAACAAGTTAACTAAATACAAGTTAAATTTGTCAATATTTTATTAGTAATATTACTAATAGAGCCAATTTATTACTTAATTTATCGCAAAAACAGTTCTTCATAAATTAAAAATTTAGTAAAGTCTTGTTTTTATTACTATTTAGTAATATTATTTTAAGCGAACTGACTAGACGAAAGGAGTCAATTTAAAAATGAAAAAAATCTTAACAATTATCATCTCGGTTGTCGTTGTGGTTTTAATCGGAATTACTTTTGGATTAGGTGCTTTACCTGCCGCTTATAGTCCAAGTGACCCAACCTATGCTAAATTCGTCGGTAATTTTTACCAAATCGTTTGGCAATACGGAGATAGTTATATGATGCTTAGAGGTTTAATTATGAATATCGGCATCTTCTTCCTTTTATGCGTTTGTGGCGCTTTAAGCCTCGTTACCTTAATTCCTTTTAAAATTCGTTATGTTGGAGATGCAATTTTAAGTATTGCTTTAGTTGCCTTGGGAGTCTTATTCTTCTTTGTCCCAACCTTCTTCTTCATGCGTTATGATGGTGTCGAGATGTCTTATTCGCTTGGTGGCGGTTTAATTGCCATGGGCGTTTTAGCAATTGTTGCTGGCGTATTAAACGCAGGAAAAACATTCCTTTTAATTCAAGAAAAAAACGCGCTTAAAAAGAGCAAATAAGTTTTGATTTTTTAAATTTCAGGTCTACATCGGTAGACCTTTTTTATTAATTAGAGACATTAAATGATTTGAATTCAATTATTTATCAAAAAACATTATCGAAATACAAAAATCTTATAATAGCTTTAATAAAGGATTATTTTAATAAATGTTTTTATCGAAAAAATAATCAATAAACATTGTCTTAAACATCTGATAATATAGACAATTAACAGATTACTTTTAACAAATATCAATTTGAGAATTTGATATTTTTATATTATAAAACACAATAAAGATTTATTTTTATAGTATAGATATTTGCTTATAAAAAGAAAAATAAAAAGTGGTATCAATAGATACCACTATAATATAATTAATACAAAATTTAAGCAACTAAAGATGAATCAGGAAGAAGGGTGCCATTAAGAGAACTACTAATCGAACCACTTGCTTCTTTAACAACATAAAAATTAGGGTAAGCAATTGTAAAGTTAGCACACAAAATAATCATTAAAAGCGCGGCGATAATTAATATTGACGACAATAAAAAACATAAATGTTGGTAATTTAATAATTTTTCACTTTGATATTTACGGGCGTAATTCAATAAAACAAAAGAAGCAATAGCGCTTACTAAAGCAATAGAGCCACCAATAAAACCAAATTTTGGTAACCAACCAACTAATATGCCAATAACAGCTAATCCTGTTAATAAAATAGCAATTAAAGCAAACTTATCATAACGATTATAAAATTGTTTCGCGGCAATCTTTTCTTCTTCGCTAGAAAAGTCCTTACTGACCACAACATTTTTCAAGGTTGATAAATGCATATGATCAAAATTTTTAAAGAAGAAAACGACAAAAGGAACTACCGCGACAATCGCTAATAAAGCACAAACAAAATATAAAACCCAAGCAATCAAATTAATTGAATTAGCACCTAAGACACCTTTAATGCTCGTAACATAAACAATAGACATTATAACATGAACAAACGATAAAAAGGCACTGACCGCTAACATAAGAGGCGAAGTTAATGTAATATTTTTCTTCTCGCGTGTAAAATAATAGGAAGAGGAGAAATATATACTCAGTATCGAGCATAGAATACTTAAAACGACACTAAAGAAGAAAATCATACCCACGAACGGATTTTCTTCATTGCTAAGGCCGATGCCTAAAATATATGATTCATCCAAACCATATAGAGTCAATGATAAAATTGCCATCAAAGCAATGACAACACCTAAAACGGTGTAAACAAGCCCTAAATAACGCATATCGCGCAATTTCTTTAGAAAAATTTTTAAGCGAACTTTTAATGTATAATCTTCTTCAGTAAATGGAGAATTTTTATTTGCTTCTATATTCATCGGTAAGCCCCCTTAATTAACTATCTAAATTATAATGAAATAGACACTAAATAACAATTATTAATTTTCTAAATTAACGACATCATAAGGCGTAATAATCCCAAGTAATTGTTCATCTAATTTACCTTCGCTAGTCACAAAAACCATAACGAGTTTTTTCCCCTTATGATAATAACTTTCAAAAGCTTCAGCGATTTCATCAGCGCGATCGTTTTTACTATAAACGCGATAATATTCAGATATATGTTTATCGATTGGTAAATATTCTAATAAATCAATAATGGATAATTCGCTTGAATTTTTATCTCTTTTTTCCGTTAAATAACGAATTAAAACATTTGGTGAAAAAACGCCAATTAGTTCAAAATTATCATTTAATATTGGGACTTGTAAATTCCCACGATGCACCATTTTAACCAATAAATCGTTTACGCGATCTTCTAGTTTAGCATAGAGCAATTTATCGAGTTTGGTGCAGATATGAATTGCTCTTTTAGGAGAGGACAATATTTCAATCTCTTCTTGAAGAAAGTTCAATAATTTTGGGGTTATCTCAATTAATCCATCTTTATTCATGTCAAAGTCATGGACAAGCGAGTTGCGTAACTGTCTAATTAAATTCAATGTTCGCCCTCTTTCAATCGTTTTGGCAAACGCAGATTTTTGCAATTCCAAAGCATAAGTCATAATATAGGACTTATTGCGGCCGTTTTGACGATATCTATTTTCTAATAAATTATCTAATATATTATAAAGTTGGATAAATTCTTGAGCGCTATTCATCAATCAAAACTCCTTTAAATTTCTCTAAATATTTTTCAATTAAAATACTTTTTTCTTCGATAATATGTGGTTTTAAATTATAAAAACTTGCGATATTACTAAGTTCATCGCTAAGAAAATATTTTGCTGATAAATTGAGTAAGGACGCAGCTAGGATGCGCGGAGATTGATAAAGATCTTTTATATTATAAGGTATAACAGTGGTAATTACGTCTTCGATTAATCCCTTACTAACCTCGCTAAAAGTTATATTATCGTGATAACTTTGAATCTCTTTTATCGTTAAAGCAACAAAATCATTTATATTATCCAAATATTTTTTTGTGATTGCAATGACGCTTGAACCATCAAAATAATCTATTTCATCTACGATAAAATTATGACGATATAATTCGATAACAATAATATTTTTAATTAACGAGTTAACAATATCTTCGTCCTGCAAGAGATATTCTTTAAAATATTTGAGATATTTTTTAAAAGTGTTTTTATTTTGATTAGATGAATGAATGAGATAATCGATTTCTAAATCGTAGACAAAATTAGATAATTTGTCGAGGATTTGCTGCTCTTTTAAAGCAATTCTTTCGTCTTTATGCAAAATTTCATCAATCATTTTCTCATATAATCGCGGTAAATCATTCACCAATTCTTCCACCTCTTGAGAATGATAGGGATAATCGCGGTATTTATTATAGAGTTTTTGAATTTCTTCCGCTTTGTTCATTTTAATATATAAATCTCTTTGAAAAGTAATCGTCATAAATAAATTACATTTTTCCAATTGAACAATATTTGAATTTAAAATTTTAATCGCCTCAGAAAAGTTTCCTAAGCTTAAATAAATATCAATCAAAAAAAATAAAGCTTCTTCATCATCAATAAATCTCTTTAAATACTTAATTGCGTCTTTTTCTTGATGATAAAAAATTAGGCGCTCAACATAATCTTTTTCACTTTGTTTCATACTTATTAAAATGTAACTTATCTACCTCGATAGAAGTTTTTTGATAAAAATCTTTTTCAGGGTTCTCGCTATAACCAAAAACGATTGAGGAATGTGGGATTAAATGTGGCGGTAAATTAAAATATTTACTCAAATCATCCATCCTAACTTTGCGAGGATAAGTACCTAAATAACAACAGCCAATATGAAGAGAAGTTGCCATCAACATCATATTTTCCGCCATCAAAGAACAGTCGACAAAAGCATAATCTCCCATCGATAAGTTTTTGTCGGCAAGAATGATGATAGCAAGTGGACACTCTTTAAGCATCCTTCCTGGTGCTTCGTAAATTTTTGCTAAATCATTTAAAATATCTTTATTGTCAATTACTAGAACTTGCCAAGGCTTTTTGTTGCAAGCGCTAGGACTAGCAAAACCAGCACATAAAATCGCATTTAAATCTTCTTTTTTTATAGGTTTGCTTAAATATTTTCTAACTGAACGTCTTTTTAAAATCGCTTCGCTTGTTTCCATATAAAGAATTTATCACATTTTGCTTATTAAGTCTTTATTTTTCTTTAGAAAAGTTCCAAAATTTATACATGCGTTTAAATGGTTATAAATTTAAATTTATTTTATTAGAAATACTTAAATGTCTATTGATGGGCTTATTTATCGGGGTCCTTACCGCTTTATATAAATACGCGGTTGAACTCGTTCTTTACTTATCAGGAGTTTTATTTTCGATTAACAACTTACCTTCGCTAGGAGTAGGCCTGATATCCGCTTTTGCATTACTATTCATTGGTTATTATATGTTAACAAGCGAAGGTTCGATTCAAGGTAGCGGACTAGCTCAACTAGAACTAAACATCGCTTATAATCAAGGAACAATTAAATGGTACAAGGCTTTACCAATGATGTTTGTAAATAGCCTCATTTCGTTTTTTGTCGGAATTCCAGTCGGAAAAGAAGGTCCGATTGTTTTTATGGGAGGTACGGTTGCAATCGGCTTAAAACGTTTCTATAAAAGTCAAGATCATGAAGACATCGCCCTTGGCATGGGGGCAGGGTTTGGAAGCGCCTTTCTTTCACCGTTAAGTGGGGTAGCCTACACTTTTGAAGAAGGTCTCGAACATTTTTCTTTTTTTAAATTATTCAAAGCGATAATCACTTGCTTTGTCGCCGCCTTGACAAGCTATGCAATTAATCCAGAATTTGTCTACCAATTAAATGTCAACGTAGGTTTTAATTGGGCAACATCCTATACTTTAATTTTTCTTTTCTTAGTTGAATTATTAGTAGCTTACTTACTCTTAAACGGCACGAAACACGTCAAAATTTTTATTAACAAGCATTATCAAAATTTTTGCATTAAGTATCGTTACATTTTTATTTATGTTATTTCTATTGCAATTTTAATATCGCTCCCTTTAATTTCTGGTAGTGGTTTAAATATTACCAATTCAATTTTTGCCGAGGAAGAAATAATGACGATTTATTGGGTCGTTATTCTAATTCTGTTATATCGTTTAATCATTTTTATAATTGCTGGTAATTCAATGGCTAGTGGCGGGAACGCTCTACCAATTTTAACTCTAGGCGCCTTAGTGGCAAAATTGCTGACATTTTTATTTCACCTATTTCCTAATTATGATATGACGCAAGATTATCTAATAATTATTTTGGGTATGACTACTTTATTTGCGATGATGAATAACGCTCCAATTACGAGCTTTTTTCTCACTTTATCATTTGGAGGATTAAGTAATCTATTAACAACAATATTTCCGTCTTTAATTATGATGATATCAATCTTTATCTATAATAAATTTAAACCAAAAGATAATATTATTGCCGTTTTAAGAAAACTACTTAAAACATCAAACGCCAATAAAATAGATCATTAATAAATCATCTATAAAAAAACAGGACTTAAGTCCTGAAATATTTTAATGGCACCCTCCAAGAGGCTCGAACTCTTAACCTACAGCTTAGAAGGCTGTTGCTCTATCCATTGAGCTAGGAGGGTACTAGACAATATATTAAATCATTTTCACTCTTTTTCAATGAAAACTTATTTATTTTCATGTAGTCTTTCATAGACTTTAATAGCGACATCATGAGGAAGAATTTGTTCGAGTTCAATTATCGAAGCGTTTTTAATCTCATCTAAAGAGCGATAAGTATTCTCTAGTAGTAAGAGGCGTTTAATACCCAATCCCTCAATATTCGCTAAGATAGATAAGCGATAATTTTTATTTCTGATAGAGTGATGAAAGCTAATGGCATAACGATGTACTTCGTCTTGCATCTTCACAAGTAAAAAGAAGAGATTTTTATTCGAAATTGGATATTCTTTTTCTTCTGCATCAATTAATCCTTTTGTTTGATGTTTAGCGTTTTTATATAAGCCAAAACAAGGTATTGTAAGCGAGAGTTTTTTTAACGCCTCGATAGCGACTTTAACTTGTTTTGCCCCGCCATCAACTAAAATTAAATCAGGTAAAACATCACCATTTTCAATTAACCTCTTATAGCGACGTCCGACCACTTCCTTCATCGAAGCATAATCATCGCGTTTTTCTTTGTTAGCAATATGAAAATGACGATACATCTTCTTATATGGCTCACCATTAATAAAAACGACCATCGCCCCAATAGAGGCATCACCTTGAAGGTGCGAATTGTCGAATAATTCAATCCGATAAGGTGTTTTAATTTTTAACAAATCACCCAATTCTTTTAATAAAGCATCTTTATCTTCTTTTAATGATGAAGACATAAAGAAATTGTCGAGGGCTTGCGTTGCATTTAAATGAGCAATTTTAGTTATTTCAAAAAGTTTTCCTTTGCTGATTGATAAAACTTTGACATCATAAATTTGTTCAATAGTTTTACGAGCGTTTTCAAGATTTATTATAATTTCTTGAGGCAAGTCATGATTTTGATAATATTGCAAAATTAAATCGATAACTTGTTCTTCTTCATCTAAAAATTTTTCGACGACAAAACTATCTTTTCCTATTAGCGCGCCATTTCGATATATTAAGATTGATAATGCTAAATAGTTTTCGCGACTACTATAAGAAAAAAAGTCGCGATCTGCTTTATCTAAAGTCTCAACATTTTGTCGCTCTTTAATGTGATTAATGCTATCTAAAATTTCTTTATACTCTTTGGCTTTTTCATAATTTAGCTTTTCGCTTTCTTCTAACATTAATTTTTTATATTTTAGATAAATTTCATCATTTTTTCCATTTAAAAAATCGCGTATTTGCGTTAATAACTTTGCAAAAGTTTCATCATTTATCTTATTTATACAAGGTGCTAGACATTCATTAAGATGAAAATATAAACAAGGTTTACTTGGAATATTACGACATTTTCTTAAAGGAAAAATGCGATTGAGTAAATCGATAATTTGATAGGCATATTTACTTGAAGGATAGGGTCCAAAATAAAAATATTTATCAGAATTATTATGTCGAGCAATCTTTAAAAAAGGATCACCTATTTTCTTTAAAGCAATATAGGGATAATGCTTATCATCTTTAAGTAAAATATTATAGCGAGGATAATGCTTTTGGATGAGATTCATCTCTAAAATAAAAGCTTCTTTTTCGTTTTTAGTTAAGATAAAATCAAAATGATGAACATGCATTACCATCGCTAAAACTTTTCCTTCTTGTGGCCTAAGAAAATATTGGCTAACACGTTTATTTAAATCTTTGGCTTTGCCGATATATATGATAGTATTATCCTCGTTATACATCAGATATACCCCGGGAGAATGCGGTAATAAATCGAGTTGATTTTTAATTAATTCATTCATTTTAAATAGATGATTGTCTTTCCTGATCCACCATTATTTGCTAAAGCATCTTCAAACGATTTGACGAATGAACATTTGCTTAAATATTCGCGAACACCGCGCTTAAGAGCGCCAGACCCATGACCATGTATGATTGCAACATTAGAAAATTTATTTAATAAAGCATCATCTAAAAATTTCTCAACTTTTCTCATCGCTTCATCATACCTTAAACCGATAATATTAAGTTCAACCTGACGGTCATAACGAATATTTTTATCGACATAAAAGTCGATATTCTTAGTAATTTGAGGTGCAGCAATTTTCGTAATTTTATCAATCGTTGTTTTAACATCTAGTCCGTTATTAGTCCGTATTAAAAGATTATTTCCATTAACTTTAATAACTTTCCCCTCAATTTGATAATCGCTTAATGAAACATAATCTCCAAGTGAGATATTATCATCACATATTTTATTTTCCAAATCATCTTTTTCATTTTTAGCTAACAATTTATTTAAAGCGTTTTTCGCCTTTATAGCAGTAGGTAAAGATACATCCATTTGCTGATTTTTTAATATTTTATCGATATGTTCTTTGGCTTTTTGTACTTCTTTAGCAATAATTTTTTCAGCATTAGATTTGATATCTTCATTTCTTTCACGCAATTTATTTTCGATAGTAGCAATTTGAAGTTGTTTAATTTCTAATTCCTTATTTCGGCGAATAACTTCTTCATTCAGCGTTTGATATTTAGCAACTTCATCGTTGAGATTTTTTAATAAATCACTGATTTCATTATGGCTATTTTTTGCTAAATATTTTTCAGCATTATAGATAATTTCCCCTTTTAGATGATACCTTTTTGCCATATAAATACCGTAACTTTTGCCAGGCAAGCCGATTTTTAATTTATAGGAGGGAAGAAAATTTGTTTCATCGAAGATCATCATCGCGTTTTTAACCCCACTATTTTTATAAGCGTATTCTTTTAACGATTCATAATGCGATGAAATAAATGCAAAACAATTTTTCTTTCTTAAATAGTCGATAATTGCCATCGCTATCGCACTACCTTCACTTGGAGATGTCGCTGAACCAAGTTCGTCTAAAATGACTAAATCATTTTCTTCACAGTGACGAGTAATGCGCGCTAAATTATCAATATGGGCTGAAAAAGTTGACAAATTATCGCTTAAAGATTGTTGGTCACCAATATCGACATAGATATGTTTAAAAAAAGGAATTTTGGCATCATAAGCACTTACCGGTAATCCCATTAAAAACATCAAGGAGATAATACCTAAAGTTTTTAAAGCAACCGATTTTCCGCCCGCGTTTGGACCAGATAAAATTATTATTTTATTTTCTCGATCAAAATAATAATCATTGCTAACGACTATCTTAGGATCGATTAATGGGTGAGAGGCACTTTTTAGTTTAATGCTATGATCATCACTTAATTTTCCCACGATATAATTATGCTTTAAAGCATAACGAGCTTTCGCTAAGTGAAAAGAAATTTCGCCTAAAAGTAAATTATTACTGATTAATTTCTTTTCGTTTTCGAGAATTTTTTTGCTCAAAGAAACAATTAGACGATGAATTTCTTCTTTTTCTTTTAATAAAACAACTTGTAAATCATTATAAATATCTATTAATTCACTCGGTTCCACAAATGAAGTTAGACCACTGTCAGAAATATCATAAACGATGCCCAGTACTTTATTTTTATATTGATTTAAAAGCGGTAAAACAAAATGTCCATCGCGGATTGTAATGACTTTTTCACTAAGATAAGGACTATATTTATTCAAAACTTTTTCGGCTTCAATTCGCGATTTTTCTTCAATCTTTTTAATTGATTTTCGTAAGGAATATAATTCATCACTTGCATCGTCTTTAATCGATAAATCCTCGTTAATAATTGCGTCAATCTCTTTTTTAAGCGAGGCTAAATCAAAAAAATTATAGAGTAGCTTTTTTAGTTTCGATCCATCGATGAATTTAACTTTTGCAAAGGATGAAATTAATTGCAAAGTACTTTTAATATCTGTTCGAACCTGGTCTAATTCACCTAAAGACAACATTTTTCCTTTTTTTCCTTTTTCAAACAATATATCTAGGCGTGAAGAATAATTATCTTTAATATCGTAATAATTTAAAATTTCGATGCTTTCTGCAAGTAAATCCGTCGCATGCTGAAATTCATCGATATCTTTAATCATTTTTAAATTTAATATTTTTTCTTTAGCGACTTCGCTATTAGATAAAGACGATATTTCTTCTAAAATTTTATCGATTTCTAAAATGCCATACAAATTTAACACATTATTAGTTTAGCATAAAGACATATCTTTTTAAGTATTTTATCATTTTATAACATTGTTATAACTAACAAAAATTAATGCGTTTTGATTGAATTGATCTTTTTTGATAAAATATAAATGTGATTAATGTCAATGTTCCATTAAATAACAATCGCCACGATGTCAATTTTATCATGGATTATTATCGTGACTATAAGGTTTCTAGCGATAATCAATACATGTTTTTTAAAGCAAAAAAAGGCACATTACAAGTCGTAATTTATATCAATAAAGACAAAGAATTCACAACTTTAACTCTCCAAAATTCTATCGACTATCTCGATAAAGAAATAAAAGACCATTTTAAAATAGATTTAAACCATTTAAGCGAAGAAAATATCTCGAAAGAATGGATTGATTTGGGACCTCAAATTGGCTCTGACGAAGTTGGTGTCGGTGATACTTTTGCCCCCATTTGCGTCTGCGCTGCCATGATTAAAAAAGAAGATATCGCTTTTTTAAGAAAGTTAAAAGTCGACGATTCGAAAAAATTAAATGATGCATATATTCGAAAAATTGCTCCTTATTTAATTAAGCGCATTCCCTATTCACAAGTTTCCTTAACAAACGAAAAATATAACGAACTAATTTTACAAGGCGAGAATCTCAATACAATCAAGGCTAAACTCCATAACACTGCGCTATTAAATTTAAAGAAACGCTATCCAGAAATTAAACATATATATGTCGATGAGTTCGTCAACGCTAATAAATATTACCAATATCTATTTTTAGAAGATGAGATTGTCGATAATATCGTTTTTAAAACAAATGGCGAAACTTATTTTCCTAGCGTCGCAACTTCTAGCATTATCGCACGTTATTCTTTGTTAAGAAAAGTCGATAAAATCTCTGAAATATATCATTACCCGATACCGCTAGGATCAAATGCTAAAATCAAAGAAGCTTTTCAAGCAATATACCAAAAATATGGTTTAGAAACTTTAAGAAAACTTGTCAAAGCGAATTTTAAAAACTTTATCAATTTCTTAAAAGAAAATAATCTTAACTAATTTTGTCTATAATCTGCTTAAAATATGTAGGCATAGGAGCGTCAAACGCCATTTTTTCTTTTGTGCGAGGATGAATAAGTTCGAGATGATAGGCGTGTAAAAGTTGACCATCATCAATTAAATCTAAATTATCTTTGCCATAGGTAAAATCGCCAATTAAAGGATGACCGATATAATCAAAATGAACACGAATTTGATGCGTCCGACCCGTTTTTAAAACGACATCGACTAAGGTGTACTTACTTTGATAGATTTTTATCACCCGAAAATCAGTTTCAGCATATTTACCTTTTTTGAGATCGATTGCTTGTTTTAAAGGATGATTTTTATCTTTACCGATCGGAGCGATAATCTTCCCTTCTTGTTCGTCGATAACTCCTTTAACTAAAGCGAGATACTTTCTCACGATTTGATGAGAACTCAATAAAGAAGATAAAAAGGTTAACGCTTGACTATTTTTAGCGACAACTAATAGACCAGAAGTGTCTTTATCTAAACGATGGACGATGCCGGGACGATTTTGGTTTTCCGCTAAAACTTTGTTCGCTCCAAGTAAGGCATTAACTAATGTGTGCTCATAATTATTTATACCAGGATGAGTGACGAGATGACGACTTTTATTAATGATGATAATGTCATCGTCTTCATAGATGATATCAAGAGGAATATCTTCTTTAATCAATTCTTTTACTTGGGGATTAGATAGTTCTAAAATCGAAATTAAATCACCGCGTTTTAACTTGGTGGCACTATGAGAAATTTTGCCGTTAACTAAAATATTTCCTAAACGAATATTATTTTGAATGATGGAACGTTTGCTATTTAATTTTTTTGCCAAAAAACTATCGAGGCGTTCACTATCATCAAAATCGAAAATTATTTCTTGATTTATCTATTTATCCTCCGTCGTTTCTTTTTTTATAGAGGAGATGCTTTCTTTATCTTTCGCCTTATTAAGTTCTTCTAACTTAGCGGGTTCAATATCATAGATACCTTGTTCTTTTTTCTTTTTCGTGTCTTTAATTAAGTCAATAATCATCGCGATAATCAAAATAATTACACCGATTACTAAAGAAGAATCAGCGATATTAAAGGTTGGAAAACGATATGAACCAAAGATGAATTGAATCCAATCGATAACGCCATTAAATCCGACGATATTTTCCCAATAAAAAGCTCGATCGATGAGATTACCAAATGCTCCAGCAATCATCATGATGATACCAACACGATAAATTTTATTGAAATTTTCGTACTTTAACCAATAGAAAATAGATAAACCAATTGATAAAACGATTGAAATAATAATCCAGATTGCTCGCATTAATAAAGATCCATCCGATCCCATCCCAAAGGCTGCGCCGGTATTATAGACGAGAGTGACTTCTAAAAAATTAGGAATAATACTGACACTTTCGCCAACTGTTAAATTATTTTGAACGCTCCATTTAGAAGCGATATCAATGATAAATAAAAGAATGACAACCCAAGCATAAGAGCGATAGAAAGCTTTTAAAAAGGTTAAAAACCCATTTTTAGTAAAAAGGTGTTTGATGCGTTCTTTCGATAATTTCTCTTTAAGTTTTTTAAACATTTTTAATCACCTCATAGCAACGAGAACAGACTTTTTCTCCCTCGATTTCTTTCAATTCATCAACATAATTCCAACAACGAGGACATTTTTGACCATGCGCGTTTTTAACTTGTAAACAATCATCATCTGAAAATGTTACTTTGCTAACGATAAATAAATGAGATAATTCACGTTCATTTTCATTGAGATGATATTTTTTGAAAAAATCTAAATATTTATGAGGAAGAATAACATGTGCCTCTTGGCTAGAACCAATTAAACCATTCTTGCGATATTCCTCTAATCCTTTTAAGACGATCGCGCGAATGCGATTAAATTCCTCATAGTCTTTTAACATTTCTTCATGGTAGATATGAGAAATTTTTGGATAATCTTCTAAAGCCACTGATCGTTTGGTGGCATTAGGCGAATTGCGATAAACTTCTTCCATAGTAAAAGGAAGGATTGGAGCTAATAGGCGCATCAAAGTATTTTCGATAATGTAAAGCGTCGATTGCACTTCTTTTCTTCTTAAACTATTTAAACTATCGCAATAAAGAATATCTTTCGTAATATCTAAATAAAAGGAGGATAAATCACTCACTAAATAATTTGATAATTTCATGATGCCACTAGCAAAATCATAATTATCAAATGCTTCAATCATTTGATTTTTAATTAATTCTAATTTCGCTAAAATTGCTCGATCGACAAATTCTTCACTTTCAACAAAATCTAATTGTGGATCAAATAAGCGTTCATCATCATGATAAAGATTTGACAAAAGGAATTTAAAAGTGTTGCGAATGCGACGATATTGTTCACTCACTTGTTTTAAAATATCATCGGATAGTCGGACATCCTGACGATAATCAATTGTCGAGGCCCATAAGCGCAATATATCTGCACCTAACATATTTGCAACTTTACTAGGATCGACGCCATTGCCTTTCGATTTCGACATCTTTTCGCTATCTTCATCAAGCACCCAACCATGCGTTAGACACGTTTTAAAAGCAGCTCTACCTTGCGTTGCAACGCTTAAAATTAATGACGAATTAAACCAACCACGATATTGATCATTACCTTCCATATATAAATCGCAAGGATATTTTTGACCATCTTTAATCATCACGCTATAAAAAGATGAACCACTATCAAACCAAACATCCATAATATCTTTTTCTTTCGTAAAAATATTATGAGGCGAATGTTCACTATGATATCCCTTAGGCAAAAAATAAGAAGCTTCTTCCTTAAACCAGATTGACGAACCTTCTTTTTTAAAAATACTAGCGATATTATCAAAGATTTCCTTTTCGATAAGAGCGTGACCATCTTCACCATAAATAATTGGTAAAGGCACACCCCAGGCCCTTTGACGAGAAATGCACCAATCAGTGCGGTCATTAATCATATTATACATCCGCTCATTACCCCAATTAGGAAGCCAATTAATTTGATCGATGGCTTTTAATAAATCTTCTTTAATTTTATCAATCGAACAAAACCATTGCGGAGTAGCACGGAAAATTAAAGGCTTTTTTGTTCGCCAATCGTGAGGATAGGCGTGATTAATAACCGTATCCTTTAACAAGAGATTATTTTCTTTTAAAATATCTAAAACGACCGCATTCGCGTCTTCATAAAATAGACCTTTTAACCGCTCGCCAACACTATCATCAAAATATCCCTTATCATCAACCGGACAATAAGGAGCTATATGATATTTTGTGCAGACGACATAGTCATCATTACCATGTCCAGGAGCAGTATGGACTAAACCAGTGCCGCTATCGCTAGTGACGTGTTCGCCAACAATGACAATCGATGAGCGATCATAGAAAGGATGCTTAGCTAAGATGCCGTCCATTTCTAAGCCTTTAAAAGTTTTAATCAAGGTCATTTCACCTAACGATAACTCTTCTTTTAAAGTGTCAGCTAAAGATGTTAAAAAGACGAGTTTACCCTTGCTAGTCTGATATAAGCCATACTCAAAACGTGGATGGACAGAAATGGCTAGGTTTGCTGGTAATGTCCAAGGCGTCGTCGTCCAAATAACTAATTTAGTATCTAAATCGAGTAAACTTTTTCCATCTAAAAGAGGAAAGGCGACATATAAAGAATGACTATCGACATCATGATATTCAATTTCGGCTTCGGCTAGGGCAGATTCGCTACTAGGCGACCAATAAACTGGTTTAAGGCCTTTATAAATCAAGCCTTTTAAAGCCATGCTAGCAAATATTTCAACCTGATGAGCTTCATATTCTTTATCGAGAGTTAAATAAGGATGCTTAATATCGCCAATGACTCCTAAGCGCATAATTTGTCCGCTTTGATTTGCGACTTGCTTTAAAGCGTATTCTTTGCATTTGTCGCGAAAAGAAACGATATCAACTTTTTTGCGATCGACGCCGCTTTTCGTTACTTGGTTTTCGATAGGTAAACCATGGGTGTCAAAACCAAAACGAAAGGGAGTATAATAACCAGACATCGCCTTATAGCGGACAATAAAGTCTTTAATTAAGCGATTGAGCATATGGCCACAATGAATGTTTCCATTAGCATAAGGTGGACCATCATGAAAAGAAAATTCCTCTTTGCCAGCGTTTTTCTTTAATAAAAGATGATATAAATCAATATCATCCCAATATTTAACTAGTGCTGGTTCTTTATTAGGCAAATTGCCGCGCATTTCAAAATTTGTTTTCGGCATTAAAAGAGTCTTTTTTAGCTCCATAAATTTATCTCCTATTAAATGTTATGTTTGTTTTTTAAAAAATTGGGTAAGAAACTATTTTCTTCTTGCTCGTTATTAGTAGCATCTTCCTCTTCGATAACTCGCTTATCTTCCTCTTTATAAGAATAGACGTGTTCTTTGACATAATTGCGATCATAGTTAGGAACGGCCGTAAAATCAAATTCTTTGGTAAAATCACTTGCGATGACGCTGACGAGAATTTGATCAGATAATTGGTCATTAATTGAAACGCCGAACTTAATATCTAAAGTTGAACCAGCCGCTTCAATGATGCGATCGACGGTTTCTTGGGCTTCAAATAAAGTGACATTAGGACCGCATGTAACTGCACAGATGGCTCTTCTAGCTCCATTGATGCTAGCTTCAAGTAAAGGTGAATTAATCGCGCTTTCAGCCGCTTCCATCGCTTTATCTTTACCGCTGCCCATCCCAAATCCAATCAAAGAAATACCAGAATTTTTCAAGGTATTTCTAACATCGGCAAAATCGAGATTGATAATGGCAGGCATCAAAATCAAGTCGGTTACGGTTTTAACTGATTGAGCTAAGACGCGATCGCTTTCTTGGAACGCTTCACTAATTGGCATCGTGCCATTGACCATGAGTAATTTATCGTTACTAACGATGATAATAGCATCGACGTTATCTTTTAAGTTATTGAGACCTTCGACGGAATTAGCGATGCGCTTTTTACCCTCGAAAGTAAATGGGCGGGTAACAATCGCGACCGTCAAAGCTCCTTCTTCTTTGGCAATAGAAGCAACAATAGGAGCAGCACCTGTACCAGTACCACCGCCCATACCTGCAGCGATAAAGACCATATCAGCTCCTTTAACAACTTCGCGGATATCTTCTTCGCTAGCTTCGGCAGCGGCTTTACCCACACTAGGTTCACCACCAGCGCCTAATCCGCCAGTAATTTCTTCGCCTAAAGGTAATCGATGCATAGCTTTAGAAGTTGCTAAAGCTTGACGATCGGTATTCATCACATAAAACTCAACAGCGTTAATTTGTTCATCGATCATGCGATTGACGGCATTATTGCCAGCACCGCCAACACCGATGACGACAATGCGGGCTACTGGTTCAAAATTATCTAAATCATACTCAGCCATAATTTTTACCTACTTTCTTGCTACTCGCGTAATTTTAGAAACGCGCGCTTCTTCTTCGCTAAGAGTTCCTAGATATGAACTAGCGATTACTAAAGCACCTAAAAGACTAGTTAAAGTCGCATCGCGTGCGCCAATAACTTTCGGGACAAAAAAGATAACTTTGTCATTAGAAGCAAAGCGTTCCATAAAAAAATCTTTAATCCCATCTAAATAGGATAAACCACCGATAATCACAAGCGGAAAACGGCGGACATCATCACCATAATTTTTTAATAAAGTATTCATCGCCTTTAAAATTTCATCATAATAACTATCAAGATACTCTTTAATTGCCACGTTTAAAGATGATAGATAGACATTGCTTTCTTGACCATTATTATTGGCACTAGCGATGACTGGTTTAAAGGAATTAGTAAAATTATTTAGACCATATAAATTAATTAATTTATGAGCTTCTTCAAGCGCGATGCCTAATTTATTAGCGACATAGCGTCTTAAATCTTTAAAACCTTTAAAGAAATATGTCGTATCATAAATTTGCTTTTCACCAAAAAGAGACAAAGTCGTCATATCTTCACCCATATCTAAAAGAAGATAGTTATTTAAATCTGGCAATTGATTATTGATTAAGCCCCCGCTAGCGTAACTAGAAACAATCAATCGACGAGGCCTTAAACCACTATCGATAATTAAGGAAGTATAATCATCAACAAGCCTTAAAGGCAATGTATGAATTTTAGCTTTAATTTGTAGCGAGTTAGACTTAACACCAATAGGTGGCTTAAAATAAGCATTACCATCATCGGTAAAGAAAGCGTCAGGAACAATGTCAATATAAGTTAGACCAGGTTTGAGATTTTCGCGTTTAACTAAACTGATGACATTTTGAATATCGAGCGGTTCAATTAAAGAAGTTGGGCTAACGACATTAGTAATTTTTTCGTTTTGATAAACTGTAAAGCCTAAAGGAGGCAAAACTAAAACGACATCAGAAATTGATAACTTCAATTTTATTTCTTTATCTTGAATATTTTTTAAGCGTTGGATTTTGTTAATTAAACCTTCGCGATTTAAAATATTTCCTTGGTAAATTTCGCCTTCAAGCATAATTGAAGTTCGATAAATCACTAGAGGTTGATCGTTGAGAAAGACTCCCACAATTAATTTGATTGCGCTATTAGATAATTCGATAATCGCAAGTGGTTTTTCCATTCCTTCCTCCTAAACTAGGTATATTATAAATATAAACTCCCATTTTTAACAATAGAAAACTACTAAAAAACAAAATTTTTATTTATAAAATAAAGAGCCGCCTAGAGGAAGGACGGCTCTAAAAAGGGAAGGAGTCTATCAAAAATTACGATTGGTTGGCGTTGATAATTACAATATTTTCATTTACGAAAACGATGACAGGAAGAGCAATTGAAGAAGAGGTTAAAAAGAAAGCACCAATGATAATGAGAGTTTTTCGCCAAAAATAATGGAATTTACGATGATGTGTTTTATATAGTTTATCTTTTAGCATTGTTCAATTTTCCTTTCTAATTAAGATGCGCATCTTCGCGCTTTCTGCACGATGATTTGCCGCTATTTCTTCTAAGCTAGGCGTTATGACCTTTTTATTCCCTAACTCATAATCGCACTTATCTAAAGTAGGTAAGGTGTAGACATTGTGTCTACTTCCTTCTACTTTTGTCATTTTTTTGAAAATATCTTTAGTAATTTTATCTTCGAGCGATTGGAAGGAAATGACAACTAAACGACCCCCATTATTAAGCAAAGGAATGACCTTTTCTAACGCTTCACTTAAGGCGTTTAGTTCATCATTGACCGCAATGCGCAGAGCTTGGAATATCTGTTTAGAGGGATGACCTTTTTTTGCTAACTCTTTCATCGGTTTCGCACTTTTAATAATTTCAACTAATTCAAAAGTCGTTTCAATTTCTTTTTTTGAGCGATAATCGATAATTTTTTTAGCGACTTGATAGGAATATTTATCTTCTCCATAAAGACGAAATATTCGCGTTAAATCACTGAGTGAATAGGTGTTAACGATATCTTTTGCACATAAAGAGCTACTTTCGTCCATCCGCATATCTAATTTGGTATCAAATCGGTAAGTAAACCCGCGCTTAATATCATCAAATTGCGGACTAGAGACACCTAAATCCATCAAAACGCCATCGACACGACTAACGCCGAGTTTTACTAGTTCTTCTTTCACAAAGCGATAATCCGAATGCACTAAAGTGAAATTATTAGAGATATTTTCTAGAACGATGCGACTATTTTCTATCGCCTCAAGATCTTTATCGAAGGCAATGAGGCGGCCCTTAGACGATAGTCGCTTGAGAATTTCTTTTGCGTGACCTCCTCGACCGAGAGTCAAATCAAGATAAATTCCATCAGGCTTAATATTTAAGCCATTAAGGGCTTCTTTAAGAAGGACAGGAACATGTTCATTGCTCATTTTTAATTAATAATTTTTCGGATTTTATTTCATAATCCTTTTCATTATCACTTAGATAAGATTCCCACTTATCCTTGTCCCAAATTTCAAAATGATCGATTAGACCAATGACCATAACATCCCGAGATATGTTATAGCGACTAAGTAGACTAGCAGGAATGACTATTCGCCCAACTTTATCTATCGCTAGATCATAAACGCTAGATAGAGCAATGCGATAAACATCGCGAGCATCTTTACTATTTAAAATAGGCAGTTCTTGCATCGCTTTCATGTAGGCATCAAATGAGGTTTCATCGTAAAGAGATAAAGCGCCATCATACCCCTTAAGAATGTAAACTTTATCGCCTAACTGAGCGCGAAATTTCTTATTGAGAAGAAGGCGACCTTTTTCATCTAAATGGTAACTGAAGCTGCCATAATACATACCCACATATTCCCACTTTCTACCACTGCACATTAATTTTAACCATAAAGACAACGCGTGTAAACAAGAAAATAAAATATTTATTTTTGATTAATTTAAGTTTTAAATATTAAAAAACACTCCTAAAAGGAGTGATTTTAGATAAATATTATTATTGGTAAAATATTAGTATATTTTTAGTATTATTTTATAAATCGAAATCTTTCAATTTGTCAAAAGCATTATTCCCACTTTCTGCTTTTTGCTTGAAATATTCTTCTTCGGTAAAGACGTTATAGCCTTTACCACTACTAGGCAGTTTTTCCTCATCTAAATGGATCGATGGCGGTACACTATTAGTGATTAAATCAAAGATATCTTGATCCAAATCATATGTCGTCCCCTTAACATAAATTAAATCGCAATTATCTTTATCTTCTTGGCGATATGTCAGTTCGAGATTTTCAGATAAATGATATTTTTTTCGAAAAGGCTTTAAAGTGTAGGAAGATTCTAAGAGTAACTCGCTATCAATTTTTAGTTTTAACGAAGCACCATCATTCAAATGATGAGCCTCAACCTCAACCGTGCAAGATAAAATATCTAAGATTGGTTTTAATAAATGATATTTGTCTTTATCAAAAGAGATATTATCTTGATAAGATAATTTCTTTTTAAGGGCCAATTCGCTTAAAGTAATCTTCATTGTCTTAAAGCCACCCCAATCTTTTTTAAAGCTTGATACATTTTTTCTTCGATTAAGGAAAGATCTTTTTCATCTAACGTCTTATTCATCGAAGCATATTGAATCGATATTGCTAGGGAATATTGATTGGTGAATTTGTCGTCGTGATAGATGTCGAAAACATTGATTTCGCGAATGATTGTCCGATCAATTTTATTGATGAGGTTATAAATATCGTTATAGGTAATATTGCTAGGAACCATAAAAGCGTAATCGCGATTAACACTGGGGTATTTATTTAATTCAATCGCTTTTAATGAATTGACTTTAGCCATCTTTAATAAAGATAAATTAGCCTCTAATAAAACAAGAGGAGTCTTTTCAAAAAAGCCAAATTCTTTTTTTCTTAATTCGTTCATTTCACCGATGATAGCAAATAATTTGTTATCTAAATAGACATAGGCACTACGATAGGGATGAAAATATAGATCATCGCTAGCAAATGGTAGATATTTAATTCGCGTCATAGCAATTCCTAAGGTAGTCAAATAACCTTCTAAAAGACCTTTCGCGTCATAAAAAGAATAATTTTCTTCTTTTAATAGACCTTGAATTTCTCTTTTGCCATATAAAAGAATCGCTAAATGACTTTCCTTAAAATTATCGATATTATAAATGTCGCTAACTTCATAAATTTTTGCGCTTGAATAATTATGTCGATAATTATAGGAAGCGACATTTATTAATGAAATTAAAAGATTTTGACGAACATAGAGACGATCCTCGGTTAAAGGATTAAGAATCTTAGGCGCATCTAATTTGTTCAAATAGTTATATAAGTCTTTCTCTTTCGCACTAATAAGGGTGTAGGTCAACACTTCATCGAGTCCGACATTGTTAAAGTGATGACGCGTTTTTTGATTAAAAGCACTATCTAAATGAAGAAAGCCGCGACAAGAAGGTGTAACAGGCAATTTTGATTTAATAAAATCAAAACCAGCGATGCGAATAACTTCTTCAGCTAAATCGCATTCTTCTTTAAGATCGATTCGCCATAAAGGAATAAGAGCCATTTGATTATTAACTTCAATATAATCGCGTTTTAAATAATTGTTAATTTCTTCAATAGTAAAATTAGTGTTTAATAAATTGTTAATATTTTGGTAAGAGAAAGGTATTTCTAAATTATCGTGTTTTACTACATCGTAATTATGGATTTGATAAATCTCGTTGGTTTTACATAATTCTTGCACTAGCTTAGCGATGACATCTAAAACAAATTCAGCTTGATGCGGATTGATACCTTTAATAAAGCGTTGACTCGAATCGCTATTTAAACCAAGACGAATAGTCGTATGGCGAATTGAAGCATGGAAGAAATTTGCAGCTTCAATCGCGATATTTTTTGTCTTTTCATCAATCGCGCATTTTAATGAACCAAAAACACCACCTAGACACATAACCTCGTTATTATTAGTAACGCAGATATCGCCTTCTTTAATTTCGTAGGTTTTTTCATCTAATCCGACAAAAGAAGTATTTAAATCATCTTTAACTACCAATTCTTTTCCGTTTAGTTTATCAACATCGTACATGTGAATTGGTTGACCGGTCAAAAGCATGACATAATTGCCAATATCGACAATATTATTAATCGCGCGTATCCCCATCGCATTAAGAGCAAAACGCAATGAATTAGGTGAAGGAGCAATATGGACATTTTTAATCATCGAAATGGCAAATTGCGGGCATTTATCTGTTAAGCTCTTCACCACAAAGTCATCTTCTAAACGATCGATGGGTACTAGTTTAAACTCTTTTAAAGGTCGATTAAATAAAGTTCCTAATTCCTTTGCAACATTAATTAAAGAATAAAGGTCGCTTCGATTAGCAAGTAGTTCCAGATCTAAGATTGTATGTTTTAAATGTAAATATTCTAAGACATTATCAATGCCAATAGGTGTCTCATCTGGTAAGATTTCAATTCCGTTAATTTCTTCTTCGCTCAAATATTTAGCATCGATGCCTAACTCCATTAAAGAACAGAGCATACCTTCAGAAAGATGTCCGCGAATTTGACCTTTTTTAATTGTTAAATCCTTCAAGATAGCGCCTTCTTTAGCGACGATAACTTTTTTATTAACTGCGACATTTTTAGCACCACAAACAATATGTAAAACACCGATTTGATTGCCGCAATTAACTTCGCATAAATGTAGATGATCGCTATCCTCCATCATCTCTACCTTAGTAACTTGTCCAACAGTTAAATTCGTTCCAATAGCGAATTCTTCAATCGCTTCGACTTTTACACCAGCGAAAGTTAACTTATTAGCAATTTCTACGGGCGAAAGATCGCTGATATCAATTAAATTATTTAAAACTTGTAAAGATACTTTCATAAATTATCTCTCCTTATAAAAATTACTAAATAATCTCAGATCGTTTTGATAAATATCACGAATATCGCTAATACCGTATTTGAGCATAGCGACGCGATCGATGCCGACCCCAAAAGCAAAACCACTATATTCTTTTGGATCATAGCCGGACATCATTAAGACATTTGGATGAACCATTCCAGCCCCTAATATTTCTATATAGCCACTATTCTTACATAATGAACAGCCCTTACCCAAACAATGCGCGCAACTAATATCAACCTCGACACTTGGTTCAGTAAAGGGGAAATATGATCCGCGCAGACGGATTTCTCTTTTTTCGCCAAAAACAGCTTTTAGAAAGGTTTCAAGCGTTCCTTTTAAGTCCGCTAATGAGATGTTATGACCAACGACTAATCCTTCGATTTGCATAAATTGATGTGAATGAGTCGCATCATCGTCATCGCGGCGATAACATTTTCCAGGGCACACGACCTTAAACGCTTCGCCTTTTTTAGCATCCATCATCCGCGCTTGAGCAGGCGAAGTATGAGTCTTAAGTAATAAAGAAGGATTAAAATAAAAAGAATCTTGCATTTCTCGCGCTGGATGATCGCTAGGAATATTCATTCTTTCAAAATTGTAATAATCAGATTCAATATCAGGGCCCTCATAAACTTCATAACCCATATTAACGAAGATGTTTAAGATTTCATCTTCAACTTTTCTTAAAGGATTAATCCTCCCTACTTGGTAATTAACTCCCGGCAAAGATAAGTCGATTTTTTCCTTTAAAAGACGTTTATTGTATGAGGCAAAAAATAATTCATCGTGTTTATTTTTATAGGCTCGATCAATTTCTTGACGCGCTTGATTAATTTTTTCGCCAAAAATAGCTTTTTCATCATTATTTAAATCTTTAAAATAACGCGACAAAGATGCAAGTTTAGATTTCTTCGATAAATAAACTTCACGAAAATTCTTTAAAGCGTTTTCATCTTTTACTTCATTAAGTAAAGTGAGCATTTCTTCTTTAATAGCAGCAAGTTCAAGTAAAATTTGTTCCATATTTGCCTCCTAAAAATAAAAAAGTGGAACTAAGGAACGAAAAGATCCGTGGTACCATCCTTATTCGTTATAATAAATAACGCTCTCAATTGTCTTAACGCGACTAACGGAATAAATCAGGCTCAAAGGTGAATTCGTTTGTCCGTCTATAAGTGCGTTTCACTATCGACACTCTCCCTAAATAAACTTGTTGCAAACTACTATTTCTTTTTCTTCGCCTCGTTTATTATAAACAAAAACTAAGGTAGTTTTCAAATATTTATTAATAAATATTATCAATGAAATAAAATGATTAAAATAGTATTTTATTAGTGCTTTTTTAGTATATAATAAATTATTAATAATTTATTCAATTATTTGATTTTACTAATTAAAGGACTATAATTTAAGAGATGAGTGAAAGAGAACTAATTAAAAAAATCACTTTAAGTGCAATATCTATCGTTTTAATTTATTTCTTCACTGCTTTTATTAGTATCAAGATGCCTTTAGGAAGTGGTTATATTAATTTGGGTGATTCTTGCATTTTTTTATCATCGATAATCCTAGGACCACTATTAGGTCCTCTCAGTGCAATTTTAGGTTCATTATTCGCCGATTTAACAAATGGTTACCCTTTCTTTATTCCTTTTACCATTCTCGCGAAAGGATTAGAAAGTTTAATATGTTGTTCTTTATATCCACGTTTAACAAAATTTAAAATTTTGAGTTTAATTTTAGGCTCACTAGCAATGATTTTAATATATTTTTTGTCTTATTATCTTTTATATGGCAATAGCGGATTAATTTCTAGTTTATTCGATCTAATTCAAGCTTTAGTAAATATTCCTTTAGGTTTAATATTTATAAAATTTTATCGAGTTTATCAAAAGCACCACCATTCTTATTAGTTTTATTAACGAGCGATAATATCTAATTCATCGAGGTGATGATAAAGTGTTTGACAAAGAGCTAAGATGATAGCGAGTTCAGGATAATCTTCAACATATTCCCATAAAAAATCGATGGAAAATTTTCTTTTTAAAGAAACTTTGATGTAATAGACGAAAGCCTTTTCGTTTTCTTCAAATTTATTAAAAATGCCTTTTTCAATTTTATAAAACTGTCGCATAACTTTTTCATCTTGAGCATATTCATCAATCGCTTCATAACAAATTTTAATCAATTCTTTAAAATGATAGACTTTTAAATAGTCAATACTAGAAAAGTCTGCCATAATTTCAATCGCGCGGATAAAATAATCTAATTCCGATAAACGTTGGCTATGTTTCCAAGCGAGAATTTGATCAATTTTTTTATAATGTCGCGTCGATTTTAAAATCAATAGATGAAAAAATTCATCAGCAATATCTTGATATACATTGAGATTATCTTTATAGAAAGTATAAGCGAAACCAAGATATTTACCGAAAGCTTTTGCGGCATCATTATATCCTAAAATCATGTTATCGCGAATTGAGGATTGAGTAAAATCCATCATATGTCCAATCGTATGCGAAGGTGAAATCTTTTTGACGAAGGGCAAATCTTGTAGCTCGCTCATTTGGGGGCTAGGAAAAGTATCGAGTAAAATAGCGACGATTTTAGTTGCCCCTAGTTCAATAGCAAAATCGATCGGCAAATTATTTTTAAATCCGCCATCGATATATTTTTTACCTTTTATTTTTTCAATGGGAAAGATTGGATAGCAAGCGCTTGAGGCATGCAAAAAAGGTACGACATCTTCTTCGGGTATTTTCTTCATATTAATATCGACTTCGCGCGTTGGAAAGTAAGTGCAAGTAACGATGCCAAAATCAATCGGTGAAGATTGAATTTTCTTAGGATCAATCGATTTTTTTACCAATTCTTTAAAGGGGGCGATATTCGCCCCATGATTTTTCGCGTAATTCTTTAAAAATCGCTGGATGCGAGAATATTTTTTTAAAGAAAAAAAGCCGCGGAAAAAATGTTCATTGACATCGACACCATCGACCATTACCTGATCGACATCAATTCTTTTCCAAATATCAAGAGCCTTCTTATAATCATCTAAGACCATTAAAGCACCATTGAGCGCTCCTATCGAAGTACCAGTGACAATATCATAATGAAAATTGATTTCTTTTAAAAAGCGCCAGGCACCAACTTCAAAGGCGCCCATCGCCCCACCGCCACAAAGAACAATACCAACTTTTTCCTTTTTATTGTCCATACTTATCTAAATAATAATTATACAATATTATTCCTCCGGCCACCGCAACATTTAACGATTCAATCTCCTCGTTCATTTTGATTTTGATAATATCATCGCTAGATAAAAGCGCCTTTTTATTAACACCATGTCCCTCATTGCCTAAAATAATGATGTTATCTTGATCAAAGGTAAAATGATAATTATTTAAATATTGAGAATTTTTGCTTAAGGAAGTCGCAATTAAATGATATTTATCTCGATTGAGATATAGAAAACGATAATCGTCATCGCAATATAGATTTAAATAAAATAATGCACCTTTAGAAGCTTGAATTGTTTTAAAGTTAAATGGTGAAACCGATCGAGAAGTATAAATGACATTTTCAATTTTAAAAGCAAGTGCTAAGCGTAATAAAGTGCCAAAATTGCCAGGATCTTGAATATCGTCTAAATATAAGATATCACCTGGTGAAAGATTCTTTAGCTCTTTTTTGACTAAAGCAACAATTTTAGCAGGTGTTTTATAAGATGATATTTTTTCAAGGATTTCGTTTGTGACAAGATATTGCTCAACATCATCAGGTAGATTTAATTCGTTTAAAGTAAAAACCTTCAAGACTAAGTTTTTCTTTAAGGCCATTTTAAGTAAATCTTCACCTTCAATTAAAAAATAATCATGGTGAAAATTTCCTTTATTATTTTTTAATAAGGCAATTTCTTTAATTAATTCATTGCTACGCGAACTAACGATTTTCGTCATAAAGATAATGACCCTTCTTTAAATATTTTTGCACATCATAATAAGAAGGAAAATATTTTAAAACAATTTGATAGAATTTTTTATTATGAGCATGAACGAATTCATGCGCGAGTTCATGGACGATAACTGAATCAATAATTAACGGAGAATAATGCACTAAAGATAATTGGAATGATAAAGTCATCGTTTTTTGAGAATTAGAGCCAAAACGAGTTTTCATATCGCGAATAGTAACCTTATATTTATTAGGAGGAATATTCATTAATAATGAGTAAAATTTAACTTTTTCTTTAAGATAATTAAGCAAGGTCTTCTTCAAATATTTTTTTAATTCTTTCTCATCTTCAAAATAATAAAACGATTCACCACTACTAGAAAAAACATTTAATTCATATCTTTGACCAAATAGGTATAAATATTGATTAGCAAAACTAAAAGGCATAATCTTCCCTTTTAAGTACCTATCAACAAAACGTGGCAATAAGATTTTGGCATATTTATTTATATCTATACTAGAAAAATATATCGGAACAGTTAAAAGCATAATATGATCTTTTTGGCGAACAGAAATATTTTTCACTCGCTTTTTAATAACGAGAAACTCATAGCAATTATTCCCGTAATAAAAATGGCTTAATTTATTTTTATCAATATCCATTATAAACTCCGTAGATGATAATTGTTAATAAAACGGCGACGACAAGAACCCCAATGAGAATTGGACCTAAATAACTTAAATTAAATTTTTGTTTTGAATCTTTTTTCTTATCCACTTTTAAAATGATAACATAGAAATATTTCTATGGATTAAATTATCTTTGTTTTTATCTTTTTTTGTTTAATTATCACCGTAAAAACAATATAATCTTTTTGTTATGAAAAAGATTTTAGTTAGCGCTTGTCTATTAGGTGACAATGTTAAATATAATGGCGGGAACAATTATCTAACATCTATTGAAAAACTCAAAGAAAGCTATGATATTATCCCCTTTTGCCCAGAAGTTGAAGGAGGCCTAAAAACACCTCGAGTCCCCGCGGAAAGAAATGGTCATAAAGTAATCAATAAGTTAGGAAGCGATGTCACAAAAGAATATCGTCTCGGCGCAAGTAAATGCCTCAACATCTGTAAAGCCTTAGGAATTAAAAAAGTCCTTTTAAAAGAAAAAAGTCCTTCTTGTGGAAAATATTTTACCTATGATGGTTCCTTTACTAATACTTTAATTAAAAGGATGGGAGTTACGAGCAAATTATTACATGAAAACAACATCGAAATCTATTCTGAAGATGAAATCGATTTACTCTTAGAAAGTAAATAAAGAAATTATTAAAAAGGTATTTTATTAGAAATAAAATTCCACTATAATATTTACATAAAGAAAGGAAAATAATTATGGCAAAAAAAGAATCAAAAAGTCTCTTGAAATTAGTTTTACCAGTTGTTGTTTTGATATTCGGTGTTTTAGCGATTGCGATGATGGCGATGAATTTCGTCGGCATCAACACTGTTACTACCGATACTAATTCAATATTAGGTGCTCAAGTGACAACAACTAATGGTCTATTAGTTGCAATTAATGGATTTGCGGCTGCGTTTGGTGGTGAAGGCATTTTAGAATGGTATGTTGTAGTTGAAGAACCAATATTAAGTGTCTCAATGGATGTAAACGGAAATGTTGTCATTATGGTAGCGTTTATTTTGGTAGTCGTTGGAGCTATTCTTCCACTTGTTACTATTGCATTAAAAAATAAGATGGCTAATAAACTAATGTATTTATTAAGTGCTTTAGCATTAATCGCTGGTGCGATCATCTTCTTCTTAAGCGCGACGATTGTTAAAGATTCACTTGCTCAAGAAATAGCTGATGCAAGTAATGGAGTATTTGAATTGAATCTAGATGAAACTCCTATAACACTTGGTGTTGGCGCAATTATTAGCGGTATTGCTGCCATTTTAGGTGGTTTAGCTAGTGGCGCAGGTGTCGTCAAAGCACAATAGCACTAAACTAATGATTTAAAAAAGGAGGCTCGCCTCCTTTTTAATTTTGTTTGTTTTTATCTTAATAATTATTCTTTTGTCGCGAATAATTGATAGCTAGTTTTTTTAAATAAGCGTCAATTATCTCACGCTCATTAAAGCCAAGCATCGCTCCTAAATTTAATAATTCTTGCATCACTAAATAATAATTGTCTAAATTATAATTATCTAATAAATCTGCGCCTAAACGATATAAATTAATAAATTGCACATCTAAAGGAATCTTTTTACCATACATTTGATAATGATATTTATTCGCTTTTAAAGGAATGCCTAGCGATAATAAAAAATGAAAAGCATCAGCAAATTCATCTAAAATAATATCTTTTGAAGATGGTCCTTTATTTGACCAATATTTAAAACAACGTGTTTCGTTAGCTAATTCCCCTAGCTCAACCATAAAAGCGAGGAGACGACGGGTAAAGGTCGTCTCATAGTTAATTTGATGATTTGAGGCAATTAAAGCATCTAAAGAAGCTTGCTCATGATAAAGTTTTTCTAAATTAATCTTGCTCATCAAAGGTTATTTTATCTAAATGCCAAATATCGCGGACATATTCTCTAATGGTGCGGTCGCTAGTAAAATAGCCGCTCATCGCAATATTAATTAAGCAAATTTCTGCCCATTTATGACGATTAAGATAAAGTTTTTCGACTTTCTTTTGCGCTTCTAAATAAGCATCAAAATCCTTAAGGATAAAGAATTGATCATTATTATTCATCAATTCATCGAAAATATTTCTAAAGCGGTCTGGTCTTCCTTCCGCCCAAGGACCAGCAAATAACGAATCCATAATCCATTTAATTTTGGAATTGTTATTATATTCATCCCAAGCACTATAACCGCCTTCATCATAATATTTTAAAACTTCTTCGCTCGTCAAACCAAAAATTACACAATTATCATCATTAACTAAGTCGCGAATTTCGACATTTGCTCCATCGAGCGTCCCTAAAGTTAAAGCACCATTCATCATGAATTTCATATTGGAAGTGCCACTAGCTTCTTTCGAAGCTGTCGATATTTGTTCGCTGACATCAGCGGAAGGAATGATTTTTTCCGCTAAGGAAACGCCATAATTTTCAACAAAGACAATCTTGATATATTTACTCACGTCAGGATCATTATTAACGACTTTTGCTACCGCTAAAATTAATTCGATAATCTTTTTAGCAAAATAATAGCTCGGAGCAGCCTTCGCACCAAAAATAAAGGTGCGAGGATACATCTTAAATGAAGGATCCTCCTTAATGCATTTATATAAATACATGATATGGAAGCAATTCATCAATTGACGTTTATATGCGTGCAATCGCTTAATTTGCACATCATAAATTGAATTTTCATCAATATCAATATTATATTTAGCCCTAACAAATTCTTTGAATTTAATTTTATTTTCGTGTTTGATTTCTAAAAATTCTTTTTGAACATCTTTATCTTTAGCAAATTTTTTAAATTCGCTCAAACGATTTTCCATATCGGTAATCCATTCATCATCAATCTTACTCGAGATTAACGAAGCTAAACGCGGATTAGAATTTAATAACCAGCGACGATGGGTGACACCATTAGTCTTATTATTAAATTTTTCAGGATAATATTCGTAGAATTCTTTGAAAGTTTGATGCTCTAAAATTTCCGTATGAAGTTTAGCGACACCATTGACAGAAAAAGACGCATAAATCGCTAAATTAGTCATATGAATTTGGCCGTCTTTGATAATTTGCATTGCATAGCGTTTACCGCTATCAAAGTTCTTTTCAGCCATTTCTTGATTGAAACGACGATTAATTTCTTCAATGATCATATAACATCGCGGGCATAGTTCTTGAATATATTGAATCGGCCATCTTTCAAGAGCTTCAGGCATAATCGTATGATTAGTATAAGCGATGGAATGACGAACTTGATACCAAGCTTCGTCCCAACCCATTTGATATTCATCAATTAATAAGCGCATGAGTTCAGGAATCGCTAAAATCGGATGAGTGTCGTTAAGTTGGAAGACATAAAAGTCGCATAAATTATCCATGCGACCTTCGCGACGTTTATGACCGCGTAGGACAGATTGTAAACCAGCTGAAACGAGGAAATATTGTTGTCTAACTCTTAGCTTGCGACCAGCTTCCGTAGAATCGTCGGGATATAAACCATGCGATAATTCTTTTAAATCATTTAAATATTTTTCAAAAGAGACATCGCGGGGAAGATTGTTTTCGCTTGGGTCAGCTGACCATAAGCGCAAGGTATTAGCGACACCATTGCGATAGCCGACAACCGAAACATCATAAGGTGTGGCTTTGACATAGGTGCACTTAACTGTACGAACACCTAATTCGCCATTTGGTTTAAGATAGGTTTCACAATTGCCACCAAATTTGACTTCAACAGCGTGTTTAGGTTTACGAACTTCAAAGACAAAACCATTAGTCATCCATTGGTCGGGAAGTTCGGTTTGTTTTCCTTCATTAAAGACTTGTCGAAAAAAACCATAATCGTAACGAATGCAATTGCCATGACCTACATAGCCTAGCGAAGCAATCGAATCTAAAAAACAAGCGGCTAGTCGGCCTAAACCACCATTCCCTAGCCCAGCATCACTTTCAAGTTCTTCTAGTTCATGAATATCAATACCTAACTCGTTTAAACCTTCTTTAGCAACTTTATAAATGCCGAGATTTTGCATATTATTAACCAAAAGGCGGCCAATTAAAAATTCCATTGAAAAATAAATCAATTGTTTTTTGTGGTGCTTAAGAGCAGCTTCGCGGGTTTCTCGCCAAGAGTAGCCAGCGTAATCTCTTACCATTTCTCCTAAAATATCATAACGTTCACTAATATGGCTATCAGGGACGCTTTTACCATATTTTTCCGAAAGTCGACGTTCGAAATGTTGCTTAAAATCTAAAACATTAGAAAACATATTTACTCCAATCTATTTTTTTAATTTAAAAATCATCGCGCCAAAAGAGGCAATTTTAATTGTTATTTTATAAGGGGCATTATATGGCCCAAAATCATGAGCCTCACAAGGTAAGCCATTATATTGGTTATAACCGCTATAGACATCTTTATCAGAATTAAAAATTTCTTCATAAAAACCTGGACGCGTCACACCTATTTCATAATAAGCGTAAAAATTTGGGGTCATATTAAAAACAAAGAGTAATAAATCATCACCACAATATCTTTCAAAAGCTAAAATGGAATCATTATTATTATCGACCATCGTCCAATGGAAATTGTTTGGATTATATTCTTCGACATGCATCGCTTTTTCATAGCGATAAATGAGATTTAAATCGCGAATCATCCTAGAAATCGAGTCGTGTTTAGGGAATGTCTTTAAAACCCATGGTAACGATTTATTTTCGTTCCATTCATCAAAAGAGGCTAATTCGTTACCCATAAAGTTTAATTTTTTCCCAGGATGAGCAAATTGGTAAGTATATAAATTGCGAACCAAAGCGAACTTATTATCGTAATCGCCCCACATTTTATTAATGATAGTTCCCTTGCCATGGACAACTTCATCATGCGAAAGCGGTAAGAGGAAATTCTCGTTATAAAAATAAGCCATCGAGAAGGTTAATTTATTATGTTCATATTTTTTATAAATAGGATCTTTTGAATAATATTTAAGAGTGTCATTCATCCATCCTAAATCCCATTTATAATCAAAACCAATTCCGCCATAAATCGTCGGTTTAGTTACTCCATAAAAATCACTAGAATCTTCAGCGATCATCATTAAAGAAGAATGACGGTCATGCATGCGAGCATTTAGTCGTTTTAAAAATTCTACCCCACCATCATTTGTGCCTTTATCTTTGTTGCCGTCCCAAAAGAGCATATTACTCACCGCGTCAACTCGAATGCCATCAAAATGAAATTCCGTCACAAAATAATTCATCGCTGACATTAAAAAGGAGCGAACGGGATCTTTACCTAAATCAAAATAAGCACTGCCCCAAGGAGAAATTCTTCTTTGAGTTGAAGCGTATTCATATAGATGCGCGCCATCAAAATTATATAAAGCAAAAGCATCTTTAGCAAAATGCACTGGGGCAAAATCTAAAATAACTCCGATTCCGGCTTGATGCATCCGATCAACAAAAGACATCAATTGGAAGGGATTACCGTATCGCGAATCCACGCTATAAAAGCCTGTTGCCTGATAACCCCAACTACCATCGAAAGGATATTGAACAATAGGCATAATTTCAACATGCGTATAACCCAAACCTTTAATATAAGGTATTAAATAATCGGCGATTTCTTCATAAGATAGATTGCGACCATCGATTTGACCTTTCCAAGAGCCTAAATGCATTTCATAAATCGACATCGGTTCATCGAAATTGCGCGTTCGTTTGAGCATAAATTTTTCATCGTGCCAAACGAAGTTACGATAATCGAATAGGCGCGAGCAAGTTCCAGGACGATATTCACTAAAGAAAGCGTAAGGATCGGCTTTATCAACATAAACACCTTTTGCATTTCGAAAATGAAATTTATAAGATTGATAATTCTTTAACCCGGGAATAAAGATTTCATAAGTGCCGGAATCATCAATCTTTTGCATTTTGTGGGCTCCGACATCCCAATTATTAAATTCTCCAATTACCGAAACATCGTCCGCCATCGGAGCATACAAACGAAAAATGACACCTTCCTCATCACCTTGTTTGATAAAATGCGCACCAAAATATTGGTAAGCATCAATTGTTTGTCCCATTAAAAATTCATATAAAAATCCGTATGCCATAATTAAAATTATAGTAGCATAGAAAAAATTAAATTCCTAGATTAAATATTATAAATCTTAAAATTTTAAATTTTAAAAATAAAAAAACAATTAATTAGATAGCCAAAATTTGAATTATTTATCTAATGATTTTCTAATTTAATATTTAAATCCACTTGTTTTTCACTATTTAATTTATAGTTATGACTATTTTCTTGCTTAGTAAATGTTTCGTCAGCGATATCACTAATTAATGAGTTCGCATAAATTGCCAAAGCTAATATGCTATAGAAAATTAAATGGGGCAAACCATGGAGGAGAAAAGTCGCGGAAATAGATGTGAAAATTTCATGAAGAAAAAGCATGAACAAAAAAATACGAAAGTTAAACAAAAGTAAAACTGGAACGCAAATAAACGATAATAAGATTCTTAACGCTTGATTTAATTTAGCCTTACTATAACCAAAAAGATGATAAAACGCTAACCAAGTCAAGAAGAAAGCGTAAATAGCTAATGGTAAAAAATCACTAGCGAAGACTTTATTAGTTTGAATAGTTGCACCTAAATAAATTAATTGAACGGTGCTCGGTATAATAAAGATGATAAGCGGCAAAGCCGATATCAAACGATAGAGATGTTTATTTTTAACATTAAAATCGCCTTTTAATAAAAACGCTATTAAGACACTAGCAAAAATGAATGCAATAGTTATTAATCCATTATTAATATTAATTGGATAAATGTAAGTTTTTAAATAATTTTTATGATATTCATCGGAATACATTGTATGATACATCGATACTGAATAAACTATTTGTGAAATAGTTAA
>CASFSG010000032.1 GCA_949297305.1 uncultured bacterium
GATGAAGTTTTGTCGTTAACACAAGAAGATAATTTTTTTAAAATTAAATTATCAACTAAAAACATTTTTGCTAGGCGAGTTGTTGTTGCTTCTGGCACGAAAGAAAAGAAGATTGGTTTAGCTAAAGAAGATGAATTTCTCGGACATGGTTTATCTTATTGTGCTTTGTGTGATGGCCATTTTTATCAAGGCAAGGATGTCGTTATTATTGGGGGCGGTAATTCCGCTTTTAAAGAAGCAATTCATTTAAGCGAAATTGTTCATAAGTTATATTTAGTACATCGCCGTGAGGAATATCGCGCCGAAAAATATTTAATCGATGAACTTAAAGCTAAAAGGAATGTGGAATTTATTACACCTTATATTCCCATTAAATTACTTGGTGAAAATGAATTTCGAGGCGTAGAAATTAAAAATGTTCATACCGGCGAAATAAAAACAATTGTCGCAGATGGTATTTTTCCATTAGTGGGTCAAATACCTAATACACAATTCGTTCATCTTCCTGGCTTACTAGATGCTTATGGTAATATCATCACTAATCATGAAGACGCTAGAACACCAATTTTTGGTCTTTATGCCATCGGTGATGTCACTAATTATGGTTTAAGGCAAATCTATATAGCGGAGGAAGATGCTCTTAAAGCTAAAAAATCTCTCGTTGAAGATTTAAATAACTAACTATCTAGATAGTTAAAGAGTATAATCATTTTTGTTGAAAGGAAAATTTAATCATGATTTCAAAAAAATTAGCACTTGATGTCCTTAATTCCTCGCTTAGCACAGGAGCGGACTATGCAGAAATTTATTGTTTCAATTCAAAAACGCAGTCGCTTGGTTTTGAAAATGGTAAAATCAATCGCACCATGAACAATTATAAAAAAGGCGTTGGATTACGCCTATTGAAAGAAAATCGCCAAGTTTATGGTTATACCTACGATTTTACCCGTAAAGGTTTAATGTCTTTAGCTAATAAAATGTCAAAATCTTTTGAAGGTGAAAGATTATTAAATGTTGATAGCTTTAAAACTATTAAATATAAAAACCGCAACAAAGTTAAGAATTCCTATTTTGACGTTGCAACTAGCGAAAAAGTGAATTTATTACGCATTGGCGAAAACATCATTGAAGATTATCATGATCTTCGTGTTGTTAGACATTTAGCAAATTTTTCTAATGTACGTCAAGAGATCACTTTATTTAATTCCAAAGGAAAAACATTTAAAAGGGTGCAAGAATATGGCTCGATGGCTTTTCAAGTGATGGTTGCAAATGATGAAGGTTTTGAACAGCATTACACTTCAATTAATGTTCAAGGCGATATTTCTAATTTCACTAAAGACAAAATAGAAAAAGCCGCTAAAGAGGCCGTTGAAATTGCATTACAAAATTTAGACGCAAAAGAATGCCCTAGTGGAGTTATGGATGTTGTAATCGGTCATGGCTGGGGTGGTGTACTCTTCCATGAAGCATGCGGCCATCCTTTAGAAGCATCAGCGGTTAGCCGCGATTTGAGTTGCTTCAAAAAAGAGATGGTGGGCGAAGATGTTGCTTCGCCGATTGTCAGCGCGGTTGATGATTCGACAATTCCTGGTGCTTGGGGTTCTGTCGATATCGACGACGAAGGTAATTTAGGCGAAAAACGACAATTAATTAAAGATGGGAAATTAGTCGGTTTTATGATTGATGATTATAATGGCCGCAGAATGAATAAAGTTGGTAATGGTGCTTGCCGAAGAGAATCTTATGAATATTCTCCTACTTCGCGGATGTCAAACACTTATATTGAGAATGGTACATCGACCAAAGAAGAAATAATCGCTAAGACAAAACTAGGTTTATATACCGTTGCCTTTAATGGTGGTTCAGTCAATCCATCGACTGGCGAATTTAATTTTGGCTGCAGCGAAGCCTACATTATTCGCAATGGCAAGATATGTGAACCAGTTAAAGGCGCAACATTAATTGGCAAAGGTAGCGATATCTTAAAACAAATCGATATGGTGGGAAACGATTTGGAACTTGGTTCAGGGATGTGCGGAGCTAGTAGTGGTTCGATCCGCGTTAATGTTGGTCAACCCACCATTCGCTTAAGAAACGTCACCGTTGGTGGTAGAGGAGGAGAACTTAAATAATGAAATACGATAAATTTTTTCAAATTGCTAAAAGCAAAGGTCTTGAAGAATGTGAATTAAATATTGTTAAAAGTGAAAATCTAAGTTTTTCTTATTTTCATAGTGAATTAGATAAATTTGAAAATAGTGCTAGTTTATCTATTTTAGCTCGAGGTATCGTCGATGGTAAAATGGGTGTTGCTTCTGCGAATTACTATGATAATAGAATGGCTGAAACTTTAGTCGATAATATTATTGAAAATGCAAAATTAATTGAAAGCGATGAGCCTTCTATCATCTATAAAGGAAGTCCAAAATATCATCGTGTAAACACTTTTAATAAAGAATTAAGCAATATTTCTTTAGAAGTTAAAAAAGAAAAAATGCTAGCGTTAGAAAATAAAATTCGTCAATTAGATCAACGCATTATTGAAGTCGAAGGTGTCGAATATAATGAAAATATGTCTGAACGCTTAATTTATAATTCTAAAGGCTTAAAGCTACATCGTAAAAGAAACAATTATAGTGTTTTTGCAAGCGCCTTAGCCGCGGAAAACGACCAAGTCAAAAGCGATTTTATTGGATATGTAGATAATAATTTTTCCAAAATTGATATCGATAAGTTAGCAAGTAATCTCGTCAATAAATGCGTCAGTAAACTCAATCCAGTTGATGCGATTACAAAAACATATAAGGCAGTAATTTCTAATGAAGTGATGGCTACTTTTGTTGACGTCCTAGTTAGCTATGCTTCTAGTGAAGATGTTCAAAAGCATTCATCTTTATTTGAAGGTAAATTAGGCACGCAAGTAGTTAATAAGAAAGTAAGTATCTCTGATATGCCTTTATTAAAAACAGTTTATAGTACAAGTTTTGATGATGAAGGAGTTGCTACAAGAAACTTTGATATTATTAAAAATGGTGTTTTAAAGAATTATTTATACAATTTAAGAACGGCTAAAATTGATAATGTCGAATCGACTGGAAATGGTTCAAACGCGGGTTCTCGTGTCTCGATTGCACCTAATTTTATTGTGATGAAAAAAGGCAAACTATCATTAGAAGATTTATTTAAAAAGATGGATAATGGCGTTTATATCACCGGTGTCCAAGGACTCCATGCAGGTCTTAATCGTCAAAGTGGCAATTTCTCTTTGCAAGCTAGTGGTTATCAAATTGAAAATGGTCAAATTAGCCGTCCCTTTGATATCTTTACCATCAGCGGTAATATTTTAGATATTTTTAACGATATAAAATATATCGCAAGTGATAATGAATTAAATATTTACGGATCAATGGTTCCTTCTGTTTTAATTAAAAAACTTAGTATTGCAGGAAAATAAACCGCAAAAATTAAATTTTTTATGAAAATTCTTATTGTTACCCAATACTACTATCCCGAAAAATTTATCACGCATGATGTTGCTAGAGAATTATATAATCGCGGTCATGAAGTAGTAGTGATTACTGGTAAACCAAATTATGGATACAATAGAATTTTGAATAATTATAAAAAAGTTTGTTATGAAATAATTGATGGTGTAAAAGTTCATCGTGTGAATTTAATTCCTCGTAAAAATTCCCATATTGTTGTTTCGTTAAATTACTTATCTTTTTACTATAACGCTAGAAGGTTTATTCGTCATTTTAAAGAAGATTTTGATATTGTTCTCTCTTTTTCGCTGTCGCCGATTATTTCTATTTCGCCAGCAATTATTTATGCCAAAAAACATCATGTTCCACATTTATTGTATGTGATGGATCTTTGGCCTGAATCCACTGTTGTAACTGGGGCAATTAAAATGAATTCCTTGCTTTATAAAATTCTTTTTAAATGGTCGAAATCTTTATATAGTAAATGCGATAAGCTTTTAATTTCTTCCCCTTCATTTAAAGATTATTTTTTAAATGTTTTAGGGCTAGAAAAAACTTTTGTTTATATTAATCAACCTACGATTGTTTCATCGAGTAAATTATCACCGATTATTTATCAAAATAAATATAATTTCGTTTACGCTGGTAACTTTGGTTCGTTGCAACTTGTCTATTTATTAGTTAAGTCTTTTGTTCATCTAAAAAACGATGATATTGCTCTTCATTTGATGGGAATGGGGCCTAAGCTTAATTCTACTTTAGAACTTATTAAAGCAATGGGGCTCGAGAGTAAAGTTTTTTATCATGGCATGCTTTCTATTGAAGAAGTGGAAAGATACTTTGTTCATTGCGATGGTCTAATCGTTTCTTTAAAAGATATTCCTTCTAGTTATGTTTCTAAAACAATCCCAAATAAAGCTACGCAATATCTTTCATATGGTAAGCCTATTATCGCTATTATTAAGGGAGATGGAAAAGAATTATTAAAGAAAAGTGGCGGGGCGATTTTTGCTAATGAAAATGAAAATGATATTGCTAGAGAAATCAAGAATTTTATCAACTTAGATGATGAGCAGCGAATTAAGATGGGCGCTTTAAATAAAGCTTATTATGATCAAAATTTATCCTTTAATAAAATTATTGATTTATTCGAAAGCGAATTAATTAAAACAAAAGAGGAATTTATTTCTTAATTTTCTTTAAAAATGCATCTAGTCCTTTAGCTTGCGTTTCGACTCCAAAAAGATTTAAAACTTTTTCTTTAGCGGCGTTAGCCATTTCTTTTTTCTTTGTGTTGCTTAATTTAGTAAATGTAATTAAACCATCAATCAAATCATCCTTTTTGTCGCCCTTTAACCAAATAACTTCGTCTTTAAACAATTCTTGTAGGCGGTTAGAAGGAGTTGACATTACCAAGGTTCCGCTCGATAAATATTCGATTACTTTACTTGGAATTGACTCTTTATCTAACTTTTCATCATATGGCCGAGGGTTGATGTTTAAAGAAGCATGTGCTTCAAATTTTTGAATCGTTTGGCGATCTATTTGTGATAAATATAATACCCGCGTATCAACATTTTCAGTGTAATGATATAGATAAGATTTTAATTCCCCTTCACCAGCGATAACCATTTTATATGGGATACCTAATTCACGATAGGCTTCTAGCATCGTTTTAATTCCATACCTTTCATAAAGTGCGCCACCAAAAAAGAGATAATTGCTTAAAATACTTTTTTCTTCTTTATTAATCTTAAGAGCGATTCCTTCTAATAAATAATATGGGCGATGATTTATATTAAACAGATTGTTTAATCCTTCGGTTAAAGCGATGTATCCATCAAATGAAGAAATATATTTTTTAAATATTTTGATATAACGATGTTTTACATTTGTTAAATTTTCTGGATTATCACTTAAAACCGCTAGAACTTTTTTGCCATATCTCCTCTTTAATTGAATTGCAGTTTTTTCTAATGGTAATCTTAAAGGATCAACAATGATGAGAAAATCGCGCATTTTCTGCCTGGCGATGTAATTTTTAATATAGGTGTAAAGATACTTTGTTTCTTTAAAAGCTTTATATAACTTATTTGAAGAAACTTTAGGGTAAAGATAAGTGATGCTATCTTTGACTTCTTCTTTTTCCTCTAAAAATGTATCGCTAAACATCCCTTTAACAAATGGTCTTAAAGAAATGACAGTTACTTTGTGATTTATTTTTAGACACTCTAAAAGTTTAAAATAAAAATTTTGATTAGAAGGATTTGGTTTTAACGAAGCTTCTAATGCGTACTTATTAAAGTAGTTTTCTTCCATGAAGGAAGTTAATAGAAGGATATTCATTTTTTTAATATATCTTTAAATTGTTTGATATTTTCTAAAACAGTGTTTTCAATAATATATTCTTTAACACTATTTCGCGCATTTTCGCGCGGAATAGATTGTATACCTAATTTAATTTTTTGCAAATATTCTTCCTTGCTATTAGTTGTTATTAAATAGCCATTATACCCGTCTTTAATGATTTCTTTTGATGCGTTAGATCTTTCGCTAGCAATGACAATTACCCCATTCATAAGTGCCTCAATTACCACATGACCGTATATATCATATTTAGTTGGAAAAAGAAAAATATCTGATGCTTTTAAATAATTTAATACTTCACTTTTTGGTAAATATCCCCGCAAAAGTACATTATTTAGTGTTTTATGTTTGATTATTTTTTCTAGTTTATGTTTATTTTTCCCCTCTCCAATAATAATTAAAACATAATCATTATTTAGTTCTTCCATTACATCTAATAAGATTTCAAAATTTTTTCTTTTGTTCAATTCACCAACGCTAATTAAAACATGCTTGTTTAGTGGTATTTGGTATTTTTCTTTTATGTCTATTATCTCTTTATCGCTTAAAGTTCTATCTAACATATCACCTTTTTTCATTGATGAATAAGGATAAAGATAGATATTTTTCTTAATAGCCCCATAATGAATTAAATATTCTTTCGATCTTGTTGTCGGAGCAAAATAATGCTTAGCATGACTAATAAAATATTTTTTTAAACGATATTTAATTTTATTTTCTTTTTGAGGGATAATGCCTCCATTAATATAAAGCTGATATGGCATTTGATGTTTAATTAAATAACGGATTGCAATCATTTCAGAAAATGTTGAATAACCATTCATGATGACTAAGTCATAGTGATTTTTCTTTAAATGTTTTTTAATGCCCCAAGATAAATGATTCTCTTGCCCAATATTTAGACCTTTAATTTTGACTAGTTTAAAATTATATTCATTATCTTGATAAAAGGCCTTGTTGCGATTAGAGGCCTTCATTCTTTCGATGATAACAGTTAAATCGACCTCCTGGCTTAATTGATTAAAGTATTCAATTTTATAGGGGGCCGGATGATTAAAAACAAACAAAATTTTCATCGATAGCATTATACATTATTTTCTAGTCTTTGCTATAATGAGCAACATGAAGGATGAAACAAAAACATTATTTGATGGCACTGAAATTAATCATCCGTTTTTTAAAGAGATTAAATATCGTGATTATTTTTTCCAAATGATTAATTTCATCATTAAAGAACATAAAAATAACATTATTTATCCTCCACTAAATAATGTTTTTGAAGCCTTTAAATATTTCCCGCTTAATCAAACTAAAATTATTATCATTGGCCAAGATCCTTATCATGGTGAAAACGAGGCGAATGGTCTATGTTTTTCAGTTAATCACGGAATTAAATTACCACCTTCTTTGACTAATATTTATCGTGAAATTAGCAATGAATATCAAGTCGCAATAAATCAAGATGGAGATTTATCGTATTTAGCTAAACAAGGGGTTTTACTTTTAAATGTCTATTTGACAGTAAAAAAAGATCAACCTTTATCACACGCATTTTCTTTTTATGAAATGTTTATAAAAGACGTCATTGCTTATTTAGAAAAATGTAATACCCCGATGGTTTATATGCTTTGGGGATCATTTGCTAAGAAGTTTGCCAAATTCGTCACAAACAAAAATCATTATATTGTTGCTACAACTCATCCCTCGCCATTAAGCGCTAATCGCGGTGGTTGGTTTAATCAAAAACAATTTTTACGAGCGAATGATTTTTTACTTGCTAAGAATATCTCACCAATTAAATGGTTTAAGGACAATTAATTAATTGCGGATATATAAAATAACTCTATAATATCTTTTGGGAGCTGAGTAATCGGCTGAGATACTTGTAGTAACAAGTGAACCATACCTGATCTAGGTAATGCTAGCGGAGGGAAATCGTTTTAAAGTAGCCCTCCTTATGGAGGTTTTTTATGAAAGATAAAATTAATTTTATCCTTAAAATTGTTGCGATTACTATTGGATATTTAGGATTAATCTTATATGTTATTCCGATTTTGAAAATTGGTGATGTTAATGTCTTTGGCTATGAATTAACATTAGCACCAACTAATTTTAGTTTTTCTACGATGACCTTTTTGATTTTGCTATTAGCCCCAATTGGTGCCACACTTTTACTTTTCGAAAATAAACTTAAAAATATTTCGTTAATTTCTTTATTGTTATATTTTTTAGGCGTCATTATGCTTGTAACTTTGCCTAATTTTGCCTCTTTATTTGCAAATGAAGAAATTACTTTTTCTTTGCATTATTTAGTTATTATTTATAGCGTTTTTCTTGGCTTAGCAACGTTGATAATTTTTTATTTGCTAAATCTTAATAATCAATATAACGTCTATGAAATTGTTGAAAGCGCAATGTTAATTGCTTTAGCTGTTGGATTAGATTTTGATGGTTTGAAAATTACATTAGGCGCTAGTGGAGGCTCAATTTCTTTTACTACTATTCCCTTAGCCATTTTGGCGCTTAGACAAGGTCCAATTAAAGGTTTTCTAGGTATTGGAGTCATCTATGGTTTAATTACTTGCATACTTGATGGTTGGGGACTATATACTTTTCCATTTGATTATTTGTTGGCTTATGGTTCTATAGCAATTTTTGGTTTCTTTAAACAATTAATTATAAAATCCGATGCCAAATATAATTGGAAAAGTATTGTCTTTACTATCGTTGCTTCATTATTTGCCAGCGCACTAAGATGGCTGTTTGCTTCAATCAGTGGTCTTGTATTATATGAAACTCCCTTTGTTGAATCATTAATTTATAATGCCGTTTATGTTCTACCTAGCGGAGCAATTATGCTCGTTTTGCTCATTGCTTTATATAAACCTATTTGTCTTATCGATCGCCTATTTATTAATAAAGCCAAGAATAATATTTAAAGAATTAAAAACAATATGTACTAATTCAAATGATGTGAGACTAAATTAAAGCATAAAAAATAGTCCTCGCTTATAATTAAGTTATCCAACACTTAAGAAGGAGGACTATATGGATATTTTAACACATCAAAGGAATTATATCCCTATTGATTTAGAGACTAGA
>CASFSG010000033.1 GCA_949297305.1 uncultured bacterium
AACTAATAATGTGATATCGAGCCATTTATTAACTTTTAGGACGCGATAAAATCTATACAAAAGGATAAAAATAAATAAGGGGATTAAATAAAACAATCCTTCGAGATTAGGTGTAGTAATTAATAACAATAAACCGACGAACGCAATAAAAGATGTCAAGGCGAATTTTAATTTATCTTTTTTTGGCGAGATGAATAATAAAGATGGCAAAGCACCTAATAGTAAATAAGCATAAGTACCGCTATAACGCACGTCGAAGGTTTCAAAACCTAAACCATTTAACCACCTTATTTCATCAGTGACATTATAAACTAAACCATTCCAGTAATATTCTGGTGTGTCTTGATAAATTAATCCATAAAAAATACCATAATTAATCCAAGTATAAACTAGGGAAATGATGGCTAATAAAGCGAAGGCTCCACCGATAGATAATAATAAATAGTCTTTTTTAAATGCGTGATTATGGCGAGCTAAAAAACCCAATAAATAAAAAGAAATAAACGCTAAAAAAATGCCAATATTTTCTAATAAAAAGCCACTAGAGGAATATAATTTACCAAAGGAAACCAAAGCAGCAAGAAGAAATAGAGGTATTGAATAAAATAGAAGTTGTTTCAATTCTTCTTTTTTAGCGACGATAAAAAAGGGGAGAGCGAAAACTAAAACGACAATTGATAAATAATAAAATATTGCGTTAATTCCGCCTAAAGCAAAAGAGGTGAACGCTAATAGTTCTAAAATGATAAAAGAGGTAACTGTATCAAGCTTTTTGATATAGAAAATGAGTTGTTCTTTCATATATCAATAATTATAGAACAAGCTAAGGTAAAATAAAGATAAAGATACTAATCTTTAATAGCGAGACTAATATTTTGATTCTGATTTAAATTATTAAATGCAAAATCAGATAGAATACCTACAATAATTAAGCTGAGAGAAACAAGAATATCGTTAATAATGTAATAATCTCCTATTCCTAGCATTAATAAATAACTTTTCGTATTTATATGGTAAAATTAAGTGATGCAATATAAAAGAATCTTGATTCTTGGTTCCCCTGGCAGTGGTAAAACTACTTTATCAATTGCCTTAAATGAGATTTTAAATTATCCCCTCATCCATCTAGATTATTATTTTCGTGTTTCTTCATCTAAAAACATGGATGTTAGTTATGTTCGGGAAAAGATGCTTGAATTAGTAAAATCAGATACATGGATTATTGAAGGTAATTATCTTAAAAGTTTAGATATTCGCCTAATGCGTGCGGATTATATTATCTTTTTAGATTTACCAACCAAAAAATGTTTAAAGCAAGCCTATCAAAGATTTATCCAAACAAAAGGTAAACAGAGATTTGATGCTCCAAAAGGGATGATTGATTATCAGTTCGATAACGCTTTTAAAAAATATATTTTAGAATTTAAAAGGATTTATCAACCCCGCTTATTTCAAGAGGCAATTTTAAAATCTAATAAGCCATACACCATCATTAAAAATCGTCAAGACATTAATAAACTATTAAAAAGGATAAAAGATGAAAGCTATGCTAAAAATTAGTGGCGTCGAAAATTTATCGGTCGTTGATTATGAAGGCTATTTAGCCATGACTCTCTTTACTTCAAATTGCAATATGCGTTGTCCTTTTTGTCATAATTCTGAACTAGTGTTAAATAAGGTCTCCACTACTTATTCGCTAGAAGAAATTGAAGAATTATTAAAGAAAAGAGAAGGGATGATTGATGCGATAGTCATTTCGGGAGGAGAACCAACTTTAGATGAAGATGGTTTAATTGAATTAATTAGCTTAATAAAAAAATACGCTTATAAAATTAAACTAGACACAAATGGGACTAACCCTAAAATACTTCGTTATTTAATTGAGAATAAATTTATTGACTATGTTGCGATGGATATTAAAAATACATTCGAGAAGTATCCTCTTACCATCGATATCGTTAATCCACCATATCTAGATAAGATTAAAGAAAGTATCTCCTACTTAATTAAACAAGAAACAATTGAATATGAATTTAGGACGACTTTAATTGATGAATTTCACTCTTACGATGACATAAGATATATCACTTCATCGATGCTAAAAGGGGCAAAAAAATATCGCCTCCAAAAATTTGTCGATAACGAAAATTGTTTCTATAGTGGCTTGCATGAGATACCTTATGAAGTTGCTTTAAAAATGAAAAAGATAGCTAGGGAGGCTATCTTAGATAGTGAATTAAGATCTTACTAAAAATTCATTTTATTTAAATAATTTAATGCTGAAATAGAGGCAATTGCCCCATCGTTTTCCGCTAGAACAATTTGACGATATTTTTTATCGATGCAATCACCACTAGCGAATAAACCTTGCGTCTTAGTTTCCATCTCATCGTTTACTACAATAAAACCATTTTTTAAATCCACTAAATTTTTATAACGTTCGTTATCCGGGATTTGCCCAATGGCAATAAATAATCCATCCGCGTTCATCCTAATTAATTCTTTAGTTTTTGTGTTTTCAAAAATCACACCTTCAAAGACATTTTCGCCCAAAAACTCTTGTGCACTTAAATTATAAAATAGACGAATATTGCTTGTATTTTTGACCCGTTCAATCAAGATTTGATCAGCGAAGAGCTTATCAAATAAAGCGCAGATAGTGACTTGACGAGAAGTCTTAGCTAAAGAGAGGGCATATTGCATTGCCGAATTAGCGTCCCCAATTAAAATGACATCTTTATCTTTATAAAAAGCCCCGTCGCAAACTGCACAATAAGAAATACCTTTTCCGATTAAAGATTCTTCCTTTTCTAAACCTAAGTGGCGATGTTTAACTCCGCTAGCGATAATCACCACATAAGACTGATAGGTTCGATAATTTGTTTGTACACTAAAAACATTGTGCTCTTTTTGCACTATTAAAACTTCTTCTAATTCAAAGTCTATCCCTAAATCTAAAACTTGTTCAAAGATTTTAAAGGCATATTCTTCGCCGCTAATTTCTTTAAAACCTGGCACATTTTCTAGTCGAGGAGAAATAGCGGCTTGTCCGCCCGCGTTTTCTTTTTCTAAAAGGAGGACATTTCTGCCCCCTCTTTTGAGATTAATGGCTGCCATCATGCCAGAGACACCCGCTCCGACAATTATTGCATCATAAAACATTTTTAATTGTTATAATTCTCCACAAACGACTTGATGTTAGAAGCGTTTTCATAGTAAGCGATTTGACCATCTTTATCAGGCACTAATAAAGTTGGGGCTTTGCTAACGCCTAACTTTTTCGTACGTTCAACTTCTTCCTCAGCATCAATATAAACATATTTAACTTGGGCTTTATCTAACATCATTTTAGCCATCTTACAATTTGGACAAGTTTTCGTGCCAAACAATAGAATTTCTTGAATTAGCGGAGCGCTTTCTTGCTTATCCTCTAAAACATTAATTTCTTTGCCATTACGGCATAAATGCGACTTAGCTAAAACATATTCTTTACGGTTTTTAAATTCTTCAGTTTTACCAATATTCCAATTTTGAACTGGACGATAATAACCGGTGATGCGAGAATAAACTTCCGTATTTTGTCCACAATGAGGACATTTATAAACTTCGCCAGTAATATAGCCGTGATCTTTACAAACGGAATAGGTTGGTGAAATGGTGTAATAAGGAATATGATAATTTTCCGCAACTTTTCTAACTAAATTCATTGTCGATTTCCATGAAGGCATCTTTTGGCCTAAGAAGGTATGGAAAACGGTGCCGGAAGTGTATAAGGTTTGTAAATTATCTTGAATATCAAGGGCTTTAAAAATATCTTCGGTATAGCCAACAGGTAAGTGCGAGCTATTTGTGTAATAAGGGGCATCTTGATTATCGGTCGCAGTGATGATATCAGGATATTTTTTGCGGTCATGACGGGCTAAACGATAAGCGGTTGACTCGGCAGGTGTCGCTTCCAAGTTGTATAAATCACCATATCTTTCTTGGTAGTCGGATAATTTATTGCGCATAAAATTTAAGACATCAATCGTAAATTTTTGTGCTTTTTCGTGCGTCAAATCTTCTTTAATCCAACGGGCGTTTAAACAAGCTTCATTCATTCCAACAAGGCCAATTGTCGAAAAGTGATTGTTAAATGTCCCTAAATATCTCTTAGTATAGGGATATAAGCCAGCGTCTAATAAAGAGGTAATGACATTGCGCTTAATCTTTAATGACCTAGCAGCAATATCCATCATCCTTTCTAAACGATGATAAAAATCTTTTTCATCGAGTGATAAATAGGCGATGCGCGGCATATTGATTGTAACTACTCCAACCGAGCCAGTCGATTCACCGCTTCCGAAATAACCACCAGATTTTTTGCGGAGTTCGCGAAGATCAAGACGAAGACGGCAACACATCGAACGAACATCGCTAGGTTCCATATCGCTATTGATATAATTAGAGAAATATGGCGTACCATATTTTGCAGTCATTTCAAATAATAGTTTATTATTTTCAGTTTCTGACCAATCGAAATTTCTAGTGATGGAATAAGTTGGGATTGGATATTGGAAACCGCGACCATTAGCGTCTCCTTCAATCATAATTTCGATGAAGGCTTTATTCACCATGCGCATTTCTTCCACGCAATCCTTATATTTAAATGGCATTTCTTTGCCGCCAACAATCGCATTTAACTCCGCCATATCATTAGGAACAGTCCAATCTAAAGTAATATTAGTAAATGGTGCTTGTGTACCCCATCTACTAGGTGTATTAACACCATAAACAAAAGATTGAATGCATTGTTTGACTTCTTTATACGATAAATTATCAGCTTTGACAAAGGGCGCTAGATAGGTATCGAAAGAACTAAATGCCTGCGCTCCGGCCCATTCATTTTGCATTATGCCTAAAAAATTGGTCATTTGATTGCACAAAGTTGATAAATGACTCGCTGGCGAAGAAGTTATTTTACCAGGCACCCCACCTAAACCTTCTTGGATAAGTTGTTTGAGTGACCATCCTGCACAATAACCAGTTAACATCGATAAATCATGGATATGTATATCCGCGTTACGATGAGCTTTTTCAATTTCGGGATCATAGACTTCACTTAGCCAATAATTCGCGGTCACTGCCCCACTATTTGATAAAATCAAACCACCGACGGAATAAGTGACGGTAGAATTTTCTTTAACTCGCCAATCATTAATTTTTAAATAATTGTCGACCGTTTGTTTATAATCGAGTTCAGTTGAGCGAATTTGACGAAGCGATTCATGTTGTTTACGATAAAGAATATACGATTTGGCAATTTTAATATAACCGGCTTGAATTAAGGCGACTTCCACTGCATCTTGGATATCTTCAACATTGATGATGCCTTCATGAATTTTATCAGAAAAATTACTTGTCGTTTGTAAAGCTAATAAACTTAAAATATCGTGTGTATAATCAGTGTGTTCGGCCATAAAGGCTTTTCCAATTGCATTTTCAATTTTCGTAATGTCGAAGGCAACGATTTTACCATCTCTTTTTTTTACTTGAAACATAATTTTTCCTCCGTTTTGATAGGCTAATGAGGTGTTAAAAAAATAACAACAACATTAGAGACGAAGTTGGTTATTCCCAACAACTACATGAGTTTCTTCCTAAACTCAGTAAACATATTGTAATGACAATATTTATCGGTTGCAAGACAAACGCTTAGAAAAGTTATACAGTGTATATATTGTTATTAAAAAGTGCGATAAAATCTAATAATTTTCGTTTTTAAAAATCGAATTAACAAGGCAAAAATCGAAAAAGTGCGATAAAATCTTGCTTTCTTATTTTCAGTAAAAAAATAGCGATTTTCTCACTTGCTATTTTGGGAAGAATTTATGAAAATTATAACTATGAAAACAATTAAAAATATTATTGATGAGTTTATAAAATTAGATTGTGTAGCCGCTATTACTTTAGGTGGATCAAAATCGACTAATAATGACGATAAGTTATCTGATTACGATATTTACATTTATTATGATTTAGAGCCAATTGATGTTATGACTAGACATAATATTTTAGCTGCTAGATGTTCATATTTAGAGCTTAATAACCAATATTGGGAAACAGAAGATAATGGGATTACCATCGATGGCGAATATTTTGATCTTCTCTATCGCAATATCAACCAAATTGCGGATGATTTAAAAAGTGTACTAATCAAGGGGAACGCCCGTAATGGATTTACCACCGCAATTGTCTTTAATATTTTAAATTCACACATCCTATATGATAAAAATCATCGTTACCAATCATTAAAGGACAAATATTCATTCCCCTATCCTCAAAAATTAAAAGAAAACATCATTCGACAAAACCGCAATCTATTAAGTGGCAAAATCGTTTCTTATGACCAGCAAATCGCTAAAGCATTCAAACGAAACGACCAAGTTAATGTAATTAATCGCGTGAATGAATTTTTAAATAGTTATTTTGATATTATCTTTGCCTATAATGAAATTTATCATCCTGGAGAAAAAAGATTAATTAAATACGCAAAAGCAAATGCAAAAAGATTACCAGAAGATTTTGAAGAAAATATCACCTCATTATTAGATAATTTAAAACAAGATAAAATGCTTGAGATTATTAAACAAATTGTGATTAATCTAGATAAATTATTAAATTCTTAAAATTAAAAACTTGCATTTTTACAAATAAAAGACCGCAAAAGGGTAATATTTTAAGAATTATTGCTCTCATAGCAATTTAAGAAAATTATCACCCAACAATAAAATTTTTAGTAATTTTTCTAACATTTGCTTTCAAAGACCTATTTTATCTTTCATTATCACTGTTTTAACAATTTTTAGTGATTTGTTTAACCATCTAAATTGAGTTTTAAATTATTATTTGTATAAAAAGCCGCTTATAAAGGCGGCTTTTAAAAGAATAAGTTAAAATTAATTTATTTCAATTCATTAAGGAAATATAAAGATGGCAAGGCTTTACCATTATAAGAGAATAAGGCTTGGTTCGCCCAGGTCGATTTAGTTAAAGAATCTGCCCATCCTGAACCATTAACAGGAATAAAATCTCCACCCCAGTAAAACATCCCATAACCATTTAGGGCGTTATTCATGACATCTAAATAATCTCTTAATAATAAGGCTTGGCCACTAGGAGAAACCTCATAACCACTCACCGGCTTTTCTCCCTCATCGTCATAATCAGAAAATAAATTGTTCGCGTTAGAATTACCTTCCAAAGTAAAGCCATAACTAACTTCGCAAATCATTACTTTCTTCGATGGATATTTCCCATTTAAATATGTTAATAAATTACTAAGAGCGCTTGGTCGACCTTGATTCCAAATATAACAAGAGACGCCAATGATATCATAGTTGACATTCACTAAAGCATCATAGACATCATCATAAATATTTGTTCCCGTAAAACCGCGAGCAATATGGATGATCGTTTGAGCGTTTGGATAAATCTCTTTCGCCGCATCATTGCCAGCTTTAACATATTTAGCGAACTGCCCGCCATAAAGCGAGCCGCTAACATTTAAATCGCGATAAGTTGATTTTTTCGTCACATAGCCAGGATTATCACCGGTTAAATAATTAACATCGTCGCCAGGATAATCATGCAATAAGCCAGTTGTTACTTCATTACCAATTTGAATGTATTTAATATCAATATTGTTGTCTTTATATAATTGAAGACTTTCTTTAGTATATTCTTCAATTAAGGCCACCATTTCATCGCTACTAGAAACATCTTTCCAAGCTTTAGGAATAATCTGTTGACCAGGATGCGCATAAAAATCACTATAGTGGAAATCAATCATCACATCTAGCCCAAAATGACTTGCCCATTTAGCGAGCCAAAGGTTAGTTGCTGCATCATTCGTGCCACCACCATAACTGACTGGCTCTTCCCCAATCTCATAATTAAACGGATCAACAAATTGCTTAATTCTAACAGCGGTATAACCAGCGTCTTTTAAAATTTTAAAGATTGGTTCTTCAATACCATTTTGGTTAAAATAATGACCACCATTGTCGTAAATTTGTTTAACATAACTAACATCGACTCCTAGAGGCATATCACTATTTAATGGATTGGTCAAAGGGGTGAGACCAGTTAAAGGTGTGAACCAATTTTCATTATCTTGACTAGCTTTGTCGTTATAATCAGCTTCAGTTGAACGCACTCTTAATGTCGCTGTTATGCCGCTATGACCACTCAAGGTTATTTTTTCATCAGTATCGCTAGCCAAACAGGTAACAGTTAGGCTATGATTCTCATCATTATTTTGTTCAATCAAAACCTTGTTCGTATCGTAATCTCCGATGATTAAATTAGTGGGTGAAGCCCCATCTAGAAAAGATGGGGTAATCACAACACTTTCTAAAATATCTAATCGCGGTGAAGCGTTTGATAAATTAATCGTTCCGGTATCGCCTGAACTATCTTCTACACTAGTAGACGAAGTTGAATCTTTACTACTATTATTAGAAGTGACGCTGCTATTTGTGTCAACGCACGATACCAGTCCAAAGATAGTTAATAATGTTAATAAATTAATTATGCGATATTTTTTCATTTTTACTTTAATGTCACATCATCTAAAGTCGCCCATGCATCAGCCTCAATATTAGTGAAAACGAATTGGAAGGTATAATTTTCACCTGCAGTTAAGCTAACTGTCGTCGTTTGATAACGATCAATGGCGTTTGCTGTCCAAGCTGACATAGTATTAACCGAACCAATGACTCTACCATCACTAGCAACAATTTGAGCGGTGACTGTCATTTTTGCACCCATCGCACTATAACTTAAGGTGAAATCTTTCGTTTCGTCGACTGTAAAGGTGTTAGTTTGTTTTAAAACATGTTGACCGCTAATTGCATCTCCATACCAAAGATTTAGAGAATAAGTGCCTTCAGAAGGATCTGTTTTCCATTGTAAAGTTGGATATTCGCTTTCTGGGCATTCAAAGGTCCAATACTGACCAATTAAAGCTTGGTTTTCACCACTTTGTTCAAAAGAAGCATCTTTGATGATGTTTTCATCTATAACAGGAGTAAAAGGTTCTTCAACAATAACTCGATGGGTAAATGTCGTATTTTGGAAAGTCGCAGTAACTATTACGTCGTCACTAACAGTCACGCCAGTAACTGTTAAGGATTTACCATTTTCACTAGGAGTAATAGTAACATTTTCATTATTGACTGACCATTGAGTGTCTTCATAATTACTATCTAAAGTAATTGAAGCGTTTTGTTCAACATGGTGTAAGCCATCGATGGTAACTTGCACAAATTCGCTTTGAGGATATAAGCCAATTGAATCAATTGCAGCGTAAGGATATTGATCAGCTGATGCGCTACTTTGAGCATAGAAACCAACGCGATAAGTACCTGCAACTAAATCGACATTTTCGCTTTGCAATTTAGCATCGGTTGTTAATTTGTCTTTACCAATAACTAAAACATTCTCATCATCTTCATTGCTAATTCGCCATTCTAGTGTACTGAATAAGCCACCATCCCAACCTGGATCACCACCACCACAAGTCATTGAATATTCAAATGTATAAACGCCATCATGAGCAATTTCAACATCTTGATAATAACTAACTAAATCTGAGGGACCTTGATGATTGAAATATAAGGCACGACCAGAGATTGCACCCCAAGCTGAAGCATAACTTAAAATGCCATCCGCATTAGTAGCTGTCCAAGTCAATGGATCGCCATAGCCCGTATCGTCATCATAATATTCAAAACCACCGTCGCGAACATAATTAGTGCGCGCAACTTCTACCGGTGTAATATCACCTTCATCAATTCGCAATTGACCTAAGTGACCCCAAGGGGTTTCACCACTACCTAAACCACCTTCTGGGAATGGTAAAGTATAAGCAATTAATAATTCAAAACTAATGCCATTAGAAACATCATCGCCAGTTTGGAAAGTATGGTAATGTTTGGTTGAATAATTAACATATTCGTCATTAACATTGAGTTTTTCACCATCGATTTTAAAGTCAATCGTATTATAAATACCAATATCTAGATTGTAAGAAATAGTATAAGTTGTATTAGCCTTAATCCCATTAGATAAATTAGCTTTTAATGATAAAGATGGTAAATCATCTTCACTAGTAATACTATCGGAAACCCATAAGTTAATGTAGGCTCCATCTCTTTCACCACCGCGGCCAATCGCCATTTCCGAAAAACGTTTCGATTCACTTGTATCAAAGAAAGCGGTTACTCCATCCGCGCTTTCAAAGGCACCCGCATTATTGAAAAGATCAATATCGGTTGTATCTCTAGTAATAATTACATTGATTGTTAAGGAATTTTCATCAGTAGCCTCCCCATCATTTGATGGATAAACTTTGACATTAGAAACTCTTCCTGCACCTAAAGGTAAAATGTTTACACCATCGAATTCAAAGATATCATTATCTTCATATTCCATATCGAGGGAGTAAGGGGTAATGCCTTCATTAAATTCAACAAAATCAGTTAGAGGGCGGCCGTTAGGATAGGCGTCCATACTAAAAGAAATTGTGTTTCCACGAATGGTAAAATCAAATTCATCTGCTTCGCTATTAAAGACGATATCGATGACATTTTCACCACTAGTGACAACATGTTCCCAAACTGTTTTAGAATCAACTACTCCATTGACGCTATAAACGACAAAACCACTATTAGGGGTGATTGTAATCGTCAAAGTTTCACCGACGACTAATTCGGTTGAAGTAGTCACATTAGATCCATCTTCACGGGTAATAACGACACTACCTTCGCTCGCATTATAATTTAAGACGAGGGTCGCACTTTCCGTGTGTTCACTACTTGTAGTAGTATCAATCGATGAGCTTTCACCTTTAGGACAACTTGTTAACATCAAGGTAAAAGCCAAAAGGGGTAAAATGGTTAATGCACTTTTTTTCATATCTTTTTCCTTTCTAAATTTATCCTTTAACTGCTCCGGCGGAAATGCCAGCAACCATGAATTTTTGTAGAGCAATATAAAGAATGACAACTGGCACAGCCTCAATCAAACATCCAGCGACAAAAATGGTGAAATATTCATTGACCGTCGCTGGATTAGATAACATCTGATATAAACCAAAGGCGATTGTATAATTTTCTACTGGCACATTCCCGCGGAGAATGACGCTAGAAAGGACAAAATCGCTCCAAGGTGTCATAAAAGCTGTCAAGGCTGTATAAATAATAATGGGTTTTGCCATTGGTAAAAAGATTTTAAAGAAAACGGTAAACATGTTCGCTCCTTCTACCAAGGCAGCTTCTTCGATCGCGTTAGGAATGGTATCAAAATAACCTTTGCTAACAAAAAAGCCCATCCCAGCTCCGCAAACCCAAATTAAGAGCAAGGCATAAATTTCTCCTGTTAAATAATATCCACACATCGCTGAAAGCATATCTAAAATGATATAAACCGCTGTCATCGACATAAACCCTGGGAACATTCCTAAGATCAAAGAAATGTTCATTAATGGTTTACGGCTTTTAAAGCGGAAACGCGATAAAGCGAAGGCGGTAACAAGCGTAAAGGTTGTTGTAAGAATGCAGTTAAGAACCGCTAAAAATAAAGTATTTAATAACCAGCGACCATAAGGACGATCGGGATCGGTAAATAAAGCTTTATAATTGTCTAAGGTCCATTCTTGCGGAATGATATGAGAAACTTCTAGACCAGTATTCGCATCAAAACTACGGAAGATGATGTAAATAATTGGCAAAATCCAAATGATCGCTAAAACAGCAATCGCGACATTCGCCCAAATCGTTCCAAAGAATCTTCTTCTTTTTAATGAGGCGAACTTTTTAACTTTTTTATCATCAATATCATAAATAATATCGTTTTCCATCGTTATCTAAATTCCTCCTCTGATTTGTAGGCACTAGAATTTCTAAAGATGACCAAAGAAATGGTTGCCGAAATAATAAACATGATGATACCAATCGCACTACCAATGTTATATTCGCTCGACATAATCGTCAGTTTATATAACCAAGTAATCATGATATCGGTACTAGCAATTTGACCACCGCCATCACCAACGAGGAAGAAAATGACATTGAAGTTATTAATGTTATTTACAAACGAGGTGATGAGTAAGGGTGTCGTCATAAAGAAAATATAAGGGAAGGTGATTTTAAAGAATTGCTGCGTCTTGCTCGCTCCTTCAATTTCCGCTGCTTCATAATTATCTTTTGGAATATTTAATAATAACCCAGAGATTAAAAGCATGTTGTAAGGAATACCGACCCACATATTAATTAAAATGATTAAAAAATGTGATAAGCCAGGAGTCGTCCAAAAAGAGATTGGGCTACCACCTAAGTGCGTAATCCACTCATTAATTGGACCAGCATCACTAAATAAAGAGTTCATTACTCGCAAACTAACAAATTGTGGCACTGCCATAATAATGACAAACATCGAACGCCATAGTGGTTTAATTTTCACGAGCTTATTATTTAGTAAAACCGCTAAAAAGAAACCGCCAAAATAACAAGTAAAAGTAGCAAAGAATGACCAAATCATCGTCCAAGTAAAGACGGAGGCTAAATCGCTAAGATGCGCGCCCATATCAAATAATGAGAGGAATGAATTAATACCATCCCAACTAAAAGTTTCATTGCCCACGCGGTTCATTCCGTTCCAATCGGTAAAGGCAATTAAAATCATAAAAATAATCGGAATAACTGTAAAAGCAATCGCTCCTAAAATTGGTAAAATTAAATAAATAAAATAAGCTTGTTTACCACTTAAATCTTTTAATTCACCTTTGAAAGTAGCCTGTTTATCATTCACCCGCAATATTTCATAGTTAAGAGTCACTCTTTGGGCTGTAAAATAAACAAAAACAAAGAAGAGGATGAGTAAAGCAGTTAAGACGAAATATACGACTACTTGACGGCGATCACCATCAAATGTCCCTAAATTAATGATATTATTAATCGCGTCAGCGCCCATTAAAACCATATAGGCGATAAAACCAGCTTCGATTAAAAGATAACAAATTCCTTTAATAAATTGCTTTTCCATTAATTGGGGCAGCCCAATTAAGAAGTAGGAAATAATCAAATTGAATTTTGTTATCCCTTTCCCATAGCGATATACGGCCGCTAATTCCTTAAAATAACGACGGATTTTTAAGAAGAATTTCTTGCCGCCACTAATAATGCTAGAGACATTAATGTCGACATTATTATTGATATGGTGAAGCCTGACAAGAGCTTTTCTAAAGCATTGATAATAGCAAATGAGATATAAGACAATAAAAAGATAACTTACTGGCGTTAGCCAAATAAAATCTGCACTAACTTGCCCAAGAAAAAAGCCCGGGAAAAATCCAATATACAAAAACAGAGCAACTTCGACAATTAAAAAGAAGAAGCCGCGACCAAATAATTTCGTCTTAATATCGAAAATACCATTAAAGATAAAATTGAGAATAATGAAAATTTTATTAGAAAGACTAGCTTCTTGATAAACATCTTTAAATTTAGTGAATGGTAGAGTAAAATTTCGCCATTCAGCAGCAATCTTTTCAACAAAAGGATTAACTTTTTTGATTTCGTGATTTTCCATTTTTATTGATAAGCAAGCATGCTAGCTTCGGCTTCCTCTAAAACAGCGTTAATGGTACTAGCAGTATAAGAAGATAAATTCCATAAGTTTTGGCACATCCCATTAACGACGCTCCAATAACGAGCAAAATTAGGTACGCTAGGCATGATAATACCATCGTCGATATGTTGATCAACAATCGCCGTACATTCATTGCGCGCGACCATTAAGGCCAATTCAGCAGTCGATGTTGGATTATTCGCGATATATTCATCACTAAGGACTGGATTAACACCAATATTAGCCCGCGCCATTAAACATTGAAGATTGGTAGATAAATAGTACGCTAATTCATGCGCTAAAGAGGGGTTACGAGAATATCTATTCACACCATAAGCCTTATAGCCATTGAATGGTTCAGGAATTACATCACCATCTAAAGTTGGTAAAGGAGCAATCTTTAAATGGTCGGCTAACGATTCGTTTCTAAGTAAAACATTATAGTTATATGGCGTAGTAATAACGGCATTAACATGAAATTCTGGATTTGTACTTGTCAAACGATTTACAGCATTACCCACGATAGCTGGAACAATTAAATCTTTATAATTCGTATAAAAATTTAATAGATTATTGACATTTTCTTCGGTAGAAATTACAAAATCAGTCATGCTATTTGAATAATTTCCCTCGCTATCAACAAAAATGCGCGAATCGGTTAAAAATTGCTTCACATAATAACCACTATTCGTATTGCTGACGGTACCATCAATATCCATTAAAACGCGAGCTTTACCACTAGCTTTTAAAGACGCCCAACTCGTTACATCGCTCGCGCTAAGTTCATTATCTAAATAAATTAGAACATTCGTTTCTTGTGCGTAAGGATAGGCATATAACTCGGAAATGCCATTTTCATCTTCGACCGACAAAGCAGCGAAAGCTTCGCTAGTGACAATTTCTTCCATCGCAGGTTCAAATTGGTTTAAGGGATCAAATAAATTATTGTCGACAGCAGTTAATATGGTATCGTTAACAAAAGCCACAACATCACCACCAACGCCGCTACTAGCAATTTCCGACAAGTTATTGACGGCCGAACCTTCTTCCTGCGCATGAAATTCAATGGTCAAAGTTCCTTCCATGCTCGGATAACGTTCCTCATATTGCAAGATGAACGCATCGCAGAGCTCTTCGATCATGTCTTGGTTTTCTTGGCTATCCCAAACGGTCAAAGTAAAACTTCCGCCTTGATTATAAGGCCGGCAACCGCTTAATGCGACAAGAGGTAGAGATAACAAACCGACATTAAAACATTTTTTTAAAGTCATTCTTTTTTTCCTCCTTTAAGCAATGTTTGAAATATTTTTAATGAGTCTAAAGCAAGACCTCCTTCACTAAATAAGCCTTGATTTGCCCATTCATTTCCAAAATCTTTATACTCGTGGATATAATCCATCGCCTTAATTGAGGCCCAACTAGTACCCTTAACATTAACCCACGCTGGTTCCCAATAATAGAAGCCACTAACATGATATTTTCTTAGTAAATTATATAAGTCAAAAATGAATTGTTTTTGACCCGCTAAAGAATATTCATAAGGTACCTCATTTGTTTCTTTATGTTTTCCTTCGACAATAATAAGAGGTAATTCTTTATTTTCCTGATCAAAAATCTTCTTATGGGAATTAACAAAAGAATATTCCACCACCATCATTTCTTTATGGTATTTATTTCTAATTAAAGAAATTGTTTTTTCTAAATCTTTTAAATTAGAATGCCAATAAGGATAATAGGAAAAACCCAGAATATCATAAGGGACATGATATTTTTCTAGATGGCCTAAATAATTATCGTATAAAGAAGTATTGCCGCTATTTTCAAGATGAATAATTGTTTTAATTAAAGGATAGACTTTTTTACTCGCTTGAATGCCTTTAATTAAAATAGTAGCTAAAGAAGAGAAATTATCCAGCAAATCACCATTATTTTTTTCTAATTTAGCAAACGGCCAAAGCATTCCATTAGTAATTTCATTTCCGATTTGTACATATTCTAAATCGATTTGCTTCTCTTTAAAAATCTTTAAAGTCTCATATGTGTATTCTTCAACCTTAAGTCCTAATTCAGCTAAGGAAGAAATGTTTGACCATCTTTTAGGCAAAGTTTGTTTACCAGGATCAACCCAAAAATCACTATAATGAAGATCTAACATAATTGATAAGCCTAATTCTTTAGCCCTTTTAGCAAGTAATAACGCTTTAGCAATATCGTTCGTTCCACCTAAATATGGTTCATTATCTTCACTATAAGGATTAAGCCATAGACGGATGCGCGTCGCATTAAAGCCATATTTCTTTAAAATAGAAAATAATTCCTTTTGTTGCCCATCAAAGTCGATAAAAGAAGCACCTAAAGATTCTAGTTCGACTACACTAGAAGCATCAAAACCAATCTTAAATTCTTCGTTAAGCATAGACATTTTGAACAATCTCCAGGATTTCTTTTAACAATTTTTCATTGCTAGCAGCAATAAAGCTTGAATTTAAAGACTTATTGTCGAGAGGTTGACCATCATAAGTTGAGCAACATAACCCTAAATTCTTTAAGATTAAAGTTCCAGCTAAATAATCCCATAACGAGAGATGATACTCTAAAAAAGCGTCTAGTTTTCCTAAAGCAACATTTAAGATGTTGATAGCAGTCGAACCACTTCTTCTTAAATCAAGGCATCGCATAAATAGTCTTTCTTCCATCATCCCTAATCTTTTTGAATCCTTATGATAAGGAGAAGTTCCTAAATCAATTAAGGCGTGACGTAAATCGCTTTTATTACCGCGATAAAAATATTCGCGACCATTGAGATAAACTTTATTCGCATAACTAGAAAGAAGCGTATCATTTTGAAAATCGTAGATGGCTCCATAAATTACTTCCTCATCTTCTATATAGGCAAGCGATAAGCCATAAGGGTAAATATGACGCATAAAATTCGTCGTTCCATCTAATGGATCAATGACAAAATAACTAGAAGAAAAATTTTTCTCTTTTTCTTCTAAAACAAAGGTTGCTTTAGGGAATAAAACCGATAATTTTTCAACGAGATAATCTTCTATCTTTACATCAATCGAAGTTACAAAATTCGCGAAACCTTTTTCGGTTATCGAAAAGTCTTCATTTAAGAATTTCTTCGTATCTTTAATGATTGTATCAATTGATGAAAAGTCCATGATTAATCCTCAAATTTATCGATGCGAGAAGACATTAGTTTATATTTGCTTTTATGTTCTTCATAACGTCTTAAAATATCTTCTTCTGTTCCAACATAATTGCAGCGGAGACAATAATATTCCTTTTTATCTTCATCGAAAAATAGATCGATGTCGATGTCGCGATTAAAGCAACAAGGACAACGGTAATTTAGTTTGCCTTTTTTACCTTGAGACATACCTTCAAAGCCTCCTTATTCTTTAAAATTTTCTTAACACCTAAAGTAAACATTGGAGAAAAAGCATACCCTTCATTAATGTAGGAGAGGGAAGATTCATCACTATTCATTTCTAAAATAGTGTTAATCTGCGGTATTTTTACTTTAGCAACTGCGTTCTTTTCTTCTAAATGACGACATTTATATTCATAATCAAGCACTTGATTATTAACGCTTAGGGAGATGCCGTGCATATCTAGGGAATATTCAGTTGTCCCATAAGCTCCTACTAAATATTCATTTAATTCGATCGCTACATCTTTATTAAGATCAATAATCTCGCGAATCGTTTCAATTTCTCCCCTATTTTCTTCCACGATAAATTTTGAAATGATTGTGACAATTACATCATGATGAAATTTAATGGTCACTGGATCGAGCGTTAAAATCTTTTTCTTAGGTAATGACGATAAATGACCTTTCGTGCGACATAACGCTAAGTCGATCGTTTCACCATCATAAGTGACTTTGCACGATTTTAAAGTTCCTTCACCTTTATAATGCGTAAAATAACCCGCGCGATAATTCGCCTGAATAATATAAGGGAAAGACGCATCATAAATATGTTCTGTTCCAATGCCAGTCGGCCAATAAAGTTTAGAAGCATAAGGTCTTAAATCAATCATTGCGCCCGATTGATTCATATCTAAACAAAATCTAAATGATGGGTCATAATACCAAAATAATTGTTTATTTCCGCCATAGAGAATATCGTTCCATAAAGCAACTTCAGGTTCGCCATAATGTTTATTTTGGCGATAAAAATTTGCAAACTCAGCCATCGTCATATCGACGAGCTTACCTTCTTTTTTAAGTTTGCCATAATAAGCCATTCCATCTTCATAAGATTTGAGTAATAACTCATAAGGCGCTTCCCAGCGACCCATCTTATTCATCCAGCCTGGTCCAACAAACATCATGTTATAAGATAGGCCATTATTAAATTTACCTAAATGACGATATTGATCGACTAAATTATAAAAATAAGGAAATTCCCAAGTGTCTTTATCGTAAATCAAACCTCTAAGAACATTTTGAGGATGCGTTCCAAAATTCGAACCATTACCGTCAAAACACGCTAGGATATCTCTAGATAAATGCGGGATAGCGACGATACCACTATCATCATCTTTATTACTAGCAGGAATATGAGAATTAATTTTAGAAGGAATCCAAGGGGCCCAAGGACCACCATCCATAAATGTATACCATGAGTTATTGCAAGTATGGTAGGCTTTAGGACCTTCTTCCCAACAAGTCGCAACCGCGGCTTTGATTGAAGGATACTTTCCTTTAATATAATTGATTAAATCCGCGTCCATAAAATATGAACCGGTAGACATTGGATAAAATCCAAACTTCTCTTTAAATAGCCCAAAGACATCATCGACAATTCTTTCTTTATCTTCTTTTGAAAACATCCAAATGCAGAAATCTTTCGTATGGTATTTCTTTTCAAATTGCTCACATGGTAAGCCTAAAAGCGTTAAAGCGATTTCATCACCATATTTTTCATGATCTTCCTTCGCTAAGCGAATAGCCTCGTCATTAAATAAAGAAGCATAGGTCATTTGGATTGTTGTTTTGATGCCGTTTTGATGAGCGATTCTTTGTTGAGTGATAAAGATATCGAGACTTTCTTTTAATAAGCTTTGATTAGTTAAATTATCTTTATCACTACTAAGAGCTTTTTCAGCGTATTCAGGGACCATTTCTGGTCGATGAATGACATTTAAGACAAAAGTATCCTTCATAATTTTATTTTCTTTCTATATTAGTTAACTTTGATTAATTCAAAATCGTCGATATGTCCCCAACATTCAGCAGCGAAATTTTCTGCCCGCATACCGACACGAACAGTTGCGGCCTTTTCTAAAGTAAATGTTAATGTTAAAGCGCGATAGCCATTTGCCCAGCCGGTCATATTACTTGTAGCATCGACACTAGAAAGATCGCTCTCATCAGCGCTTGCATACATTTCAAATTTATCGACAGTATATTTAGCGTCTAACAAAATGCCCATCACATAGGTAGTTAATTGATAATCGCCAGCTTCTAGAGCAACTTCTTGACCAAAATTGAAACTAAAGTTCGCGCTAGGATAATAGAAGTTAACATCAGTTGTGCCAGTGCGTACATCGACTGGTTTACGATTTAATTTGACTACTTTTTCTCCTACTGGCGAAGAAGAATAAATCGTCCAAGCGCCACCTAAATTGTCACTAGTAGAAGTATTGATTTGATCTTCAAAACCGCCATCGATAATAAAGTTTTGAATAACAGTTAAAGTTAAATTGATTGTCGAGCGACCATCGGTTGGATTATTTGTGCCCCAATCAATAAAGCCCGAAAGAGTATAAACGCCATCTTGATCGCGGAATTCATCAACATCGCGATCCCAAATGATTTCATAGTTACGAATCGCGTCTAAATTAGTTTCAACCTTCACGGTGGCAGGTAAATCATCATTTTCATCCGCGCGATTTAAAGTATATGAAAGGGAAGCGTCACGGTATTTTAAAGGAATTTCTTCCGTCGGATTTTTCCCTTCTAATAAATAAGAATAGGTATATAAACTAGCGAGCGCTTGTCCATTATAATCAAAGAAACCTTGATTAGCCCATGTCGAGCGATATAAGTTGTTTTCTTCGTTACCCTTAATTGCATCTAAACGACTTTGATCGTTATTGTAATTTTTATAACATAAGCCATATTCAGTAGCCCATCCACCAGTCGTTTCAACAATGCTAGTTCCAGCCACTTCAATAAATTTCGTATTTGTTGGAATCCAACAAGGTTCCCAATAGAAAACACCTAAGCCCATATTATTAGGTACTTTGACAACCGTATCAACAACATCGCGGAGGCAAGTCATTTGTCCTTGCACGGATGTTAAGAAACCGCCATCATCTTCAAAAGAAGAATTGAATGTATTGCCAATATTAGGATTATCATCGTCGGTAGTATTACCATAACTAACTTCCATAACCATCACTGGTTTATTAAATTTAGCGGCACATTGGTTTAAATTGTTCGCAAGTAAATCTAAAGAACCATGGTAGAAAGGATAATAAGAGGCTCCAATGATATCATAAGGTACTTCACGTTCTTCTAAATAAGTGAAATAAGCTTCAAATTCATCATAGGAACCACCATTGGCTAGATGAACAATCGTATAAATATCATCATTGGCACTTCGCACACCTTTAATGCCAGCTGTTAAAATAGCAGCAACATTATCAAAAGAAGTTTCTGGATCGGACCAATCAATATCACCAAAACCATCAATTAGGCCATTGTTAATTTCATTGCCAATTTGGACGGCGTTAACAGTGACGCCTGCATCAGCGAATGCTCGAATGGCGTTAAAAGAAAATTCTTCCACTTGAACTAATAATTGTTCCATGCTTAAGGACGTCCAAGCTTTTGGAGCGACTTGATAATCAGGATCAGCCCAGAAGTCACTATAATGAAAATCAACGAGAATATTCATGCCAACTTCTTGGGCTCTTTTTGCCATTTCAATATCGTTTTTTAAATTATTCGTACCACCACCATAAGATAGTGCTGCGCCAGTACCAGTTGTTGGATCATTCCATAAACGCACACGGAAATAATTAGCACCACCCTCTTTTAAAAGTGTGAAAATGTCTGTTTGATAACCATCTTTGTCATACCAAACACCACCTGTTTCTTCGAGATCATGAATCATCGAAGCATCTACACCGAAAGCAAAATCATCGCGCGAAGATAGTCCATTAACCGGATTAATAACTACTTCTTGAAATTGTTCCGTCCGATCGCTAGGATTGTCCATTCTAGTCGTGCTATGAGGTTTTAAATTTTCTTCGTTCTCATAATCGAAACGAATATTCGTGTGGGGAGTTAATTCTTCATTACCATTAGGACCAGTAGAAGAAGAGTCTTCATCGCAACTAGCTAAAGTGAATAACAAGGCCACACTGCCCAACATCAAAAGACTTTTTTTCATTGATTTTTTCTCCTTTCGTTTTTGATGTATTCTGTCGGATTAACACCATAATATTTCTTAAAATCATTAGAAAAATATAATGATGACTGATAGCCGCATTTTGCTGAGATATCTTTAATCTTTAAATTTGTTCCATGCATTAAAGAAATAGCGACTGACATGCGAACTTTCTTTAAATAGGTGATTGTCGATATTCCTTCAACAGATTTAAAGATGGCAGATAAATATTCCGGGGTAACTGCGACATCATTAGCGATATCTTTAACCGAAATATCATGTTCATAATTATTAGAAATAAAATCTTTCGCACGATTTATTATTGCGATTTTGCTCGATGCTTTCTCATTCGAAAGGCGATTGTTGCTCAAACTTAGCAAATAGAAAAATTTAAACATAATCGAAAATAAGAATAAGTCGCGATAGATTGTCGTATCGTTATAACATTGGAACAAATCTGATAAATTTCTTAAAAAAACCGGCTCGTTCGATTTAAAAACCGGGTGTTCTAGCGATAATCCACTATCGCGAAGAAATTCTTCGGCTCTTAGCCCATTAAAACCAACCCAAATATATTCCCAAGGGTCTTGACTATTTGGATAGTAGTTTGCATTTGAATTGGGTGGAATAAAGAATAAGCCACCTCTTTCTAAACAATATTTTCGTTGATTAATTTCAAAATATCCTTCACCAGAAAGAACAAAATGAATTAAATAATAGTCCTTAGTAGAATAAACGAACCTTTTAGTGGATATGCATTTTTCATATCCGAATTCTTGGATGACAAAGTCGAGAGAATTTTTCATATTTTTGTAAGCGCTTTCATTATAAAATATTTGAAGAGAAACAAGGGTCTAAATAAAAAAATAATATTATATTTTTATATCTTTAACATTTATTTTTTATATATTTTTAGAATATAAAAGTCAATATTTATCGTACTTTTATTATTTTAATATTAGTTTTTTTATATGCTATTTTAAAACAATAACCAAGATTTTTATATTAAAAAATCCCCGCTTTTCTTAATAGGTTTATCTCAAGCGGGGATTTAGGGATGATAAATTTTAAGAAATTTTGATTACTTTTGTCGTGTCATCATCAAAAAGGTGATATTTATCTAAGTCGAAGACAATCGCGATATTGCCTCCGTGCCCATATTTCACCTCAGCGGACGCTTTAGCGATTAATTCATCATCACCAAACGAGGTATGAAGATGATATTCATTACCAAGTAATTCAGAAACCTCAAGTTTTACATTAACTGCTTTAGAACTATTTTTAATCAAGGCTTCTTCGTTAGCAAGATGGACATCTTCTGGACGAATGCCAAAAGTCAATGGATGTTCTTTAGTTTGAATGTAAATCTTGAATTTACGAAGCGCTTCTTCTTTCCAAGCTTTTTCTTTCATAATTTCGTCAACATAGGCTTCAATTTCACTTTTAAAACGAATGCCTTGGGCTTGTTCGATGGCGACATATTCTTCTCGCGATTTATATTTTTTAATTTCCTCTTCTAAACGAACAATTTCATCTTGATAATAACGATCGTGATTAGCAATTTGTTCGGGAGTAAGAACAAATTTTAAATCGTGGACGGTGATGGTGCCATCTTTATAGGAACCCTTGAGAAGATTCATCGCTGGCGCCCCAATAAAAGTCGCGACAAATTTATTGTTCGGGTGATTGTAAATTTCTTCTGGGGTACCAATTTGTTGAACATGGCCCTTGCTCATGACAACAATGCGCGTCGCCATCGTCATCGCTTCGGTTTGATCATGAGTGACATAGATGGTCGTCGCTTCTAAGCGTTCATGTAGCTTAATAATTTCGCTACGCATCGAAACGCGAAGCTTCGCATCAAGATTAGATAATGGTTCATCCATTAAAAACACTTTAGCCTTTTTGACGATTGCTCTACCTAACGCAACGCGTTGTCTTTGACCACCGCTGAGAGCTTTGGGCTTACGGTCGAGCAATTCCTCAATTTGTAAAATCCTAGCCGCTTCATGCACGCGACGATCAATTTCGGCTTTCGGAAAATGACGAATTTTTAAACCGAAGGCAATATTGTCATAAACCGACATATGTGGGAATAAGGCGTAACTTTGGAAGACCATCGCAATATCGCGATCTTTTGGTGTTAAGTCGTTAGAATAAACGCCATCAATAAATAAATCGCCACTGGTGATATCTTCTAAACCAGCAATCATTCTTAAAGTTGTCGATTTTCCGCAACCACTAGGCCCAACAAAAACGATAAACTCATATTTTTTGATATCTAAATTGAAATCATAAACTGCTTGATTATGATTATCGTATATCTTATTAATGTCCCTTAATACAATATACTTATCATCACTTTTTTCAATTGTTGGATCTTTTTTAAGCAAAGACTTAGTTGCTTCATCCATCACTTTTTCTTTTTTCTTTTTACTGAATAATCCCATAACTTTCTCCTTTAATTTCATTTAACAATAAAATAAAATCAAAAGTGAATTAGGCACAGTGCACAAAGAAAAATATAAAAATCTAATCAAAAAATTAAATACTTTAAATTGTAATAAAGTAAGAAATAGGAAGC
>CASFSG010000034.1 GCA_949297305.1 uncultured bacterium
TAAGAAATAAGATAAGAGATCATCGACGCTGACGAAACGATAATCAATTTGTTTACGATTAAATTGTGGTTTATTAATAAAACGAGCGTAATAAGCGTGTAGATGAATAATTTGATTGAGGGTTTCAACAACCGATTCTCCCACATATTCTTCAATTGCAATATCGAAGCCATATTTAGCTTTTACTTCTTCAACAAGCAGCAAATCAGGATCGACATGTTTTACCATCTTCGCACCCGGAAAAAAGAAAGGATGAGTCGGCAAAGATGGTTGGTCAGATTCTCGCATAATTAATATATTCTTATCTTGATGAAGAATCGCGCCTACAAAATAAACATCTTTCTTTTTCATGTTTGCTCCCCCAAACAAGTATTATTATACATAATATTTTACTTAAATCTACATAAAATAAATGACGAACCTATCAAGGTTCGCCATTAAAAATTAAATAGTTTTATCGACTTAATTATTAACTTTTTTTCTTCTATTAATCAAGACGGAAATAACCCCAATCGCAACAAGCGATATCGCGATGATAACGATGATGCTGCCATCGAGGAAAGAATCGATATTATTGACGATTAAAGCCGAAGAACCATCGTTCTTTTGTTGAAATAAATTCATCATCATATTGTACTTATTAATTAAGGTAACTCGATTATCTCTTTCACCGCTATAAGTGGTATCGCCATTAGCAAAATCGTCAATCACTAAATTTTGCCAAGTGTCATCAATTCTAAATTCACCATTATCATCAGTGAACCAAGTTCGCGATAATTGATCAAAATTCCCATAGCCATTATCTAAAGAATCTGAGCAAGTAAAATAGCCGCCTAAGATCACGCCTAAGGATGATGGATTTGGACTATTGACGATGCCGCGCGTTAACGATTTATCATCATTTGCGTAATAAACTTGTGCATTATCGCCACTAACGTATGTATAATCGCTATCATTAGAGGTATAGTTTAAATAACCTGAACGCGAATCATAAATTTTCACTTGCATTTTAGAACCGATTAAATCGGCTATTTTAACATCAAAATATACTTGCCAATTATCTGTAGAAATCTCGATGTAACCTCGTTCAACAACTTCAACATCCACGCCTTCTTTCCAATAATGTAAAGAAGTAATCGAATTAGAAGTATAATTACTTGGACGATTGACATAAACCCTCGCGTAATCGGTGGTATATGAAGGGAAAGTGTCGCTATTAATGCCCCACCAACCACAGCTATTGCCATCGGTGCTATAAGTGGTTAAATTATAGGTGAATTGCGCGACACCTTCTTGTTTATCTTGTTCTTCTTTAATTAAGGCAGGCACATATAAATCAGCTGTTTGTGAGTCCACACCATTATTAAAGATAATCATGTCATAATCCGCTGAGAAGGTGATAGCCTCGCCTTCATTAACCATTACACCTGGCCAAATATAAATTCCTGGCAAATTATAAACATTTTGCTTTGTTGAAAAAACATAAGCATATACATCACCAGTAATATTTTCGCCAACATTTACATCAATAGTGATAGTTTCAGATGAAGGAGCGACATAAGCATTATCGTATGTGCTTCCAGTGGCAGTCCATCCATTCCAGTCATTGTCGTTTTGAATGCGAGTATACAAACCACGTTCAACAAAATCTAAATCACCACTTTGATTATAAAGTTCGGTATCTTGAGCAAAACCATTTTGAATTCGATCAGGATTCATACGACCAAAAATAATTTTATTATAGCCTTCTGGAATTTCTGCATAATATATATGTTCATCTTTCGACTTAACCAACATATCTACCCAAGTATTAGCAGAATCATTAAAACAATAAACTGCGAATTCAACATCGCTATCTCCCCAATTGGTCGCATCCAAATATACAAACCGATCGAAATTAGGTATATTGGTCTCTTCGGCCACTACTTCAACTTCATTTTCTTCATTAGTGAAAGACACCATAGAAACGGTAATAGCTGCTAAAGCGCTGATGGATAAGAAACCAACAGTTAAATATTTGATAAATTTTGATTTATTCATGTTCGTAAACTCCTTTATTAATTAATTGTTTTCTTTTCTTTTTAGAAATGATAGTTGCCGCATCTACTAAGGTAGCATCTTGCATTTTTGGTTATGCCCTAAAGAGGTTACTAGCATTAAAGCGAGGCCGATAGTAATTCCTAAGATAAATTTCTTGTTTGTTTTCATTCTATTGACTCCTTTTTGTTATGATGAATAACAATTAAAATTGTTAAAATCTAACGATAATTATAAGCTTAAATGTAAGCGCTTTCAATAAAATATCTATTTATTTTCGAAAATTATATAAAAAGCCGACTATTTTCTATTTTTAGGCTTTTTTACTTTGAAAATTATATATAAAAGTCCAATTAAAAAGACTGAAATAACCCCTAATAATACTATCGTTATTAAAAGAATACCTTTGGAATTATTATCGAGTGGTTTTAATAAATTTTGATTGTTTATATCCTCGATAAAAGCATTATAGTTGTATTTATTGACTATCAACGTATAACGTTGATTTAATTCTTCAAAATTCTCTAAAGATAACAATTCTTCTTTGCTTTTACTAAGCATATAATCATATTCAGCGTTTAATTCTTCCCAAACTTGATTAGAAAAATTATCGTAATGATTTTGACATTCTTCCCCGCTATACTTCATAAAATATTCATAATAGGCTTCTGCTTGTTCTATCGGCATAAAATTCGTAATCTCAGCGTTTAAATTTGTCACTTTGATATTTAAAGGAATTTCATAGCCAACAATAACAATTTTAATTGCATATTCACCTAAAGATTTCGTATCTCCTTTAATCGTTAAATCAGACGGGAGATAATCATCTAAAAATTTAATATCACTAGGAGAAATATTTTCTCCAAAAGTGTAATTTGTTTTGGTATTATCTAAATCTAAATTTATATTTTCATCGATGACTTCTAAAGTAAAACTACCAAAAATATTAGGATTTACATTAGATTGATAATTAATGGTTGTCTTACCAAGTGCTTTTAACGATAGTAAACCTTGATTATTAACACTAGCAACCATTTCATTAGTGGAAGTAAATGTGATGTTTTTTAATAAAATATCGGAAGGATTAGTTTCTAAGACAATTTGATATGTTTCGACGCTTAAAGGAATTTTAATCTCGTCGTAATAAGAAACGCTTTCTAAGGGCGGATAATTTAATAAATTAGCAACCGATAAGCGGCCATAACCAAAATCATAATCGTAACCTTCTAAACCTAAATCAATCGCACTATTAAGGAGCGCTTCTTTCATTTGATCGCAAGTCGCATGCGGATATTTTGCTTTATAGAGGGCTAATGCTGCACTAGTTAAAGGTGCGGCAAAAGAAGTACCAGAAACATAATGATAATCATCGAGAGTGTAGACACTACCATAATCAATCCAAGGAACATAGACTGTTCCAGGCGCGACGATATCGTTATATGAAAAATTAGAATATTCGGCAATTTCATTCGAGGAATTATCTTTTAAAGCTCCAACAGCAATCACGTTATCATAGGCGGCAGGATAACTAGGGATATAGGTTTGGTCATTGCCACTACTTGCGACCATCGTAATGCCTTGATTATAACAAGCATCGATATAAGGTTTTAAAGATTTTGCAATCCCAGGATAATCGCTTTCATAAAGAGCAAAAGACATATTGATAATATCAACATC
>CASFSG010000035.1 GCA_949297305.1 uncultured bacterium
GGCAGGTACTCCTACTGATAATGCTTCCATGGAAGCAATTAACGGATGGATAAAAGAAGAATTGTTTACTGATTTTAAAATTAATAATCTGGACGATCCAGTTAAGAGTATTGACGAATACATTTACTTTTTTAACAATAAACGACCAGCATACTCATTGAACTATATGACACCCATTCAATATAAAAATTTATATGTTAAATGAGCAAAAAATATTGACTAGTGCATAAATATAAAAAAAGCTTGAACGAATCAAGCTTTATTTTTCTTCATTGGTCGAGGCAATGGGATTCGAACCCATGGCCTCTTGGTCCCGAACCAAGCGCACTACCAAGCTGTGCTATGCCTCGATTTAAAATTCAAAATCAAATAATGAAATTTGATCGGTTTCGCCTAAATCATTAAGCGCACCTAATTCTACCAAATCTTTTACATTTGTGTTATTAAGTTTTGTTCTTCTTAGTAAATCTTCTTGACTTGTAAACTTTCCATCCTTTCTAGCTTCGATGACACTATCAGCAGCATTTTCGCCTAAACCATCAACAACAATAAAAGGCATAATTAGAGCATTGTGCTCTTTGTCGACAACAAAATTAGATGCTTCAGATCGATATAAATCAACATTGCTAAAGCGATAACCGCGTTCAGTCATTTCAATAGCCATCGTTAGTGATTTCATGATTTCGGTTTCTTTCGGCGATAATTTTTCCCGATTGTTTTTCTTGCGGCGGAGTTCATCATAACGAGTAGTAATAGTATCAACACCGCCTAAAAGCGCATGAGCATCATATTGTTTGCAGCGCACCGAAAACCAAATCGCATAAAATTCTAGCGGGTAATAAACTTTAAAATAACCCACTCTTACTGCTTGAGTGACATAAGCTACCGCGTGAGCCTTGGGGAACATATAGGCGATTTTATTACAAGAATCAATGTACCAACTAGGAACATTATGCGCTTTCATAATGTTTGCAAATTCTTCTTTGACGCCTCTTCCTTTACGAACATCCTCCATAATTGAGAATGCGATTTTATTATCTAAGCCCTTATCGATTAAATAAGTCATAATATCGTCACGACAACCAATAACTTCATTTAAAGTACATTGTTTGCTCTTGATGAGGGTCTCAGCATTTCCATCCCAAACCTCTGTGCCATGACTAAGAGCGGAAATAATAATTAAATCGGAAAAGGTTTTTGGTCGCGAATCGATGAGAATTCCTTGCACGAAATCAGTGCCGAATTCAGGTATCCCCATTGCACCTGTTTCAACATTAAGGTAGTTCCCGACTCTTTCTAAAGCCTTATCGCTAGAAAATATGGAGAGAACTTTTTTGTCATTTAATGGAATAGAATCAATGGCCACATGCGTCAACTCCGACATCAATTTTAAAGCGAGCGGATCGACATGCCCTAGCAAATCTAATTTTAGTAATGAATCGTGCAAGGCGCGATAATCAAAATGAGTAGTAAACCAGGTATTCTCTTTGTCGTTGGCAGGATATTGAATCGGACTAAAGTTATAAATTGTATCGCCTTGAGGAACGACCATAATCCCGCCAGGATGTTGGCCGGTCGTCCTTTTAACATCGGTCGCCCGATAGGCTAAATAGGAAATATCTGCGCGCCTAATAGTGTCAGGGTTAACGCCATGTCTTTCATAATAGCCTCGCACATAGCCAAATGCCGTTTTGTTTTGAACAGTTTCTATCGTACCAGCCCGGAAGACATTGTGTTCACCTAGTAAAACTTTCGTATAGTCGTGGGCGCGACTTTGATAATCGCTTGGGAAGTTTAAATCGATATCCGGTATCTTATCAGCATTAAAACCTAAAAAAGTTTCAAAAGGAATATTTTGGCCATCGCTAATCATTTTTTCACCGCAGCAAGGACATAATTTTTCTGGCAAATCAAAACCTGAACGATATTCTTTATTAGTAGAAAATTCAAAATGACGACATTTTGGGCAGCGATAATGAGGGGCTAAAGGATTGACTTCTGTTATGCCAAACATCGAAGCCACTAAAGAAGAACCGACCGAACCTCGCGATCCAACAATATAGCCATCGTTATTTGCCTTCTCAATAATCTTGCGAGCGATATAATATGTCACTGAATAACCATTATCAATAATCCCGCGCAATTCTCTATTTAGGCGTGCTTCAATAATTTCTGGCAAAGGATCACCATAAAGTTCTTTGGCTTTTTTAAAAGTTTCTTCTGTTAGTATTTCGGGCGAATTTTCAAAGAAAGGAATATGCAAATCATCTTTAATTGGCTTGATAACATCAATCATATCAGCAATTTTATTAGTATTTGTGACGACATACTCTTCTGCTTTTTCTTTGCCTAAAAACTCAAATGCTTCAAGCATTTCATCTGTTGAACGATAATGTTGATTAGGTGAATCAACTATCTTAATATCTTCTCTTTTGTACGGATTATTATTGAGAGGATGAGCGACATTTCCCACTCCGTAAGCAGAAATATAAACATCGCGGATAATTTTGTCTTCTATGTTGGCGTAGTGACAATCGCCAGTAGCAACAATTGGAATATTTAACTCATTAGCAACATCGATAATATCAGTTAAAATTCGTTTAAGTTCATCGATACTAGCGATTGAGCCAATCTCGAGGAGATAAGAATAATTATCCAAGGGTTGAATTTCGATATAATCATAGAATTTGGCTTGTTCAAGTAAAACGGAACGACTTCTAGTTCGCGCGCATTCAAATAGTTCACCATTAAAACAAGCTGATCCAACTAAAAGATTTTCTCTTTTATTAGCTAAAATGCGTCGTGGCAATTTGGGGACATCAGCCAAAAAATCAATATGCGATAAAGAAATCATTTCATATAAATCTTTTAAACCTTCTTCCCTTTTAACTAAGACAGTCACATGGCTAGGCTTCATATGGCGAACCATGACATCGCTAGCCTTTAAAGAGGATAGTTCATCGTGACGAAGATATTTATTTTTCAAGATTAAACGCGGGAGCATATTCTGCCACACTTCAGTGAGAATGCGGGCATCAAAATCCGCTCGGTGAGCCTCATCTTCATTATAAGAGGCGATTTCCAAATTGCGCGATAGGGCGCCTAAGGTATGACGTTTAGCGTCAGGAAATAAATATCGCGATAAAGACAATGTATCAATCAAAGGATTTTTAATTGAAGGGCGATTAAGACGAGTCAAAGCTTCATTCATAAAACCAATATCGAAATTAATATTATGGGACACAATTATTGCATCTCCAATAAAATCTAATATTTTATCGATGACATCTTCAATATGCGGTTTATCTTTAACCATCTCGTTAGTAATATGAGTCTTTTGAACGATTTTTTCAGGTATTTCAATGCCCGGATTTATCAATAAATCTAATTGGTCGATAACATTGCCCTTTTCAATGCGAAAAGCTGCAAATTCCGTTATCCGATCATAGCGCGCGCTTAAACCAGTCGTTTCTAAGTCGAAGATGATATAATCAGCTTTCATTAGCTCAAGCGGCGAGGGATTTAAGCCAAAAGGTAGCTCGTCATCAACCATATATAACTCCGCGCCATAAAGCATTTTAAGACCATACTCTTTCGCGGCTTTTTGAGCAGCTGGATAAACTTGGATTACCCCGTGATCGGTCACTGCAATCGAGCGATGACCCATTTCTTTTGCCACTTGGCAATAAGTCGCGATATCGCTCACACCATCCATCGATGACATTTTTGTGTGTAAATGGAGTTCGACTCGTTTATTTATCGCATTATCTTGACGATGATATTCTTTAGGCAAAATATCGATAAAATGTGCGAGTAAAACGAGTTCATTGCTATAGCGTTCTTTGGTGAGGGCGCCGCGAAAACGCACGTTCATCCCATCTTCTAAATTTTTGATAAATTCTTGATTTAAAGATTTGCCGCTTTCAATGATCCGGATATTAATTGCGCTACGATTTAAACCAATTAAACCGCGACGAGATATTTTATTATTTTGTAATTTTCGAGGTTTTTCTAATCCAAAAAGCTCGCCGTTGATATCGACATTTTCAGCCTTTTCGGTAATATCAGAAATATTTTCATAATGGACATAATCGCCTTTTTTCCAAGCTTTTTTTCTTTCGCGTTCTTGAAGCATTCTTTGATAATTCTCTTCCATTTTGCTGAGAAATTCTTTTTCAAAATTTCGCAATTCTTGTTGATTGCTATCATCTTTTGAACTTTCTTTATCAAAGTAGGAATCTTCGTTCGTCGCTTCAAGAAGATTATTTTTTTCGATAACTTTATTGGCTTTTTTCTCCAATTTTTTTAGTTCTTTTTCACTAATTTTAATTTCTTCCACTGCTTCTATTTTTGTTTCAATGCGACTAGAAACATTGAACTGATAATTAATAAATTTAAGAAATTCTGAAAAATCAGACATTGCCGGCTGATTCTTAGTTTCTTGTTCTAAACTAGAAAAAACAAAAATGATTGAATCACCATTTGGATCGAGAGAAAAATCTTTATCACAATGATAGTGATTAAAATACCAATCATCAAAAAGTTTAATGGCATCGTAAACGCTGATTCTAGAAGCGTATGAAAATTTAATTGAATAAGGATAATTAATTAGGGCTAAATGATTGACAAATTTATCTAAGTAGCCATATTCCCAAGGAAGCTCCTTCCTTAAAACCATATCAACCTGGTTATAATTAAAGACATTATGCGTAATACTATCAAAATCCAAATCAAAATCATCGGTATTTTCAATTTGAATAGATGTTAAAAAACGACGCATTTTATCTTTCATAGATTACATTATTCCAATCGCTCTTAAGATATCTAAAACAATTACAACTAACATAAAGCCAAAAAGGATAATCATTCCAGTAGCAGAGACAATATTTTTCACTTTATTAGGGATTTTTTTACGAGAAATTCCCTCGATGATTGTCACTAAAAGCGCCCAACCATCTAAACCAGGAAACGGCAATAAATTAAAAATCGCTAAGTTGATAGAAATAACTGCCCAAAAATAGAAATATGAGGCGAAAGTATAAGAAGAATAAATCGTAGCGGATTGGGTCATAATACCGATGATGCCACTGACTTCACCTTGCCCGGTAAAAAGCATTCCAATCCCTTTAATAATCGCTACTGAAGCATTGCCATAATCAACAAAAGTATTTTTTAATCTATCAGCAAAAGGCGCCCAAACTTTTTGATTAATAAATGTGAGACCAACATCTTGCCAGTAATATGATTTTCCATCATTATCACTAACCGCCTCTAGCGATAATTTGTATGAATTCTTTTGATTATTTTCAGCAAAGGTCAAAAGTGTAAAATCAATTTTTAAATCGGCCTGAGGATGCAAATATTCTTTTGTAAAATCGGGATAATAAGGCAAACTATAACCAGCAGCAATAAATTTGGCAAAAGCGTTTTCATCAGGGGTTTCACTACCTTGAAATAAATAGACTGATTGAGAAAAAACTGGTTCATTGCGATTGCCAAAAGGAACATACATCATCACATAATGTGTTTCATTATGAAGAATATTGGGGTCGACAATATAGCCATAATAACCATTTAAATCTTCGTTTAATGAATTGGTGATTGGGATAGCTTGGGGATTACCTTCCTCACTAATTTCCGAACCATAAAAATATACAAAATTATTTTCAGGTGTCATTCCAGCTTCAAAGGCTTGGGAATTTTCCGCAATCGCTACATTATTGGTGAGATAAACACTTGGAAAACAGACATCACTAACAAAAATAAAAACGTAACCCAAAACTAAATTTAAGGTAATACCCGCAACTAAAATGATGGCTTTTTTCCATTTTTTTATTCCTTCCAAAGATCTTTCTTCTGGGACATTAACACCATCTTCTAATTCGACTTCTTCGCCATACATCGAAACATAACCACCAAGAGGTATCGCACGTATGGAAAAATAAGTCTCACCACCTTTACGGCGTTTTTTTAATAATTTAGGACCAAAACCAATTGAGAATTCTTGGCAATAAACATTAAAAAGCTTCGCCATCGAAAAATGGCCTAATTCATGAATTGTAATTAAAACAGCTAAAGCAACAATAAACATGATGATTGAAATTACCCAATCCCATGCCCCAATATTTACATAATTAATTAACATAGTTTCTTCGATTTCTTTCTAACTACTTGGTCAAATGTCGAGATTTTTTCAAATGAAGATACATCTTCACTATCAAACCCTAAAACAATTTTATTGATATTTTCAATAATATCAAGATAAGTAATCTTTCCTTCTAAAAAAGCCTCAACAAAAACTTCATCGGAAGCGTTTAACGCTACTAAACTAGATGGATAATTGTATGATAAACATTTCTCTGCTAATTTAACTAAGGGATAGTTGTCTATATTAAATTGATGAAAGTGACAATCGTTTAAAGAAGATAAATCTTTTAAATAAATTACTTCGTTGCACTTTTCTCCGCGCGTTAAGGCGTATTCAATGCAAGCGTGCATATCAGGTTTGCCATAATCAGCAATTATCATACCATCATTTAAAACGACAAAGGAATGAACAAGACTTTCATCATGAAGAATTACTTTGATCTTGTCTAAAGGAAAATCAAATAAATAATAAGCCTCAACAATTTCAAAACCTTTATTCATCAAAGTGGCGGAATCGATGGTAATTTTCTTTCCCATTTTCCAAGTAGGATGATTTAGTGCTAACTCTGGAGTGACGTTTTTTAATTCATCATTACTAATATTTCTAAGCGCTCCACCACTTGCTGTTAAAACAATTTCTTTTACGTCTTTTCGCTTAACTTTCGCTAAACATTTACTAATAGCTACATGTTCACTATCAATTGGAAAAATTTCACCTTTTCCTTCTTTTAATAAAGTACGAATTAAATGGCCACCAGTTACTAAAGATTCTTTATTGGCCAAACATAATGTTTTATTTTTCATTAAAGTAATTAATGATGGCTCTAAACCCACAAAACCGATTAAAGCATTAATAACAATATCAAAATCGCAATAATTTAATAAATTTTTAATTCCGTTTTGCCTAGAAAAGAATGCAATTCCTTGATATTTTTGTTCAAATTCAGCTTTTTTATCGTCGTTGATTAAATAAATAGCTTTAACCGATGGAAATCTTTTAATGATAATGTCGATGACTTGATAACGCTTGCCTACACTAAAAGCAATAAGAGAAAAATCTCTTGCATATTTTTCTAAAATATCAAGAGATTGTTCACCGATAGAACCACTTGCACCTAATAATATTACCTTTTTCATTAGACAAATAAGGTATATCCGTTATTGATGAAAATAACAAAGGAAGCAACAAAAATCGCTGTAAACAAAATTGAGTCTAAACGATCGAGCATTCCTCCATGTCCTTTGAGTAATTCACCAAAATCTTTAATAGCAAAATATCTTTTGATTGCCGAGAAAATGAAATCACCAATAAAGGCAATAAAAGGCATGATTAAAGAAATGATTAAAATTAAATACCATTTATCGATTGTTAATGCTGGAATCATAGGATAACCACATCCCGCCATAATCATTGCACTCATAAAAGAAAATGAAAATGATATTACATAGCCACCGATAAATCCTTCCCATGTTTTTTTCGGCGAAATTCGAGGATTAATTTTGTGTTTACCAAAGAAAATCCCAATCAAATAGGCACCGATGTCATTTAAGCAAACGCCAACGATTAAATAAAAGATTAAAAATGCTGAATGCGCATAAGAAAATAAAGGTGTGTTGACACTAGCCCCAGCATTTATGAACATATCATAAGGAGCGTATCTTAAATAAAAAACCGATTGCAGACAAATGCCAACAAAAACCGTCATCCCAAAATAATAAAAAACATGACCGATAGTGTAATGGTCATCTAAAAAAGAGAGAAAGAAATAAATTAAAGCGGCGATGGCTAAAACAATAACAGAAATTTCAATCGAATCAAAAGAATTTTCTAACATATGGGCAGCGTCCCATGTCCCATCAATATAAGCATTTAAATTATTTTTTATAAAAATCCAAAAAACAAAAACATAAAGCAAGATAAAAGTAATGATGTAAGTTGGTAATTTAAAGCGAGCGACGGGGCTAGAAGCTTTAACGATTTCATAGGCACAAAAACCAGTAATAATTACCATTAACGCAAAGAAATACCACGAACCTAAAAAGATGCACGGAATACAAATAAAAATCAACGCAAAAGAAGTAATGGTCCTCAAACCAAAAGATTTTTTAGTCTCGTTGCTCAATTCGTTATGAGGTATTAATTCTTTATTCTTTTTCACTGATTCCACCATACCTTCTATGACGATTTTCAAATTCTTTTAAGCAATCGATGAAGACATCGCGAGTAAATGAAGGCCAATAGACATTAGGAAAAACCATTTCAGAATACGCTAATTGATAGAGCATAAAATTTGAGATACGTTTCTCGCCAGAAGTGCGAATTAATAAATCGATATCTCCTAAAGGCGCACTATCTAAGCGTGCGCTAAAAGAATCTAAATCGATATCATCAATCTTAATTTTATCGTTTTTGACATCGTTGGCAAATTCCTTAATAATCTTAATTATTTCTTGTCTACCTCCGTAGTTTAAACATATATTAAAATAATATTTGTCATTTTCCTTAGTTATGTCGATCGCATCATTAATAATCTTTCGTGTTTGTAATGGCAATTTAGAAAGGTCACCACTAACAAAAATTTTAACGCCTTGCTTTAACAAATAATTTATTTCTTTTTTGAAAAAGATTTCTAAATATTTGAATAGTTGCCTAATTTCGCTTTTTGGGCGATTCCAATTCTCGGTCGAAAAAGCAAAAAAAGACATTGCCTTAATGTTGAATTCTTTACAATATTCAAAGACTTCAATAATTCGATCGCAACCAACTTTATGGCCATATGTACGCGGTTGATGCCGCTCTTTAGCATAGCGACCATTCCCATCCATAATAAAGGCAATATGATTAAGTTTTTTAGTTAAAACAAAATTTTCAACAGCCATTTTAAATAGCCATAATTTCTTTTTCTTTGTTAGAGAAAATATCTTCTAAATTTTTAATTGAGTCGTCGGTCACCTTTTGAATATCACCTTCCATACGTTTTTTGTAATCATCAGCATATTCATCGCTATTTTTTATAAAATCTAAATAGTCGCGACGGACATTGCGAATACTGACTTTTGCGTTTTCTAACATCGCTTTAGCTTTTTTAACTAACTCGCGACGACTATCTTCAGTTAGAGGCGGAATATTAATTCTTATCACATCACCATCATTAATCGGATTAATGCCTAAATCGCTGCTAGCAATGCCGGAAAGAATTGCTTTAAAATCTCCTCGATCATAAGGTTTAACAACTAATTGACGAGCGTCGCTAACTAAAATAGAAGCAAGTTGATTGATTGGCATCTTTTCGCCATAGTAATCACATTCGACACGATCGAGCATCATCGCATTCGCTCGACCAGTTCTTAAAGTGCCTAAATCTTGTTTGAAAACATTGACCGTCACACTCATTTTATTTTTGGCTTCAATAACGATTTCGTCCATAATTTTACCTCCTAATAATCGTTCCAATATTTTTTCCTTCACTAACTAAAGTAAAGTTATCCAAATTATTATTATTAAAGACATAAACAATTATATCATGTTCATTCAACAACTTAGCAGCCGATAAATCCATCACTTTCAATTTTTTATCGACGAGTTCTTGCGGAGAAATTTCTTTATATAATTTTGCATTTTTATTTAAACGCGGATCATCATCATAGATACCATCCACACCATTTTTTGCCATTAAAATCGCATCCGCATGCACATCGATTGCTCTTTGAACTGCCGCGGTATCGGTAGAATAAAAAGGTTTACCTAAACCACCGCCAGCAATTACAACATAACCCTTATTTAGATATTCAATAGCTTGATTAGGGGAATATTCATCAACAAATGATAATGCTCCTAAAGAAGAAAAAGCCTTAGAAGGCACGCCATTTTTATTGAGGGCGTTTTCTAAGGCTATTGCATTAATAACAGTGCCGAGCATTCCCATATAATCCGCACATTCACGGTCGATAGTCACATCGTTTTTTGTTAAGGCTTCGCCGCGACATATATTACCGGCTCCAACTACAACTAGAATGATGACACCAGATTTTAAAACATTTTTAATGGCTCTAACAGTCAATTCTAAAGTCTCTTTATCGATGGTGTTATCACTATCACCGCCGAGAGCTTCACCACTGAGTTTAATAACAACACGACGATTAGATACCATTTTTGTAATCCTACTTACTATTGACTTGACTCATCACTTCTTCGGCGAAATTATCGACGCGTTTTTCAATACCTTCGCCAACGACATAACGATAGAATTTTTCAACTACTAGCCCTTTTTCTTTCAAATATTGACCAACAGTTTTTTCGCTATCTAGAAGATAGGTTTGGTCTACTAAGGTTTGCTCAGAGAGAAATTTTTTAACCTTGCCTTCGACAATAGAATGTAAGATTTTTTCAGGTTTATTTGCTAATTTTTCATCGGTTTTAGCAGCTTCTAAAGCAATGCTTCTTTCTTTTTCAAGCGTAGCTAAAGGAATATCTTTATCTGTGATATATAAAGGATTATTCGCAGCAATATGCATCGCTAAACCTAACGCGCTTTCTTCATCGACTTTATTTAATAAAACTAAGACAGCAATCTTACCACCCATATGGATATATGAGCCGAAACCTTCCTCGTTAGTTTTTTCCACTAATTCATAACGGCGATAAGAGAATTTTTCGCCCATCGCTACCGTAGCATCGGCAAATAAGGAATTAGTTAATTCGCGGGCTTTTTCAATGTCGGTGACATCATTGTCTAAAGTCATTTCTAAAGCATCGTTAGTGAGTTTATGGAATTGCTCACCTTTAGAGACGAAATCAGTTTCGCAGTTTACTTCACCAATGATGGCTTTATTGCCTTTACAAATGACACTAGCCACACCTTCTGCAGCAATGCGGGCTGCTTTTGCTGCTGCTTTAGCAATGCCTTTTTCTCTTAACCAATCGATGGCTTTTTCAACATCTAAATCACTTGATTCAAGGGCTTTTTTGCAATCCATCATGCCGGCACCCGTACGATCACGAAGGACTTTAATTAATTCAATAAGATTTTGTGAGGCCATTATTTTTCCTCCTTAATTTCCTCTTTAGCTACTGGCGATGTTTCTTCTTGTGGCACCTCTTCGACTTTAGCAGTAGCTTTTTTTGTCTTTTTAGCTTTTGGCGCAGTTGTCACTTCTTCGTTTTTTACTTCACTAGTAGAAGCTTCTTTAGCGTTTTCACGCACCTTTTGTAAACGCATTGCTTCGCGTTGAGCTTGCATTTTTTCTAAACGTTCTTGTCTTTCTTTGCGAGCTTGACGAATTGCTGCCTGCTTTTCGGCGTTTTCCTTATCAGCTTGGCGAATCGCATCTTTCATCGTTACTTCTTCGCCATCATCTTTGGTATAAGCAACTTCGGTAACGCCACCCTTACTTTCAACAACTGCATCAGCAAGTAATTTCATCACAATGCGAATTGATTTAACCGCATCATCATTAGCGGGCACCACATAATCTAAATCATCGGGATCGCTATTTGTATCAGCGATACCAAAAACAGGAATATTTAAGCGGCGCGCTTCCTTAATTGCGATATGTTCAATTTTAGGATCGACAACTACTAAAGCATTAGGAAGTTTGCGCATTTCTTTGATACCTTCAAGGTTTTTAGCGAGTTTGTCTTTTTCTTTGCGTAAAATAATCGCTTCCTTTTTCGACATTCTCTCATAAGTGCCATCTTCTTCAAATGCTTCTAATTCTTTTAAACGGCGAATGCGGTTTTGAATCGTCTTAAAGTTAGTTAAGGTGCCGCCTAGCCAACGATTATTGACATAAAACGAACCAGAGCGAATAGCTTCTTCTTCCACGATTGTTTTAGACTGATTCTTTAAACCAACAAATAAAACTTTGCCATTTTCATCGACGATAGCTTTTAAAGCGTGATAAGCTTCTTCAATCTTTTGCATGCTTTTATTTAAGTCGATGATATAGATACCATTACGAGCACCATAAATGTATTTGCTCATCTTAGGATTCCACTTGCGAGTTTGGTGACCAAAATGCACACCTGCTTCAAGTAGTTTTTTCATCGTGACAACAGGAGTATTTTCATCGTGCATTACTTCTGCCATCGTTACTTCGTTAGTAGCGGCTTCTTCTTTAACTTCCGCTACTGCGTTAGCGACTTCTTCGCTAACAACATTTTCTTTTTCTTCGTTCATTTGAACCTCCATTTGTTAAGCCTCCACCCTTTCTAATCTTCTTCCCTAATTACAAATTAGACAACGGAAGAAGGATCCAGGATGTGTGTAGTCTCTAAATACATTTTTAGAGCCGTGTGTGATTATATCATACGCGCATATACGTTTAAAGAAAAATTATTTTTTCTTACCGCGCGGATGAAAATTTCTTAATTGTTTTTGCATATTTTCTAATGTAATATGCGTATATATTTGCGTGGCATTGAGAGATTCATGGCCTAAAAGCTCTTGAATATCTCTAAGCGAAGCACCTCCTTCTAAAAGATGAGTGGCAAAAGTATGCCGAAGTGTATGAGGGTGTAAAGAATAATAGCAACCTGTTTTCCTTTCAATTTCATTTAAAATAAATTCGATTCCGCGCGTCGTTATTTTTCTTCCTAAATCATTTAAGAAAAAATACTCAACATCAAAATCAATTTTATTTCTTTCTAGGAGTTTAGGGCGAAGTTCATTTTCATAACGCTTGATATATTCCAAGGCACTTTTAGAAAAAGGAACGATTCTCTCTTTTTTACCCTTTCCAAAAATCATCATCGTGCGATTGATTAAATTGATATCTTGTCTTTTCAAATTAACGAGTTCACTAACGCGCAATCCAGAGCCATATAGCACTTCTAGAATCGCTTGGTCACGAAGCATTAATTCATCGTTTCTAAGACTATTTAATTCGAATAATCTTTCCACTTGTTCTAAATATAAAACATCCGGCAAATTACGACTTTTTTTAGGAGAATTAACAAAAATAAATGGGTTTTGCGGGATTATTTGCTTTTCAACAAGATAATTAAAAAAATGCCTAAGCGCTGCTAGATGGCGAGATATTGAGCGAGGAGAAATTCCATCGCTAAGCTCAATGTTTAAATAATTGCGAATAATTTGAACATCAACTTGATTAATTATTAATCCTTCGCGATATAAATAATCATAAAATTTATCAATATCGCGGGAATAAGAATCGATTGTCTTATCTGAATAATTTAATCCAAATTTTAATTCTTCTAAAAATTCTTTTTGTTCTCTAGTCATTTACTTTTTTAAAATATTCCTCGATGTCATTTAAGGCTAGTTTTGCTATTTCGTCTTTACTCAATTTATGAGGGTTAAAATATATTCCATAATTAGCGTTCATTGGTTCTAAACGCCCACCACTAAAATGATAAATGTAATGAAGCAAAGCTCCTGAAATTGTTGTTAGAGGTGGTAACAAAGGTTCTAGATTATTTATCATTCGATAAGCATTTATCCCCATAATCAATCCAGACATCATCGATTCAACATAACCTTCAACTCCTGAAAGTTGCCCAGCTACTAAAATGTTCTTTTTGTTTTTTAATCGTCCAAAATTATCTATCACTTTACTAGCATTAAGATAGATATTTTTATGCATCAAACCATAACGGATAAATTTTGCGTTTGCTAAGCCCGGTATCAATGAAAAAACCCTTTTTTGTTCGCTATAAGTTAAATTAGTTTGAAATCCGACAAGATTATATAAATCTCCAACTAAATTATCTTGTCGAAGTTGTGCGACCGCATAAGGAAGCAGGTGTTCTAATTCTAAACCGCGACTTTTTAAAGGTCCAAATCTTAAAGATTCAGGTCCGCTTTTAGCAATAACTTCAATTGGTTGACAACTAGAAAAATAACTCTCATCAAATTGATGTTTCAAAGCAGTTTTTGCATTGACTAATTCGCTATGGAAAGCGTAATATTCTTCGCGTGAAAACGGACAATTAATATAACTATTATCGTTTTGACCTTTTCTTGAAGCAAAATAACATTTACTAAAATCTATCGAATCTTTACTGATGATAGGACTAGAAGCATCATAAAAATATAAATTATCAATTTGAACTATTTTTTGAATTGCTTCTACTAATTTATTGCTTGTTAATGGTCCACTAGCAAGAATAGTTAAGGTATCGTCTAGCGAAGATACTTCCTCATTGTAGTAAGAAAAATTGGGAAAACTCTTAATAAGTTCGGTAATTTTCTCACTAAAAAGTTTACGGTCAACACTTAAGGCATCGCCACTAGGAACGCTAACTTCATAAGCTGTTTTAATACAGACAGAATCCATTCTTAAAAGTTCCTCTTTCAATAGGCCACAAGCATTATCGAGCTTTTTGCTTTTTAAGGAATTCGAGCAGACAAGTTCAGCAAATAAGGAGGTTTGATGTGCGTTTGTATTAACTTTTGGACGCATCTCATACATCTTTACTCTCACGCCTTTTTTTAAAAGATAGTAAGCAGCTTCAACACCAGCTAGACCAGCGCCAATAATTTTGACTTCTTTCACATTAAAAATTATATAACAAGTCAAATAAAAAACATTATCAATTAAGCTTTTCTTTTATAACGACGAAATTTCTTTTTTAAAGAATTGCGATAACCGCATTCCTTATAATTTTCGCATTCCACATATGGACCGTAAGGACCGTTTTTCAAATACAATTTGCCGCCGCATTTAGGGCAATTGCTCTTTTCATAAATTGTCGGTTCTAATTTTTCATCAAGATTGCGAGAATATTTGCAAACTGGATAACCACTGCAAGCAATGAATGTTCTTTTACCATCGCTCGTCTTCCGATAAAGAAGCGGGCGATGACATAACGGACAAGTTTCTCCTTCAACTTCCGTTGGTTTTTCATATTCCACATAATGGCATTCAGGGAACCCACTACAACCAATAAAATCTTTATGATTCTTTCCTTGTTTAATAATAAGAGGTTTACCACAACGCGGACAATTTCTACCAACTTTGATAGGCTCAGATTTATAAATTAGTTCATTTGCAACTTGATATTTTTTCATAAAATCATCATAAAAATCTTGTAAAACATCCAAACGAGAAATTTCACCATTTTGAATTTCATCAAGTTGGCTTTCAAGTTCAGCTGTATATTTAGCATCAACCATATCAGGGAAATATTTATTTAATACTGCTGCGTTGATGGTACCTTCTTGTGTAATATAGATAAGACCTTTTTCTTCCCTAATGTAAGGGCGATCGAGAAGAGTTTTAATAGTTGAAGAATAAGTTGAAGGTCTGCCGATACCTTTTTCTTCCATTAATTTAACTAATTTTGCTTCAGTTAAACGAGCGGGAGGCTCGGTCCATTTTTGTTCAGGATTAACTTTTTGAATAGAAAGTTTGTTACCAAGAATTAGATGAGAAAATATATCTTCATCTTCTTTACTTTCGCTCTTTTTTAAAACTGAAAAACCATCGAATACAACATGGCTATTTTCGACTTTAAAAGAATATTCATCGCATTCAAACAAATAAGTTCTAACGCTCTCTTTTTTTGCGCTCATAACTGAACCTAAAGCCCGATCATAAATAAGTTTATAAAGTTTATAAAGCATCTCGCCTATCGACTCATTATCATTACCTTTGCCACGATAATTTAATAAAAACGGGCGAACAAATTCAGGCGTCCGATGATTGCTTGTTGGTCGAATGGCCTCATGAGCTGATTGAGCCAAAAAACCTTTTTTAGCTACTTTGCGACCAGCAAAATACTCTTCCCCATAAGTTTCATTGATATAATTATGTGCCCGATTAACATAAGAATCGCTTAAAGCGGTAGAATCGGTGCGAATATAAGTAATTAAACCTACAAGCTCACCATTAATTTTTACACCCTCGAAAAGACGTTGGGCTAAAGAGGAAGTTAAAGAGGTAGGAAAGTGATAAACATTAAATGCTTCTTGTTGCAAGGTGGATGTTGTAAAAGCTGGTTTAGATTCAATTTTTCTAATCGAATCTTTGATATTAACTAAAGTTATAAAATTATTAGTTAATTTTTCGCAAACAACCATCGCTTGTTCTTGATTTTCTAACTTGTATTTTTCACCACTAATGCGATATAGGGGAATTTTGATAATTTTTTTGTCTATGTCAATATCGATGTCGATCGTCCAATATTCTTCTGGGACAAAAGATTCAATTTTCTTTTCGTGATCATAAACAAGTTTGAGGGTTGCTGTTTGAACTCTACCTGCACTTTTTTGTTTTAGCTTAGCTTTAACTAGTTTAGTTAAATCAAAACCGATGATACGATCGATGATACGTCGAGTTTCTTGGCTAGCAACCAAATTTAAATCAATCGTTCGCGGGCTTTCAATAGCTTTACCAATTGAATCGCGAGTAATTTCATGGAATTCCATTCTTTTAGTGACTTTTGGATCAATTTTTAAAATTTGAGAAACATGCCAAGCAATAGCCTCTCCTTCACGATCGGGGTCGGTAGCTAAAATAACTTCATCAGCCTTTTTCTTTTCGGCAATTAACTCTTTTACTATTTGGGGTTTAGTTACCTCATAAAAAGGTTTAAAATCTTTTTTGATGTCGATGCCTAGATTATCATAGGAACGGGTCGTTAAATCGCGGAAGTGACCATTCGTTGCTACGACTTTATAATTGCTTCCTAAATAAGATCCAATAGTATGACATTTGGTAGGTGATTCAACAACAACTAACTTCATAATAAACGCCATAATTAAAAAGCGAACATCTTCTTTTGTCAAACGCTTTTCTCTATTTAATAAATAATTAAAGGTATTAATAATAAACCTTTAATAAAAATTTATCATTTAACACTTAAAAATTATAATATTGCAAAATCTCCTCGCCGCTTTCAACAAGCGTCGCGCCTTCTTTAATTAGTTTATTACAACCACTATTTTTGTTCGCCTCATGCGGCAAACAAAAAACATCAGATCCTTTTTCAAGCGCGTAAGAAACAGTAATAAAACTACCGGACTTTGTTGAACCTTCAGCCATAAATAAAGAATTGCTAAAATAAGCGATTAAGCGATTTCGCATGGGAAAATTTTCTCTATTAGGTTTAGTTAAATTAGGATATTCGCTGATGAGAAGATGATTCTTTTTTATCTCCTCATATAATTGCCAATTTTCTTTTGGGTAACAATAGTCAATTCCTGAGCCTAAAACCGCAATTGTTTTTCCTCCTACATCGATGGCTGTTTGAGCTGCTAAAGAATCAATTCCTCGTGCTAATCCACTAACAATAGTCAGTTTTTTGGCAATAACTGAGACTATATTTTTAGTCATTTCTTCGCCATAAGGCGAGCAATTTCGGCTACCGACTACAGAAATCGACTTATCCTCATCAATTAAAGTTAAATCGCCATAATAATATAAAACAAAGGGTGGGCGATAACATTTTTTTAAAATTTCTGGGTAATTATTATCGAGCAAAGTTATTGTTTTGGCTTTAATAGAAAGCACTGCTCGATCAACATCTTCACTAGTAAAATTTTTATCCTTCCTTTTTATAGCATCATAAATTTTGTCCCAATCTCCTTCATAAGTAACACTTAGATAAATTAATAAATCTCGACCTTTCACCATAATTTTTCCTTTCGTTTATTTAATAAGGAAAAAGATAGAAAAAAGTCCGCAGTAATTAAAATAAAGGAATAAAGGAAACACCTTGGAAAGAAAATCTATGAACGCCTTTAATAGGTCCAAATTGATTGATGGCGGCCAAATGGTCCTTTGTACCATAACCCTTGTTGCGATCAAAATGATATTGTGGATAATTTTTTGCTAAATCTGCCATTAAACTATCACGATAAACTTTTGCTAAAATTGAAGCACTTGCAATCGATAAGCTCTTAGCGTCACCTTTAATTATGCCTACTACATCATTCTTAACATCTAATTTATTAATTGCGTCTACGAGGACCAAATCAATATTTAAACCAATTTTTTCAATGGCTATTTTCATCGCTAGTTTAGTTGCTTCTAAAATATTTAATTCGTCAATTAAAGGTGCCGAAACTTCTCCAAAAGCATAAGCGACAGCCTTATCAATTATTAAAGAAGACAATTCTTCTCTCTTTTTCTTAGTTAAAACCTTAGAATCATCGATCAATTGATTATCAAAATCTTTTGGCAATATGACACAAGAGGCGACGACTGGTCCCGCCAAGCAACCTCTACCAACTTCATCAACACCAGCGATAATTTGATATTTATCGCTAATAAATGAGCAATCAAATTTCTTTAATCTAGAGTACGATCGAGACATATTTTTGCAATTTTGCCATTTCTAAAATCAGCCAAAATAGTCGCTTCAGTTCTAGCGATATCGATTTTGCCTTTTATCAAAAAACCTCGTTTAAAACCAATATGAGTAATAATGTCAAAATTAGAAAAATCGAGACTTTCTAAATGGTATTTATTCTTCAAATCATTTGGATAATTTTCTTTTAAAAATGAAACAATTTCATCAACCAATTCACTCGTTGGTAAAATAGATTCTTTAATCGATCCTAATAAAGCAAGCTTTTTTGCAATTTCTTTATCTTCATAATTCATTGGTAAAACGCCTGGTGTATCTAAGAGTTCAAAATATTCATTTATTTTTATCCATTGTTCACTCCTAGTCTTGCCGGGACGATTTTCAACACTAGCTTTTTTCTTACCAACAATTCGATTAATCAAAGTAGATTTACCAACATTAGGTATGCCGATAATTATAGCGCGAACAGCTTTTCTTTTTAATCCTTTTATGAAATCTTTCTTCAAACTTTCATGTCCTAAATTTTCGATATTTTTAATAATATTTTTAATATCATTATTATTATTTAAATCAGCAAAAACAACTTTATTTTGAGCACTTGACATTGCAAAAGACCAGTTTTTCATAAAAATTTCGTCAGCCAAATCCTTTTTAGAAAAAACGAGTAGCCGCTTCTTGGATGATACTAATTCTTTAAACAAACAATTGCGCGAAGATTTAGGAGCGCGCGCATCTAAAATCTCGACTATGACATCAACTAATTTCAACTTGCTCTCAATATTATTAAGAGCTTTTTTCATGTGCCCAGGAAACCAATGTATCTCTTTCATATTATAAATAAATCGGCCAAAAATAATTCATTTCACTAATTTCATAAAACCCTTGTGAGTAAGTAATTTTCACATGGGCCTCTAAGGCGACGACTACTCCATCAATTAAATCAATATTAAATGGACCATTACTACGCGAATCATTGCTTTTACCTAATGCTCGATTATCACCCATAACAAAAATTTCATCTTCATCTAATGTCGTTGGCATATTATATTTAGCGGGGTAATAACCAATATTTATTAAGGTGTTATCAATGCCCTGATAAGCTAGTTCAAATTCGTTTGTCCGATTATTTAATATGTATAAATTACCGTTATCATTTTGTCCCGGTGTTGTTGAAGATATATAGAAGGTTTCTCCTGGTAAAACGATGACCCTTTTAATTTTATCCGATGAATCGTTATCGCTATATTTTAAAACAACGATATCGCCGCGCGTAATATTATCAATTGCTCTTTGGTGCTCATCCATAATTCCATAATCAATATCGTAGCAATTCGCTACACTACCCACTAATGTGTCGCCAATCAAAGTGCCATTTGAATACTTAGCTTGGCTATTCAAAGTTGGATACATCGATTGGCCGTTAACCCAAAACGACGTGTAATAATAATTGTGAAATAATACAAGAGAAGAAATAATTAACACAATAACTAAAACGCTCGAAACAACAATTGTTATTATCCGATTTCTTTTGCGAGTTTTCTGACCAATTGTTTCTTTGCTTTCGCTCATAAAATTACTATATCATAATGAGAAAAAAATAAAATAAAAAGGCTGCGAGAGCCTTTTTACCGAGGACAAAAAAATGAAAAACTACAAGATTTCTTTAATACGTGCAGATTTACCAGAACGTTGACGTAAATAAGTAATTTTATTACGACGAACTTTACCGCGACGAACTCTTTCAATTTTTTGAATAGAAGGTGAATTCACTGGGAATGTTCTTTCAACCCCAATGCCACCACTAATCTTTCTAACGGTGAATGTCGCGCTTATTCCGGAGCCGCGGCGTTGCATAACGACGCCTTGATAGACTTGAACACGTTCTTTTTTATTTTCGATGATACGAACGTAGACTTTGACAGTATCGCCAGACTTAAATTCAGGAATATCATCGCGAATTTGTCTCTTAGTAATTTCATTTACTAAATTATTGTTCATGTCTTAATCTCCTTTCAATCAAGTAATTTCGAACGAGTTCATATCCAATGACTTAATAGCGGAACTTGTCGGCACTATAAATGCTTGATAATACTAGCACTCTCTAAAATTAAATTCAAGACTTAAATTATAATTGCTGTTAAGTATTTATACTTGACACCACTATTATAAAGATTATAATAATGCTGTTTTATAAGAAAGGAATTAATAAATATGGCAGTAAAAATTAGATTAACACGCATCGGTCGTCACAAAGAATCTATCTATCGTATTGTTGTTGCTGATGGAAGATATGCACGTGATGGTCGCTTTATTGAACAAATTGGTTATTTTGACCCCACTAAAGGTGATGGTATCTTAAACATTCAAGAAGATCGAGCGGTTGAATGGTTGAAAAAAGGCGCTCAGCCTTCTGATACTGTTCGCAATCTATTAACCAAAAAAGGCTTGATTGCTAAAGCGAAAGAAAAGAAGGATTAATTAATGGATTATACTAACATTATCCATACAATCGTCGATCCGTTTATCGAAGACAAAGATGCAATTATGGTGCGCGAAATGCCTACCAAATCGGATAAAGACATCACTTTGATGATTGTTGCTAATAACGCTGATACAGCGAGAATGATTGGCAAAAAAGGTGCGATTGCTAACGCTTTAAGAGAAGTTATATCGGTCGCCGGCAAAATCAACAACAAGCGCATTCATATTCAATTCGATTCTTACGACGAAGAAGTTGAGGAATAAATGGAATATTTAACCGTAGGTAAAATTATTAAAACGGTTGGATTAAAAGGTGAGTTAAAAATTTATTTAACCACCTCTTTTTCTTTTGAACGATTTAAAAAAGGCAATGTCCTCTTTTTAAAATTAGATAATGAATACAAAAAATTAACCATCGCAAATTGTCGCGAAAAAGATAATTGTTTCATTACTAAATTTATGGAAATACCTGATATAAATGTGGCTATGCAGTATTTGGGGTTAGAATTATTTGCCCCAAAAGATTATTCATTACTTAAGCAAGGCGAATATTACTATAGTGATTTATTGAATTGTCTTGTATATTTTAATAATAGCATTTTTATTGGAAAAGTTTACAAAATAGAAGAATATGCTTCTTATCAAACCTTAAGAATAAAGCGAGAAAAAGAAAGAGATGTTTTAATACCTTTCGTGGAACATTTTATTGAAAATGTCGATATCATTAATAAGAAAATTATCATTAGATATATTGCTGGTTTACTATGAAAAAAATCACGATTTTATCATTATTCCCTGAATTTTATCAATCTTTTTTAAATACTTCGATTATCAAAAGAGCTATCAATAAAAAAATAATTGAAATCGAAATTATAAATTACCGCGATTTTACCCTAGATAAACATCGCCGCGTCGATAGCGCGCCAATTGGAGGAGGCGCTGGATTAATCTTGAAATGTCAACCGATTGTCGCTGCTTTAAAATCAGTCAGTAAACCAAATTATAAAATTTTATTATCGCCCAAAGGAAATTTATACAATCAAAGTAAGGCTAACGAATTATTAAAACATGACCACATTGTTCTAATTGCCGGCCACTATGAAGGGCATGACGAAAGAATATTAAATTATATCGATGAAGAAATTTCTTTAGGAGATTATATTCTTACTGGCGGAGAAATTCCCTCTTTGGCGATTGCTGATTCTTTAATTAGATTAATCGATGGTTCGATTAGT
>CASFSG010000036.1 GCA_949297305.1 uncultured bacterium
CAAGAAGGTTCAAGAATACATCAGAGATCAAGAAAAAGAAGATATGATGCAAGATAGCTTGTCGAACAAAGAATATAAGGACCCTTTTAAAGGGTAGCTATAGTGAGAATCACGGTTGTCAGTCCACATATGACCCTTGAGGGTCTGTGGAGTAATAGCCCTTATAGGGTCTAGTCAGTACAACGTATTTTATGCGTTGGTACTATTTATCTAAGCACTGACGCTTTGACTTTGTGTCAAAAAATTATTATATTTATAGCACAATGAAAATACGAAACCAAAAGCGAATTTCTTCTCGTAGCGATGAAATTATTGCTGCCTGCGCGCTTTTATATCAAAGCAAATCATTTAAAGACATTACCATTTTAGATATATCTAAAGAAACATCGTTCACAAGAACATCCATTTATAATTATTTTCATTCAAAAGAAGAAATTTTTTTAGCCCTTTTTGAAAGAGAATATCGCTATTGGGTAAAGGATTTAAAAGATATTCTTTTAGGCTACTCCACCCTTGATTTATTAACTTTTTCTAATTTAATTGCTGATGGTTTAAGTAAACGCACTTTACTTTTAAAACTCCTTTCAATGAATCATTATGATATGGAAGAAAATAGTCGCTATGAAAATCTTATTTCATTCAAAAAAGCTTATAAAGAGGCATTAGAAACAATGGAGCGTTTAATTAGTAAATTCTTTCCTAAAGCAAGCAAAGACGATATTAATAGCTTTATTTATTCCTTCTTTCCGTTTATCTTTGGCGTCTATCCCTATTGCTTTGTCTCATCGAAACAAGTCGATGCGATGAAAGGAGCCGATGTTCATTATTTGAGTTATTCAATCCATGACCTAGTATATCAAACGACCCGTTTATTATTAGATAAATTTAATAATTAACGACGATCTAGTTTTAAGATTGAGCGAATTAAATTTTCTTTCGTTAAAACGAGGAATAAAATATAGATTATTCCTCCCAATAGTACAATCGTGATTAATTCGAATACTCTCGATAATACATCTCCCGTATAAATAAATAAAACTTCCTGAATATAAGGACCTAAAAAATAAGATAAAAGAAAAACGATTATCCCTCCGAAAATTATTTTTAAATTATTGAATGATAAAATCGTCAGTTTAATCTCTTTTTGAACTAAAAATAATAAAATAAGCAAAACGACGAAATCACTAATAGTGGTCGCTAAAGCAACTCCTAAGGCTGGTGAGTTTTTAAAAATTAATAAACCAAATAAAACTGATAGTATGACATCGAGACATACACCCGCGCTTAAAGCATATAAATAATACTTTTCTTTTTTAAGTGGTATTAGTACCTGCGTATATAAAATATTCGATAAAGAATAAGTTAACATCATGCTACTTAAAGCAATTAAAACTTTGCTAGCTTCTTTGAAATTATCGTTAATATAGGAACCAGAAATTAAAGAAGTTATTGGTTCGGCCATTCCTGACATCGTAGCAATTGCCGGCACGACAATAAAAAATGCTATATTTGCGGAGTATTTAGTTAAATTAATGAAGTTTTGCTGGTCATTTTTATTGATATAATAAGTCGCGCGCGGCATAAAAACTCCACTTAAAGCAGTGATTATTCCAATGATAATTTCAACCCCTTTAATTCCTACCGCATATGCCCCAACGCTTCCTTTGCTTTC
>CASFSG010000037.1 GCA_949297305.1 uncultured bacterium
AGTAGAGTCATCGAAAGAATAATTAGAAATAGCAATAAAATTAAACGCGTTGGTCCTGATAAAGGTGGTCATTGGGAAATCGTAGACGAAAATAAACAATCCGAGTCATAATTTTTAATTTGGAGACAACAATGTTTTTAAATTATTCAATAGATTTAGATGTTTTAAACCCAACATATATTTATTGTTTTGGAATAGGTGGAATTGTCATTTATTTGTTTTTAATTATTTTAGCTATCATTTTTATAAAAAAAGACGTCGATTTAAATTATGTATTTGGTTATAAATGTCTCTTATATTCTTTAAATGATGTTTTAAATTATGGTGATGTTTTAAACATTCCTCAAGCAAACGAAAAAAATAGAATTATGGAAAGAGAGGAAATAATGCTTTTTGATTTTGAATGCTATAGAGAAACCGTTATCAATGCATTTTTACATAACGAATGGATTCATCTAAATGAGCCAATGATCACTTTGTATTCTGATCGAATCGAGATTTTATCAAGAGGCACTTTACCACCTATGCAAACTCTTGATGGTTTTTTTGAAGGACATTCAGTACCTGTAAATGAAAAATTATCAGAGCTGTTTTTACAGTTACACATTAGTGAAAAAACTGGCAGATGAATCCCTACAATCGTTAGTAAATATGGCAAAGAAGCAATAGCCATAAATGAAAATACGATAGTAGTAACTATACCATTTAATCGCATAAATGATGTGGGTAATAAAGTGGGTAATAAATTACTCAATAAATCTCAAATACGGGTCCTGGCGGAAATTAGAAATAATCCTAATATTACTAAATCTCAATTAATGATTAAGTGTGATTTAGGCAAAACATCAATTGATAAAAATATTAAGGTTTTAAAAGATAAGCATTATATCAAAAGACAAGGTTCAAATAAGACCGGCTATTGGGAAATTTTAGAATAAAAAGAAAGAGGATTTTAATTAATGGATACTGATATTCTTAAAGGATTAATAGGAAAAGAAATTGATGTTATCATTGATAGACCTATAGGAACAACGCATCCAAAATATAAAGAGATGATATATTTAGTTAATTATGGTTATACTGATGGCTTTTATGGTGGAGATAACGAATACCAAGATGTGTATATTTTAGGAGAAGGCAAACCTTTAAATAACTATCGAGGTAAAGTTATTGCAATAGTACATCGTTTGAACGATAACAAAGATAAATTAGTTGTTTATAACTATGGATATTTATCAAGCAATGAGATAGAAGAAGCGATTAATTTTCAAGAAAAGTATTTTAAACATGAGATTATTACTATAAATAGTTCAAAATGATTAATTAATGAAAAATTTATAAGTTGCCGTTGTAAGGGCGTGCAATGTATCAAAAGCATAGTATGTAGGCATATTTAAACACTAATTCTGATACTCTTATGAACTGAACCCCATTTTGTTCATAACAATGTATCAGATTTTTTATTAGAGAAACGAGTTATGATGTTTATAATTTTATATATTGTGAGATAGATATTGATTTATTTTTTTACTATTTGTTATACTACCTGACTTCCGCATTTGATAGCAAAAATACAGTGTATTAGAACTCATAATCAAGCAAATTATTTATTTTTTTGTCGTCTAAATAGAGATGATCCAAAGTGGTAATTTGTGTTACTTCTTTTATCTTTCTAACAACATCATTATTTTTCAAATTTGAAACATAATGATCATCTACTTTTGTTGCTTTAAACTTTCTTATAAATCGAACTATATCGTAGGTGTTTATCTCATTTTTAAAAA
>CASFSG010000038.1 GCA_949297305.1 uncultured bacterium
TTTCAGGAACTGTGAGTTTTCTTCAGAGGAATTAGAGTTTACTCTGCTCGGCGGTAAATATAATTTAGAAAACATCGGCGATGAGGACGTAGATGACGTTTTTTCAAATGATGCTGAAAATTCGAAGACTGAACTTGACGAATTCTTCGATAATACTGGTGAATTTTTCAAGGATTTAGGTAATAAAACTACAGATTTTTATAATCAAAATAAGTGGCAAGTGTGGCTTATCATAGCCATTGTAGTTGTAATAATTGTTGGAGCAATTGTCTTAAAGATTTTATTCTAATATGGAAATATTCAAAAAACTGAGTTTCGGAAATTTCATTACCGTAACCTATTACACACTAGTAGCGATAATTATATCGCTTATCAGTTTAATCAGACTGGATACGAAGTCTTTTGACGGCTTCGTGTCTAGTCTTACTAGTCCTTGGACTTTAATACTTTTTATTTTAGCAGTTTTATCCGTTATACGTATGTTTCATTGTTGGATAGCAAATTTATCGAGTATTCATCATAGGCTAAGCCTTGAGAGTAATCAAGAGCGCGTTATAATTAAAGCCGGTTTGCCTGGCTGCGGCAAATCCTCTACCGGCGCTTTTGAGAGCAAATTTTTAGCTATCAAATCATGGGCAAATTTACGCATGTCTTATTTTTCTTTATTATATGAACAAAAGAAAAAGGGTAAGTTAAGTAAAGACAAACAGGTTAAATTTGATTTAATCAAAAAGGCATACGATTTTTACATGTTAAATATCGATGACTATTTTCCTTGTCTTTATTCTAACATGCGTATCAGAATAGGAAAGCGTAAGAGTTATGACCTTATGCCCGGGCATTTATTACAATTGGATACTTTGCCTTATGGTGCAGTATGCTATATCGATGAAATCGGTAAGATTTTGAGTTCCGATTTATTTAAACACGATAAAGACGGTAAAGTAGAAGAGATGTACCGTTTGAGCCGACATTTTGGTTTTTGGTTTGTAGGAGCCGAACAAGACTATAATAATGTATTTATTGGAGTTCGTCGAGATTGCTCATACAATGAAGTAATTCAACGTCAGAAGGCTTGTTTTAAGCCATTTTGGATAATGTTTATTAAGAAAGTTATTGATAAAATTATCATCGATAGAAACGATGATGATTATTTAATTAAAATTAAAAATGAGCTTATATTTGATAAGCTTAGATTTAAGCCTTTAATCAAACTTTATTATTTAAGTAATAAATTATATAATCTTTTCGGATACCGTTATTATAAGAGCCATTTAATGGCGAATACAGAAGTAGGTTCTGTTAATAATATCAATTCAAAAAAAGGTAGATTAAAAATATATTATCTTCCTAGTAATTTAACTCTTTATTACAACGATACATATTGTTGTACGCTTTATCAAAAGTTAAATGATTATATTGATTTGAATGATGAAGATTACGATTGTAATGTTGCGACATACGATTTTAAGAACAAAGTATCCGAAATGTTGATTGAGCATAATCGTAAAGTTGTAATCGATAATGATGTTAAAGCTATTAAAATGAAAAAGATAGCAAGACTTGAAGCTGTTGATGAGTATAAAGAGCGTAAGAAAAAACAAAGTTCAAATAGTGCTTAAGTTATACCCGTTGGCTCTGTTTATAAAATAATTAATTATTTTATTTTTAAATATTTGCCGGCGAATTGGTTTTTTTAATAAATGCGCAGGCATATTAAAAAATAATTCGCCGGCAATAGGTGAAATAATTAATTAATTTTAACAGAGCCAACGGGAGAATATTTAGCTTATGACTTTGCAAAATATAAAATAATTCTATTAATAATCCGTTTAAAATACGGTATATCGTTCAATCACGATAGTGTTGGAAATAAGCGAACATGTTCGCTTTCAAAAAAACTAGAGAGTATGAGTATGTATCAAGACAATTTATTAAACGAATTAATCGTAGACAACTTCGCAGGGGGCGGCGGAGCGAGCACGGGAATTGAACTCGCTGTCGGTCGTCCCGTCGACATCGCAATCAATCACGAC
>CASFSG010000039.1 GCA_949297305.1 uncultured bacterium
CTCAACAATAATATTTTAAATGTTTTTTATGAAAATTTAAAGTGTCTAGTAAATTAGATAATCTTTTGTTATGGAAAAAATTCAAACAATTTTACTTCATTTTATACTTGACTAATGTTATCAAATTTTTGTGTCAAAATCAGCAAAATTTAACGGATATTTAACATAAATTAAGCATATAGTTAGAATTCGCTTATCTCATTTTAAAGACAATTAAGAGCTCGATTTTGCACTAGAAACTTTTTATAGCACAATAAACTTTTTGTTGCACAAGAAACTTTTTGTCCTTTCACGAGTAAAACACTCACAAAAGTTCATGATTTGTATCGAAATATTATTGGTATTGTGTTTAATAGTGCTAACGATTTTGAGGTGAACCTATGTTTGATTATGTGAAAAAGATTAGAGAATATCGAGAAAGAAAGTTCTTAACCCAACACGAGTTAGCTAAAATATAAAATGTTAGTTATGTTTCCATATGCCGACGGGAAACAGGAAGGTTCGAACCAAACATGGAAACCAAAAAGAAACTTGTCGCTCTCTTCAATGAGATTGGCATGAAATTAGATGATTAAATGATGAGGTGAAGAGAATGGCGAAAGAAAAATAGGATTTATTTTGGGATGACAATCCTACCGATATTACCAGCGAAGCTAATTTTATCTGGTCTATAGCCAATAAGCTAAGCCAAGGTAGACGTTAATGGGAACATTCAACCATCAAAACTTAATTCAAGGCTAAAAAGGATAGATGGAACAGTGGCTACGATTATTGCTTATGCAACGCTTACTAGATATAAGTTAGATTATGAATCGATGGTCAAATAGTGTGCATTTTATTGAAACTCTTGACTTTTTCCGCGGGGGGGGTAAAATAACTAATATAGTTAATAAATGAGGTTTTATTTATGAAGAGATCAATACTTGGAGTTTGTTTATTGTTAAGTTTATCTTTAGTAGGGTGTGGTGAAAGCGAAAATAATTCAAATTTATCAAACTCTGAAAATAATAGTAGTGGTTCAACTGTGCAAGAAGATCAATATCCATTAAGGGAACAGTATGTATCTATTAATGATTTGACCTTTGCAAAGGGAGTTTCAATGGATGAGGTAGTTAACTATTGTGATGCCCATCTAGAAGATGATACGTGGCCTAGGGTACGTAAATATAATTATGAAGAGTTGGGATATTACGACGATGAATGGTTTGTTATGGGTGAGTACGGAGCAACTTATTGCTATAAATACTATGACGGAAGGAATTTTTCTAATGGCAATCTATTCTATATGTCTGAACTCTATATTTTGCCAGAATTAGATAAATTCGTTCTTAATTACAACAGATATGACTATGAGAATTTAGAAATTGGAAATAGAGTAGTTGCTTATACATATCAATGGAATGTAACTTTCAATTTTGATATAGATGAAGCTGTGAGCAATACGAATTTTGGTGGTACATATGCTTTTCAAGGAGTCAAGCTTCCAGATGCAGAAATTGTCGCTTTAAATAGTATTGCTTATTTATATCAAATCGATTATATGATTCCTCCATGCGATTTAGCTTATCCTGTCGATAGCAGCTATGTATATGGCATTCAAGACCCATCAAGCGCTGGTAATGTAACTGAAGATTATCTCGATGAGCAAGCGACATCATTGTATAACACATTGGATGGCAGATTTAGTTTTGTCGATGAATTCTTGAAACTCGTTAATTCAACTTATAGTTTATTAAATTAATAATTCAAACATTATACTCATCAATTTATAGGAGTTCTTAATCGGGCTCTTTTCTTTTGCTCGAAATTAGAAAAAGGAGGAGTTTCTGCGTGATTTTTAAAAGAAAAAAGAAGAAATTAGAGAATTTTGATGCTGTAAATAACATTGATAAAATCCCCAATAATCACATCTGAAAAAGGGACACCTTTTATAATTAATAAAAAGTTTATAGAAGGAGTTAAACATGTTACAAGGAGATTATTGGATGAATATTAAGCACGATTGTTACATCAAAAAATTATCGATATTATAAGAACTTTTTTAGAACTAATAGTTTTATAGTCCAAACCAGTTCGGTGATGATGCCCCTTAAAACGAAACTTAAAATAAACCTCAAATGACTCGTAAAGATTACATGCTATTTTTTAGGTTTAGCGATGGCTTCTAAGATTTTTTGATCTCTAATTAAATATAAAATCGGCAATTCCCGTTGTTTTACTAGCGCTCCGACAAGTTCATTTTGCATATCTTCGTATTTTTTAATAGCGTCTTCTAACGAATAAAATTGACGAGACTTGATCATTTTTTGCTCAAATAAGGTTTGATGTTTTTGGCCACTACCAATAACTTTTGCTAGAAAATAATAATTATAGTTTTCACGTGCTATTAGGTTGTAATTATCAATTACGAGGCCTAATTCCTGAATAACCTTAATTTTATAACCTAATTCTTCTTCAACCTCACGTTTTAAACCATCAATTAAGGATTCATTTTCTTCGATTCCACCACCAGGCGTTTCATAATAATCACGATGACCAAAAGCATCATCGCCATAAAGATGTTCTAAACAGATTTCATTATGTTCATTAAGCAAGATTGCCCTAGCGATAAGACGCTTTTCTTTAATCCCCTTGAAGGAGTATTGATCATCTAGTAAAACCTGGAGTAATTTCACAAGAAAAATTTTAACAAAAAACTAATAGCTTTGTTATAATTTTTAGGAAATGAAAAGGAAAAAGTACGATTTTAAAAATATATTCATCGCCACCTTAAAAGTCTTTTTAGAATTCTTTAAACTCGGTTTAATTTCATTTGGAGGCGGCATGGCGATGGTGTCGATGCTCGAAGAAGAATTAGTTGAAAAGAAAAAGTGGGTTAAAAAAGATGAACTAGTCGATATGATTGCTATTTCTGAGTCGACGCCAGGTCCTGTAGCAATAAATATGGCAACATATGTTGGATTTAATATGGCTGGTATTTTTGGATCTATTTTTGCCACGATAGGCGTTGTGCTACCATCATTTATTATCATTTTTCTCATATCTTTATTCTTTGAACAATTTCTAGCTCTAACTTTCGTGCAATACGCCTTTGAAGGCATCCAAGTAGCGATTGTTTTCATCATTTTTAAAGCCGGAATAAATCTTTTAAAAAATATAAAAAAAGATCCGGTGTCTATTACGATGTTTATTGTCACAATGCTAATAGAAATTATTATCACTATTTTTGCTTTTGAATTCTCGTCAATTTATCTAATTTTAGCCGGAGGAATTATCGGAATAATCTATTATGGTTTAATCAAAGGTAGAAAAATTAAAACAGAGAGGAAAAAAGATCAGAAAAAATGATTTATTGGACGCTCTTTTATGAATTCTTTTTAATTGGTTTATTCACCTTTGGGGGTGGATATGCGATGATTCCATTGGTTCGCGATTTGGTTGTAACAAAATATGGTTGGCTAACCGCAGATGAATTTATTAACTTTCTTGCTGTTGCTGAGTCTACCCCCGGCCCGATTGCTATTAATATGGCCACCTATGTTGGTTCGATTAATGGCGGTATACTCGGATCAATTCTTACTACCCTGGGTGTTGTCTTACCATCTTTTATCATCATTTTATTAATAGCTTTACTCCTTAAGCGCTTTATGAATAATCGCTTCGTCAATGGGTTTTTTACTGGTGTAAAACCAATTGTATTCGCTTTAATTTTGTCGAGCGCTTTCATTTTATTAAATGATGTATTTTTTGCTTTTTCTTACGATATAGGTTCAAATTCTATTAGTTATTCTTTATCATATGAGCCATTTTTGATCGCTTTAATTTTATTAATAGCTATCATATTTACTAAACAAGCATTCAAAAAGAAAGTTAATGTTATTTATATTATTGTACTAGCAGCGATTATAGGAATCGTTATAAATTATACTTTTGAAAGTATTGAGGAGTTTAATTTAATTGGCGAAGCAATATCTAATAGCGTTCAATCATCGATTAGTTTAACTTCGCGACTCTTAGTTTGAAGGATTGATATTAAATAAGCTTTAAGTGGCAAAGAAGTAATCTTTTTTAAATAAGCACCATAAACATTCAATTGATAATCATAAGAAGGATCATCGATATTAGATGTTTTAAAATCAATAATATTAATTTCATTATCTTTAACAATTAATAAATCGATAATGCCATAAACATCACTTTCTTGATCATAAAAAGGAAACTCGTGATAAATTTTTGCCTTGTCTAAATGGTTAAATAAGGGGTGAGTTAAAAATTTATCAATTATTTGGCGATCATAATTGCTAGAAATAAAAGATGTATCTTTTTTAATAAAATCCACTCTTTCAAGATAATGATGGAACTTATTTCCTAAGAAAACAGCGGCTTCATTAATTGTATCACCATCTTCTTTTGAAGCGCGACGCTTAACATTAATTTCATCACTAATAACAAAGTGATTAAAAATATGAACATCAATATTTTTAGTTAAATGATCCTCGTAAACAATTTGCTTAATTTCTTTATTTTCAATTTTTAAATCCTTAGATTGGTAAAGCGAAAGATAATCGCCGTAAATCAAAAAATCTTTATATCCTAGTTTACTAATATCTTTTAAAGAAGTCACCGTTCTCTTTTTATCTATTTGATAACGATCGATGATAATTATTTTTTCATGAGCACGCGTTAAAGTGACATAGAATAAACGAAGTTTTTCTAAATTTCTTTCAATTAAAGAATTTTCGTCAATTAAAAATTTATTGACTGTAAAGCCAGATAACTTTTTGTTTTTTTCTTTTCGAGGAAAGGAAAGGTTATTAAGCGCTAAACCGTTATCTAAAGAAAAGCGATAAATATCACTACTAATGTAACGGGTAATACGATTATCAATCAAAGGAAGATAGGTAATTGGATATTGCAAACCTTTTGATTTATGAGAATTAATTAAAGTAATCGCATCATTATCAGCACTAGAAAAAGGAATCTTTAAATCGATCTCAAATTCTTTCATATCGACCATTAATAAATATAAATCTTCTAAAGAATAGTCTACTTTTGCAAGGTTTTTGCTCAATTTGTAAAGATATTCAATGACGGATTTATATTCGACAAAACTAGTCGTGGTTTCTAAGCGATTAATAAAATCTAAACGCAAAATAATTTCTTCGACCGCTTTGAATAATGGCAAACTTTTAATATCCGAATATAAATTATTTAAAGTATGATAAACTTCTAATTCTTTAAATCGGTCGTTTAAAATGATGTCATAAAGTTCTTCATCGCTATAGCTAAATAGATAAGATCTTAATAAGCTCATCAAAGAATGCTTATATGAACCATATTTATTTTGATCTTTAAAATAAAGCAGCAAGTAAAGAACATTTTTAAAAATCTTAAAAACATTATTTTCGATAACTGAGATATCACTTACAATTTTTAAAGGCAATTTATATCGACGAAAGATAGGAATAAATTCATCAAATTTACTTGCGCGATCAACAATAATAGCAAAATCGCCATTTGAAGCTTTTTTTAATTTACCGCGATTGAGAACTTGAAATCCATTTTTAATTTTATTTGAAATATCTTGTGCGATGAATGTAATTTCGGTTTCTAAATTTTTGCGAGCATATGTACTAGGATATCGATACACTTCTGTCGAATAATCATAATTAGGCATTTTATTTAAGCGATAATCATCATTACCAAAAAGCATCTGATGTTCTTTATGATAATCGATGCCTGTTTCTTCTAAATTCATTATCCGACTAAATAATTTATTGTTCGATGCTATAACTTCTTCTCGCGAACGATAATTATTAAATAAAATGATTCTTTGACCACCTTTTGAAAGACCATAATCGTTATATCGTTTTAAGAAAATTTTCGGATTAGCGTCTCGAAAACCATAAATTGATTGCTTAATGTCCCCTACCATGAACAAATTATCATTCGCTAAACGATTAATAAGAAGATCTTGCATATCATTAGTGTCTTGATATTCATCAACCATAATAAAAGAAATTTTGCTTTTAATTTTATTTAAGACATCTTCATCATCAAGGATTTTTAAAGCAAAACGAGCAATATCAATAAAATCAAAAGAATTATAACGCTTCATATATTCAAACATTTTCGTATCGACTTCCTTTGCTAATGAAAGAATATAAGAAGCCGTATCTTTAGTGGCAAGAAAATTATTCATGATAAAATCCTTATCGCCGTATGACTTAACAATATCTTTAATTTTATCGAGTTTATTTTTTGCTTGATTATAAAGCGCGCGGTCATCCGCTTCTAAATTTTTAACACCAGCAAAACGATAATCAAAATTAAATAATTCGTAAAGTTCATCAATCGACTTAACGAAAGTAACACGATTTATATAGTTTTCATTTTTCGATAAAAAATCACTATCGTTAATAGATGAAACCATTTTATACCACTCGTTAATTGAGTTAGAAAGCGAGGAAAAATAATTGCGAATATAAGTTTGACAAGCACTAGCTGATAAAAAATTTTCAGCAAAATTCACATAATATTTATCGACATCATAGACGCGATTATGAATCGATGTAGCAATATCGTAAATCATATTTAATATTGGCTCATAATTAGACAAGCAAAAATTAAATATTAATTTTAACATAATCGGGTTTTTACATGCGATTTCACGGTCGATAATTTCTTTTAAAATTCTTTTTTTACTTACTTCTATAACTACCCCATCTAATATCGATAAATCAGGCGACAATTTTAATTTATATGAATAGCGTCTCACTATGTCTAAAAAGAAAGCATCAAAAGTCATGATATATGCATTATCTACATCGTTAGCTTCTTCCACCAATCCTTCATCAAAAAGCGTTTGACGAATGCGGTCGCGCATTTCGCTAGATGCAGCTTCTCCGAATGTTAAGATAACTAAAGAAGAAACAGGAACATGCTCATGTTGAACTAAATAAGTTGCTCGCGCAGAAATAACGGAAGTCTTGCCGCTACCAGCTGAAGCACTCACTAAACAATTTCCTTTTGTAAAGGTTATCGCTGCTATTTGTTCTTTATTATATTTTGATAAATCAATCATCTATTTCGTCCTCGTGTTCGAACTTTAAATTTATATCTTTATATACACTTAAATCCTTAAAACAAATATCGCTGAAATTACAATAACTACAACCATATTCTTCTCCGTCAAATCTCAAAGAACTTATCTCGAATTCATTATTATATATACGATGCCCGATTGAAAGATAAATTTCGGTAGTAATTTTTTGTATTTCTTGAAAGAATTTTTCATCTTTAAATGATTTATCGCGTTTAGATAAATAGGTTTTAGGAAAATACTCACTTTTATGATTAGAAATTTTATTTAATTCCTCAAATTCATCAAGGAAATATTTATCAAGCGAAAATAACCCTCGAAAAAATAACGACTTTAAATAAGCATCTAAATCATAAGTAGCAATATTGCATTTGTCGCTAAGCAAATTAAGATAAGCTAAACCACCAATTTTTTCACCAATAAATTTATCGTCAAAGATTGTCAATAAAGAATAGGTTGGTAATTGCATCGAATCGCCATATTTCAAACGACTTGTGTTAATACTATAAGTCGATGTCGAAGTTTTGTAATCGACAAAAAGAAGATAATTTTCATGCGATAAAATAAGGTCGACTTTGCCTTTTAAATAAACGATATCATCTAGGGGAAATTTAAAAGAGTATTCGTGTTTAAACTCCTCTTTAGCAAACCGCTCAAAATAACTTTGAAATTTTTTGTATGTTGCTTCTAAATCAGATTTTAAGCGCGGTATAAAACATTTTTCGTTGTCTAATATATTATTAGCGTTTTCGATATTTTGAAATAATTCATCAAAGGAAAACGGTTCGCAAATTTTTTCAAAAATCTCGTGCACATAAGTTCCAATTTTAAGATTAAAAGTGTCTTCACAATTATCAATTTTTAAAACATTTTCTAAATAATATCGAAACGGACAACGAACATAATTTGATGCCGATGAATAAGATAATTCAACCGATTGATATTTTTTCAATTTATTTTTTAGACGAAATTTAATGTCATAAGTATTATATTTACTATCTTCTTTTAACTTATTATAAAGCGAATCATAATAAGAATTTTTCTTTAAGTAGGTATAAAGATTATCTTTAGCAATTGCCAATTGGTTTTTCGCTTCATTCAAGGAATAAATATTTAATATATTTTCTTCTTTCTTATCGACATTTAAGTCATTAATTAAGAATGATTCATATTGTTCCTTTCCGTCAATAAATCTATTAAAAGTCAAATAAATATTTTTGTTTTGCGTAATTCTTGATATAAATTCCTCTTTTTTTAAAAGATTTTCTTCCTGGGTAGATAAAAGATTTAGTTCGGCTTTTTCTAAGTCGAGCAAAAAAGAATTTTCTTTAATTTTAGGAGGATAATTCTTGCTAGAAAAATCTAAAACAAAAAGATATTCATCATCGTTTAATAAATTGTTATCATTGATAGATAAGCCAAAAATAAAAGAAGGTTGATCGACCTTTGTTAAGGCAAAAATTTCTTGATAAATCTTAGCAATATCTTTATTAGTTAGCTGATGAAAGCTAAATCGTTGGATAATATTTTTTATTTTCGAAATGACATCTTTTTCTAAAGGATAACTAACTTCAAGAAATTTTAAATAATTGTCAAATGATGGATCGTTTTTCTCAAAATAAAAATAATCGATTATCTTTTTACTAACGGGGTAATCGCTTAAACAAATTTCCCGATTAAAATTCAGCATGATATGATAATTTTTAGCAAGAGATTTAATGGATAAATAATTACTATCATTTACACCAAGAAGGTGAATTTTATTCGGTGTTACATGATTCGAAATAAGATCACCAATCTTTGAAAATACAAATAAAAGTTCATCATTAAGACTATTAAACTTATAATATTTTGGAGTAAATACTTCTTTTTTTACATAGAGATAGGTAGTAGCGTTTCCATCTAAAACCTCATTTAATTTTCGATCAAAATAATAATCATATATCTCAACAGTTTGATTTTTTATAAGTTCTAAAATAGTGTAATCATAACTGAAGTAATTCGCAAAAATTAATTCATTCAGATATTGTTTATAAATATTTAATCGTTCACTTTTATACTTTTTATTAAGGTCGATATAAGGCAAAATTTTAGCAATTTCTTTTGCCTCAAAATATCGAAAATGATATTTTTCAATTAAATAAACTAACGATTCGTCTTTAATAACACCATATTTTGAGTGAAATATCTCTTCTTTAGTAAAGAAATGAACATCCAAAAAAGGGTCAGTTTTTCGTAATTTACTTAAAATAATTTTACGTGAATTAATTGGGCAAATGATAAATTTTGACATCTAATTAATTATACATTTATTTATAATTAATCGCCACTACGAAGCGCATTCACAGGATCTTTACGGGCAGCAATTCTAGAAGGTATTAAACCACTAATTAGAGTTAAAATAACCGAAATACCAATTAATAAAAGCGCCCAATACCACGCTAAGAAAGCTAAATTATACATCCCCGATAAAGAGCCTACTATTAAATTAATTGGAATAATTAAAATTAAGGATATAATCACCCCAACAGCCCCGGAAGTTAAACCAATAATTAATGTCTCAGCGTTAAAAACATTAGAGATATCGTGTTTCGATGCTCCTAGACTACGTAAAATACCAATTTCCTTCGTTCTTTCAATTACTGAGACATAGGTTATTACCCCAATCATAATTGAAGAAACAACTAAAGAAATCGAAACAAAACAAATTAAAACGATTGTTACCGCATCGATAATTGTTGAAATACCATCCATTAAAATTCCAACCGTGTCAGTATAATGAAGCTTCTGAGCTTCGCCAACAGTATTATTGTATGCATCAATCATTAAAATGATTTGTTCTTTATCATCAAAGGAATTTGGATACAAATAAATTGACGAGGGGTTAGCTTCATCGCAGACACCTAAATAAGTAAGTGTCAAATCATAAGTTAATTCAATCGTACTTGTGCCATTAGGGAAAGAAACAGGAAATTCTTGATTCATATAAATGACACAATTATTAGGATTTGCCATTTGCTCGACAACGACTTCCTCATCGAGGGTTTTATCAATTAATTTACGCGATAATTCACTTGTATAATAAACGCCAGGATTTAAAGCTCCGCCTGTTTTATTGTCTTCTTTGACACGCATGATACCACTAATCTTCACTTCAATTGCATCATTGACGCTGTCTTGAATTAATTGCTCACGATTTAATATTAAACTATTATCAAGACGTACATCTACCCAAGTGTTAAGCAAAACCATCTCATGATAAAAACTCGCCCCAACCGGCAATTTGAAACTTTTATTTAAAATGTCATTAAATGTTCCTTGCCAAGGCGCAACTTCTTCACCATTAATAATTTGCACTAATTCATGTGGGTCTTTTAAGCCTAAGGCATATAAAACGTAATCTGGAATTGCGTTATATGAATCGACAACTAACACCATTTCGTTCGCATTTAATGGATAATGACCAGCAATTACATCGTATTGAGATAGGAGTAATTCTCTATTATCAATCAATTCATTATAAACTTGATAGCTCGACATCATCGAAGACATACCACCAGCGAACATTGTCCCAAAAAGATCGCTAACTTCACTATCTAAAAACGAATAATCAATTGGATAAAGTTGCTCACTAATTAAGCCATCAGCTATTTCTTCATCGCTTAAATTCTGGTAGACTGCAAAATCTAAATCATAAACATACTGGATAGCGTTAACATATTCACTATAATGCGTCTTGAAATCTTCACTTTCTAAATAAGATTTAAAAGACGCGAGATCATTAACAACTTGCGAACTAGAAAAACCTGAAAAGAACGATGAGAAGACATTACTTTGACTTAGATTATCCGAAGTTGTAAATTCTTCTTGATTTTCTGAACCTACGCTTCCTAAGGCACCAACAAGCATCGATTCCATTGATATTTCTGTCCTATTAATGGTAATTGGATATTGCGATAATGTGTTAACTTGAACCGTATCAATATAAGTATTAAAACCGTCGGACATTGCTAAGACTAAGGCGATGCCGATAATGCCAATTGAGCCAGCAAAAGTCATTAAAATAGTCCGCGCTTTCTTTGACCATAAATTTTTAAAAGATAATGAAAAAGCAGTCCAAAAAGACATCGATGAATATTTCTTTTTCCCTTTAAAAACTATTTGTTTTTCTTTTGTTTCTTCTAAAGCAAGTTCTTCGCTCAAACAAGGATGACTATCAGAGGTAATTAGACCATCGCTCAAAGTAACGATGCGCGTCGCATAGCGCTTAGCCAAATCAGGATTATGAGTGACCATGATAACTAAACGGTCACTAGCAATTTCTTTCAATAAATCCATAATTTGCAAAGAAGTTTCACTATCTAAGGCTCCAGTTGGTTCATCTGCAAGTAAGATTTCAGGATTATTTATCAAAGCGCGCGCGATAGCAACTCTTTGCATTTGACCACCCGACAATTGATTTGGATATTTATAAATTGCCTCTTTTAGCCCAACTTTTTCTAATAAAGCTTTCGCCCTACTTTGTCGTTCTTTTTTCTTAATGCCCGAGATAGTCAAAGCTAATTCAACATTACTTAAAATTGTTTGATGAGATATTAAATTATAAGATTGAAAAACAAAACCAATCGAATGATTGCGATATGTATCCCAATCGCGATCGCGATATTGCTTTGTCGATTTACCTTCAATCACTAAATCACCAGAAGTATAGCGATCAAGGCCACCTACAATATTTAATAAAGTCGTTTTACCGCAGCCACTTGGTCCTAAAATTGCAACAAATTCTGATTTGCGAAAATTGATATTAATGCCTTTTAAAGCGTGGGTAGTAAGAGATGGTGTGATATAATCTTTAACAATGTTTTTTAGTTCAAGCATCTTATTTTATCCCCCTAGTATTATCGAGAAGATTTGATTTGAGTTCCATTGTTGTGAAAAGTTTAGTTAAGATGCGGATAAAATGCTTTGCGTCTTCCTCGCCAATAGAAGAAATAATATCTGAAACAATATTCTCAAAATGAACATTAAATTCTTTTAAAATTTCATAACCTTTAAAAGTAATAAAATATTGGACGCGACGATGTTCGTTTTTATCTCGCGAGGTTTCGATTATACCTTTTTCGCGAAGGTGTTTGACTACGCGCGAAAGCGATTCAGGTGATAAATTTAAATTTTCACAAAGAAATTCGCTATTGACATTGCTCTTCTTTTCTTGAAAATAATTGAGAGCTTTTAAAACGTAACCTTCTTGGCTAGTGAGTATTTTTTCTTGGCGAAAATTAAAAGAATATTTTCTTAAACGCATGATTGAATTAAACAATTCTTCCGCTAATTCGTTTTTTTCAAGTTGTTCCATATTCTTTCCTCATAAGTAAATTAACAAAGTTAAAAATTAACTAAGTTAATTATATACTTAAAAAGGTAATTAACAATGTTAATTTATATTTTCTATCGATTAATAAAGATAATCTTCGAGAGAAATATGGTGTTCATCTAAGATCTTCTTCTCGTTTAAATAATATTTTTTGAAGAGTTTAAAATATCCTTTTTTATTATCTTCAATAAAAGAAATTGATAAATTCTCATCGGCGATTAATTTAGAGTATTTAAAACCACCAAAATTAACTCGCCAAGGATTTAAAATACCCATAAAGAAAGCATCGGTTGGACAATTAAAAGCACAATTCATACAAATCGCACAGGAAGTTTTAACTTTAATTTTACCTTTTTTATTAATGTATAAGGCGTTTGTTGGACAAGAAGCGAGGCATTTACCGCATTTAATGCAACGCTTTTCTTTAACGAATGTCAGTTTAGAGTTAATCGGTCCTGCCAACCACTCAATCCTTAAAAAGAATGAGAATATTTTAAAGAATGTTCGATGCTTAATGGTAAAAATATGATGATTATCGATAATTTCATCACTGAATAATTTTGCCATAGCATGCGTATAAACATACATTTCCTTCATTAATAATGTCGGATAATGAAACATAATATTGTAAGGTAATAAAAAATGATGTTCTAACGCTAATGAGTAACCCTTTTTCTTTAAAATCGCGCACATTAAGCTCGAAGATGCACTATTGAAGATAAAAGGTTCGCCAGAATTTTTAGCAATAAAATATTCCTTATGGCCGTTAGCCATAGGTAACAACTTAATTAATTCGATAAATGGCTTAGGTGTATTAAAACCATGGATTGGATAAGAAAATCCAATATAATCATAATCGTTTGGTGATGGGATACTTTCTTTAACTAAAGGCAAGGTGATGCGATAAACATAGGTAGCAACACCTTTTTTATCTAAAAATTCTTTTAAAAAATTAGACAAAAGTAAAGAATTACCAGTACCAGAAAAGGTATATATAATACACGTCGCCATTTATCGAAAAAATATTTAAATATTATTTAAAAGTCTCGTTGCGATAACACGCTTTCGCGGTCTTTTTAATCGCTTCTTCTAAACCGCCGGTAGTCATATGAAGCTCATCGCGAGTCTTTTTCATATCTTCTTCCGAAATGAATAATTCACGCGAGAGAATGTCCCGCATAACTAAAGGCATATTTAAACCAGCTTCATTGCCGTGTTTAAATTCATTTTTACGCATCATTTTGCCACCGAGGACTAACATCCATCTAGATGGATGCCAAATTTTTCTCTTCTTGCCTAAAAGCTCGACCATCATCGTATCAAGGAAGTAATCAAACGAACGATTTTCTTCACCAACTGGATAACGTTGACCATGTTTACCATACATCAAAGCACCAACACCGGCTTCCCCGACATGTTCAACCGCAATCATCGTCGTTGCACCTTTAGGGAATAGAATAGTCTTTTTACCATTTGCAAAGCGATCTAAGAAGGTATCTTTCCATAAAGGAGTTCTTTCAGGCATCGAACCAAAAATATAAGGTAATTCAAGAATCATTACATCCATATTTTTGGCTTGCTCAATACATAATTTTGCCTGTTCGATACGCGTTTTAATATAGGGATGATCGATTCCAAAGCGTTTATCAGGATAAACACGATCAAAATAAGCAAAATATGAATTGTAGATAACGCAACGTTTAACACCCGCTCTTTCAGCAGCCCGACAAACTTTTGCACAATGCTCAACTAGACGTTCATGGAAAAAATCGTAACTAGGAGCCGGTGGGGTAATACGATCATCTGGTCCAACCGAATAAACCATCGCATCATAACCCTTAAAGTAAGAGACGAGCTCATCTTCGCTTAGTTCAAAAACATCGCCATAATTTACGGCAACTTCTTTTGGATACCAGCCTTCTAAATTAACATCGTTTAACGCTAAAGAACCGACTTCGTGTCCTTTCTTTAAAGCATCAAGCGCGGTGTAATAACCAAGAAAACCTGTTCCACCAACAATCATGATTTTCATAAAAATAATTCCTCCAACTTCTTAATTTTACTATAAATTAAAAATATCGCTATTAAAAAATGTATTTTAATCAACACTTTTAAATGAAATGTCTATTATCTATCATTTTTAAGATATTCAATTAATTGAGAAAATTCAGACAATTTAACAGCGTTTTGCATACTTTTCGATGCATAATCGCCATATCCATAAGTAAAAACGATAACATCAACTCCACTATTTTTAGCAAATTCGATATCAACTATAGAATCGCCGATATATAAAATCTCTTCGCGCTTTAAATTAAATTTACCGATAACATAATTGAAAAGATCGGGTGCAGGTTTTTCCAAAATTTCATCTTTTTTACCACTAATAAAATCAAAAAGAGTTTCATCTAATTTTTCTTTAACAATAATCTTAGTTAGATAATCCGGCTTATTTGACAAAATATAGAGATGATAACCTTCTTTTTTTAAATTTCTTAAACCTTCAAGTACTCCGATAAATGGTTTTGAGTCATCACATTGATATTTTTGATATTTTTTTAAAAAAGAACGATAAAAGATTTCTTTCTTTTCCTCGCCTACTTTAAATGGTTTTAAAGCGCGTATAGCCATCATCTTAGCACCATTTCCAATTAGAGATTTACCTTCTTCATAGTTATAAAGATAATTTACACCTATATCTTTTAAAGAAAAATTAATCGCCTTAACAATATCTAACAGCGTATCTAATAAGGTGCCATCTAGATCAAAAAATAAATGTTTTTTCATCTTTTATAAATGCTCCTTTATTATCGAAACAATTTGATCTAAACCATGGTATTGGTGATTGTTCTCATTATTATCAATAATTAAATTTGCTTTTATTTTATTTGGTAAAACATGAATAAGTTCCATTGGACGCACAAATTTATCCCATTGATTTTTAATTGATTCAGGCGAACGCCCTCTTTCTAATTGGTCGCGTGATAGGCGGCGAGAAAAGCGCGTCTCTTTTAAAGCATCAATATAAACAACATAGTCAATTTGCCTTGCTAAAGCTGAATAGTTCAAAGGAAATAGCCCTTCAATCAAAATAATTTTTTTAGGAGTTACTAATTGCGTTTCATTTTTTCTAGAATGCGTTACAAAATCATATAAAGGCATGTAAATAGTATGATTCCGTTTTAATTGTTCGATATCCTTTGCCAATTGTTCACCATCATAACTTGCTGGCTCATCATAATTTAGCAAGGAAAAATCATGTGTTATTTTCGAAAAATCTTTACAATAATTATCAAATCCCATCACTAGTAAATCGGTTGGAAAAAGCTCTTTGATCTTTTTAGCAAAATAAGTCTTACCAGAACCGCTTGGTCCAGTGATAGCGATGACAAAATTATTTTTGTCTTTCATTGCTTTTATCATAACAAACTTTTTGTCTTTATAAAACGAAGAAATATATCGAGAGGAATTGTAAAATAATTCCTAGTAAAACAAAGAAATGAAAAACAGTATGGAACCAAATCGAACGTTTTTTACCTAAACCATATAATATTGAACCGATGACATAGCTACCACCACCAGCTAAACATAAGGCAAAACCACTTGGGCCTAAAGAGTGATAAATTGAAACCGGATCGAGCAAAATTGATAGACCTGCTACTAAATACATCACCATTGAAACAACAGCAAATTTAAACATATTCACTGAGCTTAAGGAAACGCCAACGGCTACGCAAATATAGCAGATTGCTAATTGCACATAACCAGCAAAATTAGCCCCTTCGATTCCCCATAATGGCGCTTCTCTTAAAGCAACTAAGCAAAAAGGCGCATAACTACCTGCAATAAGTAAATAGACCATCGCATGATCGATGACTCTTAAAACGCGTTTGCCATTATTTTTAGCCAAAGAATGATAGATGCAAGAAATCGTCATACAGACAATGATACTAAAGGCATAAAAAGAACAAGAAACTATTGAGACGACATAATCAACTTGATCTAAAGAGGGCAAATCACCAGGGTAAACACGGGTAATTTTTAGCATCATTAAAATCAAAGCGACGATGCCAAATAAGCCACCTAATCCATGACTAATAGCGTTCCATAGTTCTTGCGATAATTTATAATTTGCTAATTGGATTTTTTTAACTTTCATTTGTGACCTCTTTTAAGCGCAAAAACAATTGTATACATAAGACAGTTGTCCGACAAGAAATATTTATTTAAAGATTAAAATATTTTTTAAGAAAATGAGCGACTCCATCATCTTCGTTAGATAGAGTATGAATTGAAACCTTTTTTAAGACTTCCGTTTTTGAATTAGCCATCGCTACCCCAACATCAGCCTCTAAGAGCATGTTTAAATCGCCGAAATCATCACCAAAGACAATCGTTTTTAAACCTTCTATATTTAAATATTCTTTAAGGTGACGATTCCCGTTTTCTTTTGTGGCTGATAAAGGGCCAAAACGCGAGAATGGCCCACCTAAATAATTTTGAAATGTCAGGTGATATTTTTTCGCCATCCCCTCTAAAAAGGAAAAATCTAAACAATTGGTCATCAATTTATAAGAATCGCCATCAAAACCATCATCCATATTAATATAAATAGCGTTTTGCTTAGTGTACTTCTGATTATTAGTGAAAAAATTATCGCGAGTTTGGATTGATAAACTAGTGACATGCCTAACGATTTCTTGGCTAAATGCTTTGGTAATATCACGCGGAATAACTATTTCATAAATAATTTTGCCATTATTGTTAACAATAGTAGCCCCACCATTATAAACGCCAAAATCTGGGTGAATTAAATTGATAATATTTAATGAATTTTGATAGCTACGCGAAGTATTAATAGCGATGAGATGACCTAATTTTTGAACATCTTGAAGGATTTTTATTGTAAAAAGAGAAACCGTTCGGTCATTTCTAAGTAAAGTGTCATCTAAATCGAAGATAATCAAATACATATTTATATAATAAATAAAAATGATACAAAGATAAATAAAGCGTGATAAAATTAATACTAGTGATGGAAACCTTCTATCGAATTTTGGAAATTATCAACTATATCTTTGTTGGAATTGCTTCTTTGGGTTTTCTTTTCCAAATCATTTATATCTTTTTTATCTTCTTAAAGCCAAAAAAATTTCCTAAATCGCAAAAATATAATCGTTTTGCAGTTGTGATTCCAGCCTCTAACGAAGAAGAAGTTATCGCTAAAACAGTGCAAAACATTCTCAATAATCAAACCTATCCTCGAAAATATTATGATGTTTATGTTATATCCCATAACTCGCACGATCATACGAAAGAAAATGCTTTAAAAGCTGGGGCAATCGTCTATGAACTAAACGATGATAACCCCAAACATCGACGAGTGAGTTACGCGATGAAATTTTTCTTACAAAAAATGCTTGAACTAAATAAATATGATGCCTTTATTCGCTTTGATGCTGATAACATAGCAAAAAACGATTATATTGAGAAAATGAACGATGCCTTCAATGCTGGAGTTAGGGTTGCTAGAGGTTATGAAGCTAGTAGTAATTTAACTCAGAATATTTGGACCAAAGTATCAGGCACTTATTATATGCGCGATAGCCGTATTCCTAGCAATTTTCGCGAGCGCGCGCATTTAGACGCCATGCTAACAAGCGCAGGCATGCTATGCGATATGAAAATTATTAAAGAAAATAAGGGATGGCAAGCAATGGGGGCAAGCGAAGACGCTGAATTCACCATCGATTGTTTAATTAAAAAGGAACGCGTCCATTATGTCGCGGATGCAATCGTATATGAAGATCAACCGTCCACTTTAAAGGATAATTTTAATCGTTTAAAAAGAATGGGTCATGGTCTCAATCTCCTCTTTTGGAAAAAAGGGTTTAAAATGCTTTTTAATTTCTTCCGCACTGGTCGCTTTTCTAATATCGACTTATTTATGCAACTATTTTTTATTCCAGTAGCCTTAATTTGTTGTCTATGGTTTCCGATATATTACATTTTTTATGCTATCATCCATTTAGTAAATGCATTTGGCAATAATTTTATGGCAGCATTTATGAGCGATGAAGAATCGATTGCGCAACTAATCAATTTAGCTTATATGGTTATGATGGTTCTCGGTGTTTATTATGTTGGATATACGTTACAAACATATTTAGCGTGTCTTTTATCAAAAAAACACCTCGGTCTCACCACCTTAAAAGGAATGTATGCTGGTATATTTTTATCGCCACTATTTATGATTATTTGGGCAATTGGTATTTCGATTGGTATTGTTAGCAAACCGAAATGGAAAAAAATTCATCGCAATGTTTAAACAAAATTATTTTAATCTAACATTTTAATGATACCATTTTTTTCATAAGGCGAATCATCGGTAATAATTTCATCGACTTTCTCAACATATAAAGTCCCTTGACGAAAATTTTTTATACTAGTTATTTCTCCATGAATATCACCATTAGCCTCGCTATTTTCAAAACATAAATCAGTATTAGAAAAGGTGCAATTTATAAATTTTAAATTATTCGAATAACAAAATGGCTGCGTGCCACTGATATAACAATTGATAAAAGTGATATTGCTCGCATACCACGCTAGATATTCGCCTTTTATCATAGAATTTTTTACCACGACATCCTGCGCGTGCCAAAAAGTATCTTTGCTGAGTAGTTCGCTATTATCAATGACGACATCTTTGGTGTATTGAAAGGAATATTTACCCGAAAATTTCACATTATTTAATTTAATACTTTCACTAAATAAAAAAGCATAGTCGCCACTTAAAGTCGAATCATTAATAACAATTTGACAAGACTTCCAAATCATTTCTTCGGAAGTGAAGGAGGAACTTTCTACTAAAATATTTAAACATTCGCGAATCGGTTTGATGCAGTTTAGGTTGCTGTTTTTAATTTCAATGTTACGAGAATACCATAGTGGCGCACGTGAATTATCTAAAAATGTGGTATTAAATATTTTTAAACCAACATCGTGCCATAAAGGATATCTTAAATTTAATAAGCAATAATGCAATTCGATATTTCGCCCTTCTTTTAGAGGTGATTCACCATCGAGTGGCCCTTGAAAATGACAATTATCTAAGATTGTATCTTGTAAATAATATAATGAACGTTCTTCTTCATAATTCTGATTAATAACTTTTTTCATACAACATTATTATATGACATCGTGTCAATATTTCATTAAGAATACTTAAAAAAATATTAGATTATTTCTAAAAAAGAATTATAATTTTAATTTAGAGGTGCGCCAATAGCTCAACTGGATAGAGTATTAGACTTCGAATCTAAGGGTTGCGGGTTCGACTCCTGCTTGGCGCGCCATTATCGCAGATTATGCCTGATGCTATTAGGGGTGTGCAGGCTTTTTCTTTTTATACGAAAATTAAGGACTTTTCAAAACGGTACTCAAATCTATCTCTATATTTAGTAAGTGCTTATATTTCGCTATAACGAAAGAAAAATAGAGAAGATTAAAAAGTTATTTAATGCATATGTTTCTACAATCATTAAAAAAAGCATTGCTTATTTAGCAAATAAAGTTATCTTTTGCATTGAGATGTATAACATTTGTGAAAAGAGAGACGTTTCATATGGCAAAGCAAGAGAAATTTGAATTGTCGGGGGAGTTTTTAAGAACATGAAACTCATTCTAGGAAGAGATAAAAAACAAGTGGTCTATTATATAAAAAGAGTAGACTTTTTGTTTACCACAAAAATTTAAAAATAGTATGGTTTATTTTATATGAATAATAAGAAAGTATATTGAATAATTTCGCCTCAATATGGTCCACTGATACCTCATAAAAACATAATTATTTTAATCCTCACGCGTTATGTGTTTCATAAAATATTAAGACCATATCATGACGAGTAAGAATAAGCAAAAACACCTTCAAAAAGAACCACTACAATGCGTATATTAAAGAAAATAAACATCGATAAATAAAATATAAGAAAAATGATATAGATATTAAATGTATAACTAATTGATTTAGTTAAAAATAAGAAAAATCACTGCAAGTTGCAGTGATTTTCTTTTAAATATCGCCTATTTTTATGGATTTACGACTAGATAATCAACTAAGCCATTCGCATCCACTACTTTTTCAAAGTAGATGATTTCTTGATTGCGATTCTCTGAAATTTTAGCTCTAATTAATTGTCGTCCGTCTCTT
>CASFSG010000040.1 GCA_949297305.1 uncultured bacterium
TCATATTTACCACTACATTTCTCTAAATTATTTTAGGTTAATCATTATTAAAATATTAACCTTAATATCATGGTTATTATTTTAAAATAATATTTTCACTTTTACAATTAAGAAATTAGTCTTTTTAACATTTGCTTAATCCTTAGCTTAATTAAGAAACATTTTTCTTATTTTCTTCATATTCCTTGACTGCTAGCATAATAGCAGTTAAGGCTTCTTTAACGCCATTATTTGCTGCTACCTTAAAAAGTTCAACCGCTTTCTTATAATCTTTTTAACTCCCTTACCCTGTAAATACATAAGTCCTAAATTGTAATAAACTACATAAACATCAGCGGCAATAGCTTGATTAAAATACGTAATTGCTTTTTTGTAATCAGGTGTAAACCAATTGCCATCACTATACGCTAAACCTAAATTATTATTAGATAGTAAACAGCCTTGTTCTAAAGCTTTCATAAAAAAAGCTATCCCTGTTTCATAATCGATATCTACACGTTTGTCTAGTAGGACTAAAATTAGAAAATCCGTAGTTTCGAGCCAATTTATATCTACTAGCAAAACGCAGCATAATAAAAAAGCCCGATTTCTCGAGCAAATATCGTTCATTTCAATACCCTTACTTTGTATCAAAATGTTAGTTATAAGATGGTGGGGATAACAAGACTTGAACTTGCACGAATTTCTTCACTGGATTCTAAGTCCAGCGCGTCTGCCATTCCGCCATATCCCCCTATGAAAATGGTGCCGTCTATAGGACTTGAACCTACAACCTATCGCTTACAAGGCGATTGCTCTACCATTGAGCCAAGACGGCACGCTTTAATATTAAACTACAAAGTGAACTTTTTTTCCATATAAAAATAAAGTTTTATTACTTTTTGCTTTATAATATTGATGTCTAATGAAAAAACTTCTTTATATTATAAGTGTTGTTCTTGTCTTATTGGGTGTTTCAGGAATTATCATTATTGCAAATAACGATAAATCTTTATATATCAATAATTTTGAGATTATTAATCCTAAGTTACCTCGCGAAATGGGCGAATTAAAAATTGCACATTTAAGCGATTATCATTCGCATGGTTTAAATTATCAAGAAGACAACTTAATTGATATCGTGTTAAAAAATAATCCAGATATTATATGTTTTACAGGTGATTTTATTGACGATGGCACCACGCAAAATGATCTTAATGAGATTCGTGATTTATTTGATGCTTTCAAGAATATTCCTGTTTTTTTAATTAATGGTAACCATGAATTTGATGCGAAGGGGCAAAAAGAATATTATGCAACAATTATGGAATATGAAAACATCCATTTTTTAAAGAATGAAATAGTGAGGCTATATAGTTCTACTAATTCATCTTATATCAATATTATCGGAATGGATGATGCGGCGTTTCATGGGGGTTTAAACCAAGAAGAATATGCCTCGATTGCGCTTAAAGAAATAGAAAATCAACTCTTTAATTATAATGAATTTAATCTCTTCTTAGCGCATAATCCTGATACATTTGATGTTTATTCTCGATACGCGTCTTTGCAACTTAGTGGACATACGCATGGCGGGCAAATTAATTTTCCATTTAATAAATTAATATACAAATATCGTAGTGGCCTCTATCAAAGTGGCGATTCCACTTTAATTGTTTCGGAAGGATTAGGAACTTCCGCTTATTTACCAATAAGAGTAGGAACGCGCCTAGAAGTCAACTTCATCACATTAAAAAATAATAATGAATAGTTTTTTTATTTATCTATGATAAAATAAAGCCCGTAAAATTATGACAAACCAAATTAAGCAAGAAATCGATATGGAGAAAACTTCCGTCGAAGATATTTCTACCTTAAAAATTGATGAATCGAATAACGGCGAGAAGAAAAAGAAAAAAATTTCTTCTAAAGCCAAACATATCATCTATATTATAGTTTTGCTTGTCGTTACCGCTTTGGCGTTATTTCTATCTTTATATCAAGATTTCGATGGCATCATGAATGCTATTTTGTCTGCCGATTGGCGGACACTATTGCTCATTGTTGGTTTATTGGCATTATATTATTCAATCGATGGTTTGATTATATTTGTTTTTGTTAGATTATATACGCGTAAATACAAATTTCATCAATCGGTAGCAGTTGCGATGGTAGGGGCTTTTTATAGTTCGGTTACCCCTGGTAGTAGCGGCGGTCAAATCATGCAGATTTATACGATGAATAAGCAGGGCGTTGAAGCTTCTCACGGCGCTTCGATTATGATAATGTCCTATATCGTTTATCAAAGTGCGTTGATTTTATTAGGGGCTGTTGCCGTCATCTTTAAATGGGATTTGATTATGTCGATGGGTGATATTAATATTTTTGGCTTAGCAATTCCTATCGTGCCATTAACAATCTTTGGCTTTGTCGTTAATATCATGGTCATTTTAATTTTGTTTGCTATGTCTTACTCTCATAAATTTCATAATTTTATTCTCAATCAATGCATTACTTTTTTAGGGAAAATTAAAATATTAAAGAAGCCTGATGAAACTCGTGAATTTTTACGTGTTCAAGTCGAAAACTTTAAAATTGAATTGCGACGGTTAATTTCCAATATTCCAATTTTTATTCTCGTTTTCTTTTTGCATCTTTTCAATTTAATTTTAAAATTCTCTTTGCCATTTTTTGTCGGTATTGCATTAAATGCTTATGGTCCGCGAATTGATGGAAATGGTTTGTTAGTTTTAAATGAACTTGGGCAAGCTGTTTATTCTACTGGTCAATTAAATGTTAATAGCTTCTTTGAGGCGACGTTTTTAAGCGCTTATCACCAAATGACTACTGGTTTATTACCGCTTCCAGGTAGTGCAGGTGTAAGCGAATATTTCTTTAACACATGCTTTGCTAATTATTTTACCAGCCTTCAAATGGCGACTGCTGCCCAAATTATTTGGCGCTTTATGACCTTCCATATCATCTTGCTCGTTTCAGGGATTATTGCGGCGACTTATCGTTCCTCCCCCAAAGGACAAATTGAAAAAGCCAGTCGCAAAACTTTTGTTACTTTGCAATTTCAAACATATGAACTTCGTAAAGCAACAAGTGATTCTTTATATCATACTGCTCAATTATCCAGAAAAGAAATTCAAAGTCGCTTAAAGGCTTTAGGAAAAAAGAAAAAAGAAAAAAATAATCCAACTGCTATAAATAAAGTAACGAAAAAACCCGTCAAAAAATCTCCACCTAAAGCTAATAAAACGGTAAAGCAGACAAAAGTAGAAACTAAGACGGAAGATAATACCGATTATGACTCGCTCAAATTAGGAGATTGATATGCGAGTTGCTATTTTTACTGAAACTTATCCACCAGAAATTAATGGTGTTGCGACTTCTTCTTTTACTTTAAAGACTATTTTGAAAAGACATGGCCATGATGTTTTAGTTATAACAACTAATCCTTATTCGAAGAAGATTATGCTTGAAGATGATGTTTTAAGAATTCCAGGTTTAGAGCTTAAAAAGATTTATAATTATCGCTTCGCTAATATAATTACGCATAATATTTCAAAATATATTTATACATTCGCGCCTGATATCATTCATGTCCAACAAGAAGCTGCAATTGGGGTTTTAGGAAGAATTTATGCTAGAAGAATGCATAAACCACTCGTCTATACTTATCATACGATGTATGAAGATTATTCTTACTATATTACGAAGGGGCATTTTGATCGTATCGTTCGTTCGATTTTAAGAAAATTCACTAAATCGCAAGTAGAAAACGCGACTGAATTTATCTCTCCTTCTTTAAAAACCCAAGATTATATTCGCTTAGTTGGTGCAGATGAGTATATTAATATTATTCCTACTGGCATTGATTTTTCAAAATTTAATCCGAAAAATGTATCAAAAAAACGTGTGAATGAAATTAAAAAGAAATTTGGGATTAACGACGATGATTTTGTTTTATTATCGTTAGGGAGAATTGCAAAAGAAAAATCGGTCGATATGATTATTAATGGCGTTTATGAATATAAGAAAGCTTATCCTGATGTCAAAATTAAATTGTTGATTGTTGGAAAAGGTCCTGGAGTAGTTGAATTACAAAAATTAGTGAACTCTTTAGGGGCAAATGATTATATTATTTTTTGTGGGCCTAGCGACCCCAATGAAGTGCAATTTTACTATAATGCTGCTAATGTTTTTGCTAGTGCCTCTATCACTGAAACCCAAGGTTTAACTTACATGGAGGCAATGGGTTCTCGACTTTATGTTTTGGCTCGTTATGATTTTAATTTGCTCGATGTAATTCAAGAAGATAAAACGGGATTTTATTTTGAAAGTCTCGATGATTTTGTCACTAAATTAGAAAAGATTCGTCAACTATATTTAAACAAAAATGAAAATATTTTAAATAACGCTATCGAGGGGATTAATCGATATTCTATCGAAACATTCTACCAAAATATCATGGAGGTTTATCATCGTGCCCTCAAGAAAAATTGGTAGAATCCAATATGGCAAAACTAAAATTGTTTTGCATTTTACTAATGGTGAAAAACTATCGCTTCATCCCGATTTATTTATTAATCATTCATTTTATGTTAATAAGGAAATAAATGAAGAAGAGTATCAATCTATCGTGATGGATAATACTTTGAATAAAGATTTTATCTATGCGAAAAATTATTGTTTAAAACACCATCTTTCCTATCAAAAATTCTTATCAAAACTATTAGATAGAGGCCTCAAGATAGAAGATGCCAAACATCTTATCAACCAGTTGATTGAGTTTCGTCTATATAATGAACAAGAACATCTAGATGATTTAGTGCATTCATATAACTTAAATAACAAAGGATATTACTATATCATCGACAAATTATCGCAAAAAGGCTTTTCGCCTAATTTAATTGATGCACTTATTTATACGGAAGAACTTGAACAAAGAAAGATAAATAATCAATTAGCGATTTTACTAAAAAAATATCGTCATGATAATGATAAAAAATTACATGAACATATCAAAAATGCTTTGTTGCAACAAGGATTTAAAATAAATATTATTAATCGCGTTTTAAATGATCTCCCGCATAACGAGCATCAAAATATTATGATTTCTTTAAATCGCGATTATCAAAAAGCCCTGCGATTATATAAAAAAAAGTATTTAGAGCCGGAATTAAAAGAAAAAGTGATAAAATATTTATTGTTAAAAGGTTATTCCTATATAGATATTATGGAGGTAGTAAATGCAGTTGATTAAAGATTTAGTCAGTGGCGATGTCATTAACGGCCCGTTGCTTGTCAATAGTGTAACAAAAGGTGTGACCGATAACGGTCGAGAATATTTGACGATTATTTTTCAAGACTTAAGTGGAACTTTAGAAGCGAAGAAATGGGATGTTAATCCCGATGATTTGAACATCTTAGTGCCAGGAGAAATCGTTTCGATTGGAGGAATTATTTCAACATATAAAAATAATTTGCAACTTAAAGTTGTTTCTGCTCATAAAATTGAGGAATTAAGCGAAGAAGATAAAAAGCATTTTTATCGCGTTTCGCCAATTCCCTATGATCAATTAGTTGCTCGTTTAAACAAATATTTAGATTCTTTTAGCGATCCTGATGTTGCATTAATTACTAAAACTATCATCGAACATTTTTATGATAAATATGTTACTTATCCTGCCGCTGTTAGAGTTCATCATGAATTCGGCAGTGGTATTCTTCATCATTCGATTATGATGGCCGATTTAGCAGATTTTATTGCAAAAGCTTACCCTGGTGTCGATCGTGATATTTTGGTTGCCGGCGCCTTATTACACGATATGGGCAAAGTAATTGAATATGAAAAGCCGATGACCCCAACCGTCACTAAAGAAGGTCGTCTCATCGGCCATATTTCAATTTTTTATGCTGAATATTGTAAGATTGTCGATCGACTAAATATTAAATCAGAAGTTCCTTTATTGCTTGGACATATGATTTTAGCCCATCATGGTAAACTAGAATTCGGTTCGCCTGTTTTACCAATGACAATGGAAGCGACTTTATTATCGATGATTGATTTACTCGACTCGCGCGTGATGATAATTAATAAAGCTCTCGAAGGCGTTAATGAGGGGGAATTTACTCCTCGTCAATGGGCCTTAGATGATGTAATGCTATATAAGCCATATCATCGAGAGAAGAAATAATCTTTATAGCCCTTTTTTGATTTCGCTAGCGATAGCAGGTAAATTGAGATTTTCTAAATCTTTATTTGTTTTCATTTCGATAATAAAGCCATCGCTTTGATAACGTGGAATAACATGGACGTGGAAATGGAAAATTGATTGACCAGCTTCTTTATTGACATTTGTTAAGATATTGACGCCTCTAGCGCCTAGCATTAAGATATCGGCTTGACCAATTCGTTGAGCAACATCCATTACTTTGTGCATAAGATCTTTTGGAGTTGCTAAAAAATTATCATAATGTTTTTTACTAACGACTAATGTGTGGCCAGGCGTCACTTGTGAAATATCTAAAAAAGCATAGACATCATCATCTTCATAAACTTTACTTGAAGGAATTTCGCCTTGAATGATTTTACAAAATAAACAATCTTTCTCGTTCATAATTTTCTCCTATCGTTAATATTATAATCTATTAATAAGAAAAGGAGCGAACTTAATTCGCTCCTTTTAGATTATTTGTAAATTTAATTAATCTTCAAATAAATCTGGGAATTGCGAAACAAAATAGTCGTAAATATCGCTATCGTGATAAGTTAAGGTGTAACTTTCGATGTATGATTCGTAGGCACTATTGATATAGGCATCTCTTGTACCTAATACATTAGCGATTTCATAAGCGACTTCTTCAGTAAATAAGACATTATCGGCTTTGAGGTTGTAATAACTATGACTATTATTGATTGTTAATTTAGAAGTAGAAACAGCTTCATTAACTTTCACAATATAACTTGAACCACCTTCGTAGATGACAAAATTATGTAAGTTAATGTCTGCTGATTCGCTAACAGCAGGTGTTAAATAGTAATTATTATTAATGTAACGAACATAATTGTCTGGATCATAACTATGATTATCATAGGTTTCCATTTCATCTTCGGTGAAGTTATCTAATTCACTTGAAACATTGATATTAAATAAACGATTACGAATGCCTTCTGGCAAATCAGTTAAACCATCTTGGCGAACATACCAACCATCAATTGTATAATCTTTTAAAGCGAGTTCAGCAGTTTTAATCGCTAAACCAACTTCTTTTGGATAAGCGTTATTGTTAGTGAAGTTTGCTAAAGCACTATTGGCAGCTTCGCTAGCAAAACGATTTGATTCATCGATGAGAAGATATTCATCAAGAAGGATGCCATATTGAGTAGCTGGATAATATGTAATCTCTTCTTCAGTACCATCGTTATCGACATCAACTTTGGCTGTTGAAGTTAAAAAGCCAGCAGCGTCTAATAAATCTTTTTCATCTTGCGTTAATTCGATAATGGTACCGTCACTATTAATACCAACGATGCCTCGCCATGCGTTTGCGACTATTTCAAAATCAACTTCAGCATCTGGATCTTGTTGATCGAGAATGTATTCATCCGAGAATTCATATAATAATTGGTTAGCTGCTGTCGTTAAGTTGACGCCGCCTTGGGTGAAGGTTGTGTCGCTAGTTAAATTAACGATATCAACATTACGTCCATAAGCGCGGCCTAAAGAAGAATAATAGTCATTATATAAGAATTCTTCGACCAAAAGTTCACGGTAAATGTTGGGTACTAATTCGCGATTAATATAATCGGCAAAATAATCGAAATGAATGAACATCGAGACGTCTTCGCGACTAAATGAAGGAGTTAAATAGCCGACATACCAGTCATCGTGTGTCATGTCGATATCGTAGAGATTAGAATAATATGAACGGGCCAAACGAATTTCATAGAACATTGAACGATCAGAATAAGATCCGCCAGAAATTTCGTTATAAAAATGTTCATTAATTCTTTCTTGAATGCGATTATAGAAATTAGTAACACGTTGTGTTAATAACTCGTCTTCGGTAATGGCGTAACTAGCATTTTCAATTAAAGCAGCATCGCCTTCTTTGACGAAGATATTAGCATGTTCGCGAGCATAGCTACTAACAGCAGTCGTATCGATATCTTCACCACTAAATAGTGCGCTTAATTCACTATATGAGCCAAATTGATCTTCAGCAATTAGATACATGAATTCATCTAAAATTCGATCGGTTTTGCCTAAAGCAATTTGATCATAAATTTCCGCAAAAATATTGTTGTAAACTTCGGTTTTTTGGCCATCCTCATTATTGATAATGGCGTCGTTATAATTATTTGGAAGAGCGTTGAAACTATCGCAACTAGCAAGAGCAACAATTGATGCGAGTAAAGTTGCACCGCCTAATAATTTCTTTTTAGCGTCGATCATCACAAAGTCCTCCTTCAGCCCATAATTCTGAATTGCGTTCTTCAGGGCTTAAGTTATATTGAATTGCACAAACTTCAGGCAAATTTTTGCTTCTTTCTGATGTTTGTTGTTCGAGATATTCAATATATGTTCTCCATGTTTCGTTCCATGTTTGTTCTTCTTCCATGGATAAGGTAACACGGCTCGATTCAATCCAATTAGTAATAGCATTGCCAATCTTTTCATCATTAAATTGAATCTTTTCACTTTCAAAATATTTTTCGAAAATGTAGTGATCAATATTATCATCGAAACCGGTAATAGCATTATAAACTGTTTCAGCGCGACTGCGATTATCGCTTGTTGGTTGATCGAAGAAATTGACATATGTTCTTAGTGGATTACCGTTTTGATCAACTGGATAATCGGCGTGGCCTGGATAATAAGTCGTATAATAATTCGATAATGAAACATCGTTTTCTTCAAATGGTGAGCGATTGATGACGATGAAATGTAAGCCTTGATAAGAACTATCACCTTCTGTGCCACCTCTAACGACTAAGATTGGATCGCCGGCGGTGGTGCATAGGACTTTGTCTAAATCATTGACTACGCTATCGCCATTAACATCTAAACCATCGACAACTTTAAAGCCTGCCATCATAGCGAATGTCGCGTTATATTCACCGACTTCGTTTTCTCCATTGATTGCACCAGCATTGACTGTGCCAGCAGCATTATCAATATCGTTTGGTGTGATAACGCTAACATTATGTTTGTTGAAATATTTGTTAAATAAAACATTTCGTGGATAATATTCAGCGTCGCCGTTATTTACTTCGGTGTTATTATAACCAGTAACAATTTCAGCATAATCGTTGAGCTTTAAGAACGCACCATAAGGAATAGTGGAGATTGTTTGGTTGTTAGTAGCATCTTTAAGAGCTGTTTTGGTCTCTTCATCAATCCCAATTGCTGATTGACTAGCAGCATCTGAAGTAGTTGAATTATAAATTTCTTCATAAGCATAAACGCCTAATTTAAATTCGTTGATATAACTTGTATCTTTATCCATGATGCCAAGTTCACCATAATTAGTCGCGCTTCCAGTATCATCGGACATAATTTGAGCGATTGAACCAAAGGAACGTTTACTATTAGCAAGTTCATTAGCAACACTATATAATTTGCGAGCGTTATCTTCGGAAATTGTCCCGTTATAATGCGCGCCACTAGCTGCATCAACATTCACGAGAATATGTGAAACATGATAAGGAACTTTAGCTTCTAAATATCCTTCGTAGCCATCACCATCAGCATCATCTGTGCGGGAATCGCGAAGATGATCGATGTTGTCATCATAGAATTTTTCTTCAAAATCTTCTTCCATCGCTTGGTAAAGCAAGACTTGATATAAATCGTCTTCATTAGTAGCGCCATAACTATCTAATGTATTAGCAAATTCTTCATCATAACTTGTACCATTAGCACTGGCATTATCTTCGGCTTCATCTTTTAATGATGTTAGACGAGCGCTAGCTGTATCTTCGCAATCTTGCAATGCGCCTTCTTGGCCAGGTTCTACTAAATAATAATTGCGAACAACTAGTTCATAGGTTTTTTGAAACATCGTTGACACACTGGATGAATCATTAAGATAAGTACCGAATAAATCTTCAGCGCTATAATGCATGGTTTCACCCTGCGCATTTACATATGTCAAGATGTAGCCTTGGTAATTATAAATAGGTGCGTCACAAGATGCTAAAGCCATGACAGATAAAGCACCCGTTAATAAACCAAGCGTTACTTTTTCTTTTTTCATAAGTAACTATTTGCCTCCTTCTTTAAACATAGCGGTTATATTCTATAACATAAGTTATAGCAATACAATCGAAAAATTTTAGTCCAAAACCAACGCATAGAGAAAACCTATCTCTATTTTTGGTAATGCAATAAATAAAATATATTTATTTAACATTTAAGTCAAATATTTTTTTAAAATAATAAGGGTAGCGAAGATGAAATTTTATCGCATCATTTGCTAATTGAAAAGAATTGCAATACAATACATTCGATTTAGGAGGGCCTATGTCTAAAATTATCATTCGCGACTTATATGTGTCTACTGAAGGAAAAGAAATTCTAAAAGGTTTAAGTCTTGAAATAAACGAAGGTGAAACAATTGCTTTACTCGGACCTAATGGTAATGGTAAATCAACTTTATTACAGACTATTATGGGTAATCCACGTTATAAAGTAACCAGCGGTTCAATTTTTCTTGATAATATCGATTTATTAAAAGTAGATGTCGACGAAAGGAGTCGGCTTGGAATTTTTTTAGCAATGCAAAATCCCAGCGAAGTTCCTGGTGTAAATAACGCAGACTTTTTGAAAGCTAGCTTAAACGCTCATCGCGAGAAACCAATTCGTCTTGCGGAATTTTATCGTTTGTTAGATGAAACCTACAAACGAGTGAATATTCCTTTTGAATTTTCTTCACGTAATTTGAACGAAGGTTTTTCGGGTGGTGAAAAAAAGAAGAATGAAATTTTACAAATGCTCTTACTCTCGCCAAAATTTTCGATGCTCGATGAAATAGATTCCGGCTTAGATGTTGATGCCATCAATGTCGTTAGTCGCGTCATTAAAAACGAACAAGAAAAAGGTAAAGGGTTTTTAATTGTTTCGCACTATGCTCGTTTATACGATTTAATTAATGTTGATCGCACATTAATTTTAGTCGATGGTAAAATTGCGCTTGAAGGTGATAAACATTTAATTAAGCGAGTCGACAAAGAAGGATATACATGGTTAGAAAAAGAATTAGGAATTTCTTTACAAGAGGAAAAGGAAAATGAAGACGTTTCTTTAGGTATTTGTTTAACTAAGGAGGCTATGAAAAAAGTAAAATGAGAACAATTAAAATCGCTAGTTCTCAACACGAAAACATTCTTATTTTAAACGAAGAAGACTTTAATATTGAGTTATTTTCTGATGCAAAACTCACTTTAAAGTTTTTTATTTCTAATTCTATAAAGAATATTAAAATATATGCAAAATTATTTAAAAATGCTCAAATTGACATTATTTTTGCTGATTTTTCAGATAGTTCATGTGATGTTGATTGTTTAATTGATTTAGAAGAAGATTATAGTAAGGCAAATGTCCATTTAGCGTCTTTAAATTATTTAGATTTCTTTAAAAAATTTACAATTTCGTTTAATCATCATGCACCTAATACCTTTTCCAAAATGGACTTATTTGGGGTTTGTAAAGACGCGAGTAAAATTGTCTTTACTGGCACTTCAAAAATCTTTAATGGTTCATATAAATCTAATGCGCAGCAAAATGCTAAAATTATCGTCTTTGATGAGAAGGCTTTTGGGGAAACTATGCCATTATTAAAGATTGATGATAATGATGTTATCGCAACCCATTCAGCTGTTGTTGGTCGCTTAAAAGATGATCATTTATTTTATTTGATGTCGCGAGGATTATCTAGAAAAGACGCGCGAACATTAATTACTTATGGCTATTTGAGTCCTATAAGTAAATATTTTGATGATACTCTACAAAAAGAAATTAATGACATCATTGCATCGAGGGTTTAAAAATGCTTGATAATAAAAAAATTCGTAAAGATTTTCCAATGTTAAATAACAATATAAAAATGCAAGAAAAAGATTTAATTTTTCTTGATAATGCTTCGACTACTTTTAAGCCGAGCTGCGTTTTAGATACAATAAAATGCTATTATAATTTTGAGACAAGTAATTCGCATCGAGGCGATTATGATTTATGTTTTAATATCGATAATAAAATTGCTGAAACGCGTCAAATATTAGGTCATTTTATCAACGCGAACCCCAACGAGATTGTCTTTACTTCCGGTGCTTCAATGTCAATGAATTTAATAGCCTATGGTTTTGGAGTTAAATATTTGACTAAAGAAGACGAGGTTTTGTTAACTCAAGCTGAACACGCTTCTAATGTGTTACCTTGGTTTAAAGTGCATGAATTAACTGGTTGCAAAATTTCTTATATTCCCTTAACTAGCGATGGTCGAATTACCTTAGAAAATGTGAAAAAAGCTATTACTAAACATACTAAGATTATTTCGATGGCCCATGTTAGTAATGTTTTAGGATACATAAATGACGTTAAAACGATTGCAAAGATCGCTCACGAACACAACATAATTTTTGTATGTGATGGCGCGCAATCTGTTCCTCATATGGAAATTGATGTTAAAGATTTAGATGTTGATTTTTTAGTTTTTTCCGGTCATAAAATGTGTGGGCCTACTGGCATAGGTGTTCTTTATGGCAAATATGATTTGCTTGAAAAAATGGATCCTTTAATGTCTGGCGGTGGAATGAATGCGAAATTTGATATGTGCGGTGATGTTTCTTATTTAAAACCACCCGAAAGATTTGAGGCTGGGACGATTAATATTGAAGGTATTTTAGGTTTAGGAGCTGCGACAAAATATTTGATGAATCTAGGTATGAGTAATATACGTCGATATGAAACTAAATTACGTCAATATTTAATCAGCAAGCTTGAAAATAATCCTAATGTTATAATTTACAATCAAAACGCTGAAGCTGGCATATTAACATTTAATGTTAAAGGTGTTTTTGCTCAAGATGAAGCGACCTATTTAAATTCAAAAGGTATAGCAATTCGATCTGGTCAGCATTGTGCCAAAATTTTAATTGATTTTTTGGGAGTTGTTGCTACTTGTCGAGCATCGATTTATTTTTATACATCGAAGGAAGAAATTGATAAATTTGTCGACGCAATCAATGATGGAGGTGATTTTTTAGATGCCTATTTCTCTTAGCCCTTCACTTATGCGTGAAATTATTATGGATCACTATTCAAATCCATCTCATAAAAGAAAGCCGAGTGGTGATGGATATTTAAAAGTTCATTCTAGCTCTATCAATTGTATTGATGATATCGATGTTTATATTTTGATTAAAGATGGTAAAATTATTGATTGCTGTTTTGATGGTGTCGCTTGTGCAATTTCGACTGCAAGCACTGACATAATGTGTGATTTAGTAATAGGCAAAGATGAAAATTTTGCCAAGAAAATTTTACAAGAATATCTAAATATGATCTATGAAAAGGATTATGATTCTGAATTATTAGATGAGGCAAATGCCTTTCAAAACACTCATAAGCAAGCTGCGCGAATTAAATGCGCGACGATTGGATGGAATTCTCTCGACGAGCTTTTTAAAATCTTTGATGAGGCAAATAAGAATGGTTAAAAAAGATTTATTTGAAAATGATTATAAATATGGTTTTAGTGATAAAGACACTTCAATTTTAACGACAGGTGTGGGATTAAATGAAGATGTCATTCGTCAAATTTCTCATTTAAAAAACGAACCAGATTGGATGTTAGATTTTCGTTTAAAAGCCTATAAGATGTTTTTAAAATTACCTCTGCCTAATTTCGGGCCAAAACTTGATAATATTGATTTTCAATCTTTTACCTATTTTACTCGCAATGCTGAAAAAGTAGCTACTTCTTGGGATGATGTTCCTATAACTATTAAAAATACTTTTGATCGATTAGGAATTCCTGAAGCTGAACAAAAATTTCTTAGCGGTGTTACAACTCAATATGAATCAGAGGCTGTTTATCATAATATGTTAAAAGAGGTTTCTGACAAAGGTGTGATTTTTTTATCAACGGACCAAGCTTTGCAAGTTTGTCCTCATTTAGTTAAAAAATATTTTAATACCGTCGTACCATATTACGATAATAAATTTGCTGCTTTAAATGGAGCGGTTTGGTCTGGTGGTTCTTTTATCTATGTTCCAAAAAACGTAAAATTAAATAAACCTTTGCAGAGTTATTTTAGAATTAACAACGAAAAAAGTGGTCAATTTGAAAGGACATTAATCATTGTTGATGAAGGCGCGGATGTCCATTATGTTGAAGGATGTACCGCCCCAATTTATTCTAAGGATTCTTTGCATGCTGCCATTGTTGAAATCATTGTTCATAAAAATGCCAAATGTCGATATTCGACCGTCCAAAATTGGTCAAATAATATTTTGAATTTAGTTACTAAACGGGCTGTGGTTTATGAAAACGGTCAAATGGATTGGATTGATGGAAACATTGGAAGTCATATAAATATGAAATATCCAGCATGCATTTTAAAAGGAGAAGGTGCGAAAGGTAATTGTATTTCAATTGCGGTTGCTAGTAAGGGGCAATATCAAGATGCTGGTGCTAGAATGATTCATGAAGCTAAAAATACTTCCTCAACGATTATCTCTAAATCGATTGTTCATTCAGGCGGGATAGCTAATTTTAGAGGAACAGTTCGCCATGAATTAAATGCCCAAAATTGTCGTTCTCATATCGAATGTGATACTTTAATTTTAGACAATAAATCAAAATCGGATACCATCCCAAAGAATATTGTTAAAAATAATAGTTCATACATTGAACATGAAGCGACTGTCAGTAAAATTAACGAAGAACAGCTTTTCTATTTGATGAGTCGCGGAATTTCAAAAAAAGACGCTACACAAATGATTATAATGGGCTTTATTGAACCTTTTTCCAAAGAATTGCCAATGGAATATGCCGTTGAATTAAATCAGTTAATAAAGCTTGATATGGAGGGTTCAGTCGGCTAATGATGAAAAGAGATTTTGATATTATTGTCGTTGGCGGTGGACATGCAGGAGTTGAAGCGGCGCATGCTACTAGTAAAATGGGCGCTAATACACTTTTAGTCACCATCAATAAAAAGATGATTTCTAATATGCCTTGCAATCCATCGATTGGTGGTAGTGCTAAGGGTATCGTCGTTAGAGAAATTGATGCTCTTGGTGGTTTAATGGGTTATGTAGCCGATTTAGAACGCCTTCAAGTTAAAATGTTAAATACTGGGAAAGGTCCTGGAGTGCAATGTTTGAGAATGCAAGAGGATAAACATATTTATCCTTTATTAATTCAAAAAGAGTTAGAAAAAATTACTAATTTAACAATTTATGAAGGAATGGTTACCTCATTAATTTATTCAAATCATCAAATAAAAGGCGTAGTTTTAGAAGATGGCAAAGAATTCTATTCTAAAGCTGTTATATTAGCGAATGGAACATATCTAGAAAGTCAAATTTTACGCGGACATGATAAATTTAGTGGTGGTCCTGATGGTGAAAGACCTGCCCACGGTTTATCGTCTTGTTTAAATAAAATGGGTATTGATTTATTTAGATTAAAAACGGGAACTCCGCCGCGCATCGATAAAGATTCGATTGATTTTTCTGCTACTGAAATTCAACCTGGGCAAGAAGGTTATTTGAATTTTTCTTATCTTCATCAAGATTATATAACCTTAGAAAAACAACTACCATGTTATCTTTTATATACTAATTTAAATACCCATAGTATCATACGTTCCAATTTGCATGAAAGTGCTCAATTTAATGGTTTGGTTAAAGCTTTAGGTCCACGCTATTGTCCTTCGATCGAGGGAAAAATCGTTAATTTTTCTGATAAAGAACGTCATCAATTATTTTTAGAACCAGAGTTTAGAGATGGCAATAGTATCTATTTGCAAGGTTTAGCAACTTCTCTATCGAAAGAAGTTCAAGAGAAAGTTGTTCATTCCTTAAAAGGATTAGAAAACGCGAAATTTTTAAAATATGGCTATGCTATTGAATACGATACCATTAAGTCCTATGAATTCGACGCAACTTTAAAGATTAAAAAATATTGTGGCTTATATGTTGCTGGTCAAATTATGGGAACATCTGGCTATGAAGAAGCTGCTGGTTTAGGAATTATGGCTGGCATAAATGCATTTAATTATATTAATAATAAACCTCCATTTATTTTAAGGAGAAATGAGGCTTATATTGGTGTAATGATTGATGATATTGTCACTAAAGGCGTTGATGAACCATATCGGCTTTTATCAAGTAGAGCAGAGTATCGTTTGTTGCTTCGTCACGATAACGCTGATCGTCGACTAACTAAATATGGTTATCAATTAGGTTTGATTGTTCAAAGTCGTTACGATGCTTTTGTTAGTAAAGAAGAAAAATTGCAATTTGTTTATAACTTTATTAATAGTCACCATCTTTCTTATAAACCTCAAGTATTAAATTATTTAGAAGTTAATAAGTTAGAACCTATCCATAATTCAATTAAAGCAAGTGATTTTTTAAAACGAACAAATGTTTTATACCGAAATATTGTCGATCTATTTCCTGAATTAAATGATATCGATTTACCACAATATGCCATTAGACAGTTAGAAATATTAATTAAATATGAGGGATATATAAAAAAACAAGAGGATATCGCTTCCTCTTATGCAAAGTTTGATAATTACAAACTAGACAATGAAATTGACTATTTACATATGGATGGGCTGGCATTAGAGGCAAGACAAAAACTCGATCGTATTAGACCATTAACAATTGGGCAGGCTTCACGAATTAGTGGCGTTAATCCCAGCGATATTTCAATCTTAATTTTGAATTTAAAAAAGAGTAAATAACAATGCTTAAAACATTTTTTATTTTTTTAAAAAGCGAATTGAATATTGTGCTTGATTCACATCAAAAATCTCAAATGGAATCTTTTGTTGTTTTTTATAAAAAAGAAAATGAAAAAATAAATTTATCGACAATAACTAACGATGAAGAAATAATAAAAAAACACTTGATTGACAGTGTTTATCTTGCAAAATACCAAAATCTTTCTCCGTTTTTAATCGCCGATTTAGGAAGCGGTGGCGGTTTTCCTGCTATCCCGTTAGCGATTATATTCCCTAAATCAACATTCCATTTATTTGAAACTCGTAATAAAAAAGTTGATTTTTTAAATAGAGCGATTAAATTATTAAATTTGGAGAATGTATTCGTTTTTAAATCGCGCGTTGAAGATGTTAACACTCTAGGCTTTAGAAACCATTTTGACTTAGTTATTGCTCGTGCCTTTAAACCTTTAAATATCTTAGTTGAACTTGCTTTACCATATTTAAAAATTGGCGGTAAATTATGTGCTTATAAGGGACGAAATTATCTTGACGAAATTGATAGTGCTATAGAAGCGATTTCAAAAGTCGGCGGTAAACTAAATCGTATTGAAAGATATAGTTTAAGTGATGAAAATGACTTTAGATCATTTTTATTTATTGATAAAATTAGAGATGTTAATAAATACCCTCGACCTTATGCATTAATAGTTCATAAACCACTTTAATTTTCTATCAATAAGTTTATAATTATGTTGTTTCAGGGCAGGGCTAATTTCCCGACCGGTGGTTATACCCCACGAACCCTATGGGTTGAACTAGTGCGATTCTAGTGGCGACAGTAAAGTCTGGATGGAAGAAATTATTTTATTTGCATTGCCCTAGAAAGGGGCTTTTTATTTAATGAATATTATTCACTCGATTGCTCTTGCAATAATTCTTGTTATATGGTTGCTTCTCGTTGTTAAATTATATTTTTCAGAAGTTAAGAAAAAAGAGCAAAAAAACATTAATAAATTTATTACCCGAGTAGCAATTTTTGGTGCGATATCCACCCTTCTTTATGTAGTGCCTATTTTTCAATTTTCGCTTCCATTTATTCCCTCGTTTTTAGAATTTCATTTTGATGAGATACCTGCCTTTATTGCTTCATTTGCTTATGGCCCTTTGACCGGTTTATTTATCATTTTAATAAAAACGATCATTAAATTACCGATGACATCAACACTTTGCGTGGGAGAACTTGCCGATTTTATTTATAGTGTAGTATTTATTATTCCTGCCGCTATGATTTATCAGAAAAGACGAAAATTTTCTGGCGCGATTATTGGAATTAGTAGTGGAATGATTTTGCAACTTATCGTTTCTTTCTTTGTGACTGTTTTTGTAATGGTACCTTTTTATATGTATATAATGGGATTTTCAAGCGAGGCTTTAATGGCGATGTGCCAGATAGCGAATCCTGCTATTAAAAATCTTAATTTTGATTTAGGTTTATACGCAATTTTGCCATTTAACGCGATTAAAGACGCGATTGTTGTGATTATAACTTTAATCGTTTATAAATCATTAAGACGTTTTATTAATAATTTAAATTAAACGTTATTATATTAATATAATAATTTTTTCAGTATATTTTTATTTATAATAAAAAATACTAGTTTTTATTATAATAAATAATATGATTTCAAAGGCCAAAAAGATATCTGTTGGAAAATTAGTAACAAAGGAATTACCTACTTTAAGATTTGTTGATCCTGACTATGTCTATTTAGCCACCATCAATGCAAGAACGAAAAAATTTGAATCATTTATTAACGAAGGTGATCGTTGTCTAATTGGTCAAAAAATCGGAATGCGTTATGGTGATTTTTTTGAACAGCCTATTCATGCGACTGTCAGCGGAGTCTTTGTCGGTTTTGAAAAACATTATCATCGCAGCGGCAAACTTGTTGATTTCATCAAAATTAAAAATGACAAAAAAGATGAATTCTCTCCTGAATGTTTTACTCGTTCGGAAGAAGAGATTATGCAACTTAATAAAGATGAAATTACAAATATTGTTAAAGAAACTGCCTTGGTAGGTCTTGGTGGTTCATCTTTTCCAACTTATGTTAAATTCTTGACCAATGATCCTATTGAAACAATTCTAATTAACGCGATAGAATGTGAACCGCTTTTGACTAGCGATTATCGTATTATGAAAGAATATCCTGATCGCATCATGAAAGGGATTAAGTATGCGTTGCATGCCTTTAATGCTAAAAATGCAATTATTTGTCTAAAGAAAAAACATAAAGATTTGATTGAATTATATAAAGAAGTATTTAAACGATATCCAGATGTTAATGTTTCTTTAGGTCTAATGAAAGACTTTTATCCACAAGGTTGGGAAGTTTTAATGATTAAAGAAGCAACAAAAATAAATTTAAAGCCAAAAGAATTACCTTCTCGTCGTGGAATTATGGATTTTAATGTTTCTACTATTGTTGGTTTTTATAAAGCTTTGAAATATAACATGCCTGTTATTAAACGCAATATTACTATTTCTGGAGATGGCATCAAATATCCACAAAACTTACGGGTACGTGTAGGAACCTCAATTAAAGATTTAATTTCTCTATGTGGAGGTTATATCGATGAAGGGCCTTTTACCTTCATTTTAGGTGGACCAATGATGGGAGCTTCTTTAGATAATGACGATGCGATTATTTCTAAAACTGTTACATCAATAATTGTTTTACATCGTCAAGAATTTAAAGAAAATCCTTGTGTAAGATGCGGTAGTTGCGGTTACTCTTGTCCGGTGGGATTATTGCCTTGGAATATTATGAATGCATCAAAGGCTATCAATCGTGAAAAACTCAAAAAATTACATCCTGAATACTGCATTGAATGTGGATTATGCTCTTATTCTTGCACTTCTAAAATTAATGTTTTAGATTATGTCAAAAGAGCGAAAATATTGGTGAAATAAAATGACGACATTTATTAAAGGTAAAGCTCCTTATTTACGCAGAAAAGATTCAGTCAATCGCATGATGGTTGATGTTTTAATTGCTCTAGCTCCAGTGACAATTTTCGCTTTTGTTATGGCAGGTTTAGATGCGTTGAAAGTTATTGGCTTATCGATGATAACAATGTTAGTAGCGGAAGTAATATATGTTTGGATTAGGTATACACCATATCGTGATATCAAATATAAACATGACAAAAATATTCACGACACTATTAAGAAGAGATTTTTATTTCATTGTTCTAATTTTAAAGAAAAAACCAAAATAGCTTTTTCTAACTTTCGATTACATAATATTTTCTCGCCTTTAGTAAGCGCCTTAATTTTCGCTTTATGTATGCCACATAACGCGCCTTGGTGGAGCGTTATTATTAGTGCTTTATTTGGCATCGTAATTGCTAAATTATTATTCGGTGGATTAGGACAAAATATTTTTAATCCCGCAGCAACAGCGCGCGTTTTTTGGGGATTGTGCTTTGGAACTCTAGTAACTGATTATAGCAATAATTTTATCGATGTTGTTAGTGGTGGAACGCCTTTAGGACAATTAGTTGGTTCACCATTAAATTATTTAAATTATTCTTTACTAGATTTATTTACTGGCATGGTTCCAGGTGCGCTTGGCGAGGTAAGTGCTCTTTTAATTTTAGTTGGAGCAATTTATTTGTTCGCTCGTCGAGCTGCTGATATTAGATCGTCTTTGTCGATGATAATTACTTTTTATATCTTGATGATATTTGCTGGTTTAGCATTAGGCGCTAATAATGTTTTTCATTATGCAACTTATCACCTTCTAAGTGGTGGACTTCTTTTCGGTGCTATATTTATGGTTACTGATCCAGTTACGACACCCGCTACAAAAGTTGGAAGAATAATGTATGGCATGTTGGTTGCTATTTCAACATCACTAATTAGATTGTATGGAGCGTATCCTGAGGGTGTTGCTTTTTCAATTATCATTTGTAACGTCTTTGTAAGCGCTCTTGATTCAATAAAGATTTTTGCCTCTAATAAATATTATTGGTATCATCCATTAATTTTTGCTGGGTTAATTGGGATATTTATCGGGGTGGAGTTTTTGGCCTTATGAAAAATTATATTAAATACCCATTAATCTTAGGAACAATATCATCAATAAGTGGCCTACTTATTGGTGGCATTTATATGTTAACAAGTCAAGTAATTGCTTCAAATAACCAGAAGGCAGAATTAGCGGCGCGTCAAGAAATATTTCCCGGTGCTTCTTTTACCTTAGTCGAACGTAATTTTGAACAATCTGTATATATAGAAGAAGTTTATAGTGCATCAATTGATAGTTCAATTATTGGTTATATTTATTTAACCGATGGGCAAAATGAATATGGAAATATTAAGATTTATGTTGGTTTAAATAATGATGCAACTGGTTCCTTAAAAAATATTTCAATTCTAGAAAATACTCAGTCTTATGCTTCAACCGTCAATGCTTGGGTCGATTCTACTTTTATAGATCCAATTGAAGATATTAATTCGATTGATGTCAATTGTGGCGCGACTAGAGGTGCAACCTTAATTAAAAATATGATTTTAGAAGCCCAATCGGATTTTCAGAAAGGAGGTTTTTGATGAATGGAAAAAATCAGTAAAAAAAGAGCGCTTTTGAACGGTTTATTTATCGAAAACCCCTTATTTGTTTTACTTTTAGGTACATGTCCTTCGCTTGCAACAACTACCTCAATTGAAAGTGCGATTGGGATGGGTATTTTGTTTATTATAGTTTTAGTTTGTTCAAATGTTTTAATATCTTTATGTCGGAAAATTATACCTGATGAGATTCATATTCCTTGCTACATAGTTATAATTGCTACTTTTGTTACTGCTGTTAAATTATTGACTGAAGCTTTTTTGCCTGAATTGTATTCAACATTAGGAGTTTTTATTTCATTGATTGTTGTCAATTGTATTGTTTTAGGGCGGGCTGAAGCCTTTGCATCAAAACACAATGTATTGGAATCTTTCCTTGATGGAGTGGGAATGGGCCTAGGCTACACGATGGCATTAATCATTATTGCTTTCTTTAGAGAATTTTTAGGTACTGGTGGTTTCACCTTTGGCAAAGTATTTACCTTTATACCTTTAATAGAGTTTTTGCCATTGAAAGATTATGCCATTAGATTCTTCGTTCTTCCTGGTGGTGCATTCTTGGTGTTAGGTATTATTTTAGCTGTTATTGCCGGTTATAAAAACTCTAAAGAAGCCTATAAGAAAAGTTGCGCCAAAAAAGAAAAAGAGTTAGCGAAATTAAATGCTAATAAGGAGGCTAATAAATGAACGGATTTTTAGTTTTTATATTAGCAATAATCAATGGCATGCTCATCGATAATGTAATACTTTCTCGTTTCTATGGTATTTGTCCCTTCTTAGGTGTATCTAAGAAAACTAATAATGCAATTGGTATGGGCGTAGCTGTTACGGCTGTCATATTAATATCAACCATGATTTGTTGGCCACTTTACACTTATGTTTTAGTACCTGCTGGATTACCATTTATGGACACTATTGTCTATATTTTGGTTATTGCTTCTTTGGTTCAAATCACTGCTCTTTTACTAAAAAAATATAGCCCCTCTCTTTATAATGCTCTTGGGATTTACCTACCCTTAATCACAACTAATTGCGCGGTACTTGGCGTTGTCCAAGGTAACACTGATATGGCATATACTTTTGTTGATTCTTTAGCGAATGCTTTGGGAACTGGTGTTGGCTTCTTAGTTATTATTGTTTTATTTTCATATATTCGTGTTCATTTAGATTCGATGGATATTCCTAAAGCGATGAAAGGGGTTCCGATAGCTTTAATTACTGCTTCTTTAATGGCTTTAGCATTCCTTGGATTTTCGGGTTTAATCAGCTTATGATTTTTTTATTAGGACAAGCTGGATATACTGCAATTGCAGTCGTGATAATAATCATTTTATTAGCGGCTTTTGTCTTGAGTTTTTATCTTTATAAAAAAACCCCTGAACCTAAAAATTCAATTTTTAAAAATAAAAACATGTGCGAAGGGTGCAGTCAAGAATTCTGTGTTTATAAAGATAATAAAATAAAGGAGAAAGAAAAAGATGATAAATAATGTAATGCTGATTGACTTAACTTTTTTATGGTCTTTTTTAATCTTGTTGGTCATCGGAGCCATTTTAGGAATTTTAATCTTTTTAGCAGTTAAATTTTTTACCGTAAAAGAAGATCCGCGTATTGATGAAGTTGAAAAGATGCTACCAAACGCGAATTGTGGGGCGTGTGGTTATCCTGGCTGTCGTGGTTTCGCCGAGGCCTTAATTAAAGGCAAAGAAAATAAAGTTTCAAAATGTCGCGTTGGTAAGGACGCGACAACCTACGATCCGATTATTGCCTATTTAAATGCGCACCCAAATGAAGATGGCACAAAAATTAATCTTACTAAATGAATGTTAAAAAAATACCTTTATTATTTTTCTCAACCCTTTTTATTTCAAGCTGTAATAATGGGTTAATTGACACAAGTAAAAATTCTTTTTATTTTGATACTGCGATTACTTGTAATATTTTTTCAAATGTTGATGGTGATCAATTTATCTCTAAAATTGAGAATATTTTTTACGAATATAATCGTTTGTTAGATAATTTTAATAGTTATAACGATTTAATAAATATTAATTATATTAACGAACATAAAAATGAGGAAATCATTGTTTCTAGAGAACTTTACGATGTTTTAGATTTTGCCATTGAAATGATGGACATTACTAGTGGCTATTTTAACCCATTTGTTGGTAATTTAACTAATATATATCGTTCTATAAATCCTTCTAATCCTCATATTGATGAAAATGAGATTTTGAAGGAAATTAATAATCTAAAACAAACGAAATTGATTTTAGATAATACAAACTTATCTATTACTCTTATTGGAGAAGGCACGATCGATTTAGGTGCGATAGCAAAAGGCTATGTTTTAAATTTAATTAAAGACTATTTAGAACAAAATAGTTTAACTTATTACTTGATTAATATGGGGTCGAGCTCAGTTTTATTAGGTGAAAAACCGCGCGAGATAGAAGGATATCGTATTCAAATAGAACACAATGGAATAATTTATCAAACCAAAAATATTTCAATATCAACCTCGAGCATTTATCAGCAAAACATTGCCTATCATGATGAGTTTTTAACTCATATTGTCAACCCTTTTACTGGTTCATTTAATCCTAAATATAATTTAGTGCATCTTTTAGGCGATAATCCTGCATTACTAGATGCTTTCTCAACTGCTTTTATGAATATGGAATATCAAGATATTGTCTCGCTTTCTAAAAAATATCATTTAGAATATTTTATTGAAGCTAAAGAAAATATTTATCGGAGTGATTTTTTTAATTGAAGGAAATAGTTGCAAAACATCGTATTGAAATAATTATTATCAGTGTTTTACTTGTTGTTTTTATTATTATTTCCTTAATTATCGGGGCGACTAGTTTTGATTCAAGTAACTATGCGACCTGTTATATAAATAATGAACCTATCTGGTCAATTAATTTAAAGGAAGAAAACGAAGAGAGAACTTTTCCTTTATCGAAGGAATATTCTCAAATCATCATTGGTGTTAGGAATAATCAAATTGCTATTTTGAAAAATGATTGTCCAAAGCAAGATTGTGTTCATCAAGGTTATGTTTCTAGTAAGGCCACCCCAATTATTTGTGCATATTATCATGTCAGTATCATTTTAGAAGAAGAAAGTAATGTCGATTTAATAGTCAAATGAAAATAGTAAAAAGAATTTCTTTAGATAGTTTGTTGCTGGCTTTAGCTCTCGTTTTGTCTTTAGCGGAATCTTTATATATGCCCTCTTTATTTATACCTGGTGTTAAACTTGGTTTAGCAAATATCGTCATACTATTTTCCATTTATATTCTAAAATTTTATGACTCGTTTGCTATTACGATATTAAGAATATTTATTGTTTCGCTTTTAAGCGGTAACATTTTTCAAATGGGCTTTTTTATGTCTTTATTAGGTGCTTTATTTTCGCTTTTTAGCATGTTTATTTTGAAATTAATATTTAAAGAAAAACTAAGTGTTATTTTCATTTCAATTATTGGCTCTTTAATGCATATTTCTGGCCAAATAATTATTGCCCTCATTTATTTAGAAAACCCTGCAATTCTTTATTATTTTCCTATTATTGCCATCATTTCTATCTTAACTGGTTTCGTTATCGGAATTGCGGTGCGCAAGATTAAAAGCAATCAAAATTTTATGTCGTATATCAATGAGAAAATCTTATAAAAAAAACCACTCAAAGCACGAGTGGTTTTTCATTAAAAAAGAAATAAATTATTCTACTTCAATGGCACCGGCTGGGCATTCAACTTCAACATCAGCGTTTTCATCGATGACAGAAGCTTTTCCTTCATCATCAAATTCAAAAACATCTGGTTGAGTAGAAACGCATAAACCGCAACCAATGCAGGCATCTTTATTAACTTTGACTTTTGCCATATTGATTTCCTCCAGTTTCTTTTCGATTGCATTATAAAAAAATATCTTTTATTTATCAACCAAGAATTAATTATTTAATTGATAAAATATCTTTAAAGGACAAAGCATTTAGCATACAATATTGCTAGTAGAGTATGAGTCAAACAAGAGTAGAAAAATTTAAAAAATATCGCGATGAAATTAATCGTCTTGATGATAACGAAGCATCATCGCGAACATTAGTCAGTCAAAAGGTTGATTCTTATTTTGGTTCAAATGAATTTGAACGTCTTAAAAAGCTTGATAAATCAACCCTTTCTATTTCTTATGATGAAATTATGGATGCTGCGACGGTCTATGAAAAAGAAACCAAGAACTCTAAAGGCTATTCATTAGAAATTCCTCTTAATAAGAAAAAAATCGCTTTCTATGTTATCTCAAGTTTACTCTTATGTTTTTTATCTAGCGCAATTATATTTTTAGCGCTTAAAATGTGGGTGTTATGATGAAAAAGAATATTACTATTGCTATTGATGGCCCAGCTGCAGCTGGCAAATCGACAGTCGCAAAAGCGATTGCTAAAAAATTTAATTTTCTTTATATAGATACTGGTGCGATGTATCGCGCTTATACCTACTATGTTTTAAAAAAAGGTATCAATCCTAAAAATGAAGCAGAATCTATTAAATTAATTTCGGAAATTAATATTGTATTATTAAATGATGGTCGCGTATTAGTTAATGAAGAAGATGTCACTAAAGCTATTAGGGAAATTAATGTTTCATCTTTTGTTTCTTACATTGCTTCTTATAAGGATGTCCGTTTAGCGCTTGTCTCACTACAAAGAAAAATGGCTGAAAATACTTCTGTGATTATGGATGGAAGAGATATTGGCACTTATGTTTTGCCTAACGCTGATGTGAAAATCTTTATGATTGCTTCAAAAGAAGAACGCGCTAAAAGAAGATATTTGGAAAATATTGATAAGCATATTTCTTGTACTTATGAAGACATTCTTTTTGATGTTCAAGAACGCGATCGTATTGATTCTTCTAGAGCTTTTTGTCCTTTAAAAGCTGCTGAAGATTCTATTCAAGTCGATACTTCATCGATGTCTATTCAAGAAGTAGTTGACTATGTAAGTAAAATTATCATTGAAAAGACACATATTAAATTATGAGTTTACCTATTGTTGCAATTATTGGTTCGCCAAATGTTGGTAAATCAACGATTTTTAATCGATTTATTGGCAAAAGACAATCGATTGTCGACGACTTGCCTGGTGTCACGCGTGATCGCTTATATTATGATGCCTCTTGGCTTAATCGCGATTTTAAATTAGTTGATACCGGCGGTATTGAAATTGCTAATTCACCTTTTCAAGAACAAATCCGCTTTCAAGCCGAAATCGCTATCGCAGAAGCTGATGTAATTTTATTTATTGCTGACGGAAATAAAGGTATTACGAGTGATGATCGGCTGGTGGCAAGAATTTTATCAAAGCAAAATAAACCAATTGTTTTAGCTGTCAATAAAATTGATAATTCTAATCTAGTTAGTAATATATATGAATTTTATGAATTGGGTTTAGGAGAACCTTTTGCGATGTCAGCCGCTCATGGAATAGGAGTGGGTGATGTATTAGATAAAATCGTATCTTTATTACCATTAAAAGAGAAGGAAGAATATGAACAAGCTATTACTTTTTCTTTTATTGGCCGTCCTAATGTTGGTAAATCATCACTTTTTAATGCCGTTTTAAATGAGAACCGTTCCATCGTTTCTAATATTGAAGGGACGACGAGAGATACAATCGATACAGCTTTTATCAAAGGTGAAGATAAATTTATCGCAATTGACACCGCTGGTTTAAAAAAGCGCGGCAAAATTTATGAGGCGATAGATAAATACGCTATGTTAAGAGCATTATCGGCTATTAATCGTAGCGAAATAGCACTTTTAGTTCTCGATGCCTCAACTGGTATCGTTGAACAAGATAAGCATATTGCTGGTTTAGCTTTCGCTGAGAAAAAAGGCATTATCGTCGTTGTTAATAAATGGGATTTAAGAAAAGATTTAAATTTAACAAAAGAATCATTTAAAAAAGAGATTCAAAAACAATTTTTATTTATTTCTTACGCTCCAATAATATTTGTATCTGCCTTAACAAAAGAAGGATTAAATAATATTTTTTCATCATTAAAACATGTTCATGAAGCATACCAAAAACGCATTTCAACAAGTTTATTAAATAAAGTAATTAACGAAGCGCAGGAAATTAATCCAGCGCCGAACTTTAATGGTGGTCGCTTAAACATTTACTATGTAAATGAAGTTAAAGTTTCACCGCCAACTTTTGTCTTTTTTGTAAATAACCCCAAATTTGTTCACTTCTCTTATCAAAGATATTTAGAAAATTCTCTTCGTGATTCATTTGAACTAGATGGTACACCTATCGATATCATTTTTAGGCAACGCCTGTAGCCTTTTCCGCCTACAATCGAAGGTTTTTAAAAAAATATTTTTGCATTGTTAAGAAAATATGGTAATATTAAGACACTTAAGGAGGAAAGAAAATGAACAAAACAGAATTGGTTTTACAAGTAGCCGAACGTCTTGACCTCACCAAGAGTGAAGTCGAAGAAGTTGTTGACGCTGTCTTCGCAGTTGCTAGAGACGCTTTAGTTAAAGGTGAAGAAGTTAAAGTTACTGGTTTTGGTAATTTCCGTGTTAAAGAAAGAGCGGCTCGTGATGGTACAAATCCTGCCGATGGTTCTCGCATTCATATTCCAGCCAGCAAGACCGTTGCTTTTAAACCTGCCAAAAATTTAAAAGAATCGGTTTAATTCATATTCTTTTTATTACAAAGATTGTCGCAAAAAAGCGACGATCTTTTATTTTATAAAACAAACATCTATGTTATCATTTTAGATATGAAATACAATCAAATGGAAGCTTTAGATTTCCGCTACTTGTTACTAGAATATTATAAAAAAATTCATCTTAAAGAAGATGAAGTAATGATTATTTTAATGATTGATTTATTGCTAGGACAAAAAAATAAATTGATCACGGCAGAATTATTATCTTTAAAAATGAATTTGACATCCGATTACATTGATAAATGCCTAGTCAAATTAATCAATGATGGTCTATTAGCGTTTGACACAAAAAAAGGAATGAAATTTTCTTTAAAACCACTTAGGGAAAA
>CASFSG010000041.1 GCA_949297305.1 uncultured bacterium
CCACTACACCACAGGTCCAACGCTATCAATGATAATATGTTTAATTTTAAATTGCAAGAAATATCTGCTTCCCTGTCATATATTTATATATGAAGACAAGGAGGCAGAATATTTTTTATGCAATTCAATAAAAATTAACGATAAAAATTAATAATTTACGGCGCGCAATTCAAAGAATGCTTTTGGATGTTTACAGACCGGACAAATTTCTGGAGCAAATTTACCGACATGGATATGACCACAATTGCGACATTTCCAAATCACAACATCTTCCGAAATAAAGACCTTACCTTCTTTGACATTTTCTAATAATTTTAAGTAACGTTCTTCGTGCTCTTTTTCAATCTTAGCAACACCCTCAAATTCAGCAGCTATATCATTGAAGCCTTCTTCACGAGCGGTCTTTGCCATCTCTTTATACATTTCCGTCCATTCATAATTTTCGCCTTCAGCAGCCATCTTTAAGCATTCGACCGTAGAAGGAACACTGCCACCATTAAGATGTTTGAACCATAATTTAGCATGTTCTTTTTCGTTTTCAGCTGTTTCAAGGAAAATCGCAGCAATCTGTTCATAACCCTCTTTTTTTGCCTTAGATGCAAAATAGGTATATTTGTTTCTAGCTTGCGATTCGCCAGCAAAAGCAATTTCTAAATTCTTTTCTGTTTTACTGCCTTTTAATTCCATAATCATTTCCTCCTAATAAAAAGCATCTTAAGTTTAACATTTTTTAAAATTAATTAAATCAATTTGCTTAACATTTTAATTTTTTGCACTATTAGGGCCAACATCAACATAAGTAATATAAGCATAATTGTCGCTGTTTTTAGCAACTTCAACCATGAAATTATAGACTTGATCTCTTAAATATTTAGCGTTCTCTTTACTCGAAAATTCTTCTTTGGGATAAAAAGGTTCGCTGATCGTTACATCAATTTTTGGCTTGCGTTCTTTTTTAGAAATTAGACTAATATTTTTTCGATAAGTTGTAACCATCGCCACTACCGGCAAATTAAGTTTGCTAGGATAAAGAAAAGAAGTTTCTAAAAAAGGTCGAATATTTGTAGCGTATGGCCAAATATGAGCTTCAGGATAAACGGAGATGACATTACCCTTACTTGTTCGATACTTAATTGCTTCAAGGAATTTTTTTGAAGATTTTAACGAATTTGGTAAAGGCAAACACCCCAACATCATGACGATATTTTTAACACCCCTAATACTAACAGCATCAGGATTAGCAATAATATATGTTCGTCTTTTCTTTTCGACCAAAACTTGCGAAATATAACCATCATCGATGCAAGTGTGGTTACCATAAAGAAAATATCCACCCTTTTTAATCTTTTTTAAATTTTTGCGATGATGAACGCGAATACCTTTTAAAAAAGCGTAGATAGTTAGAATTGGTTGGGCTAATAAACGATATAAAATAAAAGAAAAAATCTTCCAAAAAATATTTTTGTGAAGATACTTAAAATCATCCATAACTTTAATGCGATGAAGACTAATGTTTTCAGTAGGAGCAAAATCATCGTTCAAAGCATCCGTATATCCCACTACACGGCCATGAATTTCGTCGCGATGTTCCATTTTATAATGACGCATTTCAATTGCTTCATACATCATTTTTTCCATTCGTCCCATGCATTTCTCAAAATCGAAATTTGCTGCATACTCCATATATTTTTCTTTTAACGCCAAGCGTTCTTCCTCATGTTCAATCCAATAATCAATGCGCTTAGCTAAAGAACGCGGACTATTTTTCTTATATATGCAATAAGGATCTAAAGCAAAAAAGCGCGTGGCTGACTTTTCCGAATTATTAATAATTGGCACTAAACCACATTTAATTGCCTCTAAACATGCTATAGATTCTAATTCGGCATAAGCACAATGAACATATAAATCAGAATAATTAATGATATTTACTAATTCACTCGCTTCGTGAAGTCCCAAAATTGGTTTATTAGTTAAAAAAGAAATCTTCTTTTCAATTTTATTTCTCAAAGGACCATCGCCAGCAAAAATTAATTGAATTCGCTTTTCATAACGTGAATATTTCATTGCATTAATTAATGTCTTATGCATTTTTTCCCGCGAATAACGGCCAGTATACAAAATGACAAACTTATCTTTGAATTCTTGCGGCTTTGCAATTTTTTGATAGCGATATAAACTCTTAACGCCATTTGAAATTACATAGGCGTTTGTAGGACCAACCGTTTTCTCAAAATCAGCATTAATAAAACGCGTTGGAAAATGAATGCAGTCAACGTATTTATAGCATTTATTCCAAAAATTGCGATAAACAATATCATGAGCAATTTTAGAATGCATCATGTAGATATGCGAAGTAACATTTTCGGCCTGAATATGAAAAGAAGCGGTAATAGGAATATTTAATTTATCAGCAATTCGAGCAGTTGCTTTGCCAATGGCAAAAGGAACGGGAATATGAACTATATCCGCTCCTTCTAGCGCCTTTAAAATTACTTTTGGATCGGCGATAGATAAAGAGACGCCATTTTCATCAACATAACTATTTAAAGGTCCAAAACTTCTCAAATCAACAATATAAAAATTTGGTTCATTAATACGATTTTTATCACCGCAGATAACGCGAACCTCATGACCTTTCCGCTTTAAATAATCAATCAAATTATAAGTGGCAACCGATGTACCATTATTCTTTTCGCCTAAGATATCTGCAGCTATTACAACAATCATAGTTTAAAATTATAACAAATTTTAATTTAATAAGCAAAGATGCGGAAAACAAAAAGGATGGCAAGCCATCCTTGAAAGTTATATTATTTTGGTTTCTAAAAATTGAAATCAAAATAAGTTGCCGTATAACTATTTGGGAAAGTAATCGACGCTCGCCATAAGGAAGACATACGATTATATTCTAAATAATTAAAGGTAACTACATTGTTGACCGAGACAATATTAGAGAAAGTAATAACTTTATTCAAATCATCAAAATCGTAACTAGCCCTAATGACATCGACAACCGAATTAGTTTTAAGCGAAGACAAAGTCAAAGTCATAGTGCTTTCGTCGAAAGCAATTGAGGCCTCAACCATACCATAATCAGCGTTCGTGTAGGAAGAACCATTAGCTTTAACATTGATGCCATTTAAAGAATCTAAACCTTGATAAAGATTGAAGGCTGTCGGGGCAAAATTCACTAATTCATCATCATCAAAATCTGCCCCTACATCACCTAAATCCTTTTTTGAACGCATATATAAAGTAATTTGTGTCAAATCATTATTAAAATCAATATCACCTGCTAAAACAGCATCATAATACAATCCTTCACTATCAAACTGATAGTAGGAGAAATTAACGCCAGTATCTTCTTTATTTACATCGAAATTGCCTTCAATAGTAATGCGACCATCGCTAATCTTATAAGGAATGGTGTCCTCAATTGGAGCATTACCCATCATATATTGTTCTTCAACTAAAGTAATAGTCGAAGCATTAGTAAAGGTAACTCTAAATTCTGTCATACCGGTATTATAGACGTAGGTTTCTCCAACAATTTTTTCTTCAATCTCGTTCGCGCCTAAAGGTTCTTCGACTACCAAAGTGAATTCTTCAGTCTTGATATAATCTGCTTCGATAATATAGAAACTAAATTTATAAGTTCCTGGAACATTAGCGGTTAAGTAATAAGAACCATCCGGATTTGAATATTGATTATTATCGCTATATTGATGAAGCGACAAATCACCATTTGTTGGTTTAGAGTGAATATCGATAGCGAAAGTATATAAATTAACATCATCCGGATTAGGATTAAGATAAAAATAACCAGTGCGACCATAAGCGCGAATCGATGGGAAAACATTGTTAGAAACATTCTCGCTACTACTAAATGTTATCCCTTTTAAATTCGGCACTGTCCATTGAATTAAGAAAGAAGTCGAGGCTCCACCACGTCCACTGATAGTTACCCTTTCTTTTGTAGCAATCGAATTACCACTATCATATTTAGGGGCAGAGATAGAAAAAGATCCATTTTCGTAAGAATAGAAACTGCGTTCCATATTAATAGTAGCACCACTGTCATCAGTATAACTATAAGTCGAAGACGCAGAAATATTATCGATTAATGGGGTGGCAGTTGTCGGCAATGAAGCATTACCATCAATAATTAAAGGTAAAGCTTTATCGTAAGACAATGTATACATTGTTAAGCCATCTTCTACGCCAACCTCATCGGCCCCATAACGCTCTAAATCAGTGTAATCATAACTACCATCGTCAGCTTTTTTGCCAGCCAATTCTTCTAAAACAATAGTTGAATAATAATATTTCTCAATGTCAAAGGAAGTAAAGTTGGTTTTCTCACCATAAACAAATTCATCAGCGCTTTCAACAAAGAGAAGATTTTTATTCACACCATCATAATCATAGATTTCATAAGAATACGATTCTAAAGAATAATCATCAGAATATGATAAAGTAAACGCCGCAGAATAACCGACATTAGTTAAGTTATCATAATATTCAGAAGTAATTGATAAAACATTTAAAGAATTAGCTTCATTAAAGGAATATTGAGCGTATGCGCCTAAGGAAAAACTACCAAAAGCATCATACTCGCGATAACTAGAACCGCTTGTGACTAATTCAAAAAGACTAGCAAAACCATAATAAACATTATTGTCGAGATAAAAATGGGCTCGACGAGCGTTAGCTTCATAAATTGCAGCAATTTCATTATCGTAGGTTAAATTTTGATAAACATATAAAATATCACCACTAGCAACATCATAGTCGAAATAATAAATGGAACTATTATCGATAATAGAAACGCTGTCTTTAGTTGTGCCATCAGAATAAATCGTGTGCGAAGAAGCACCATCATTATAAAGTTGATATGTTGTTTCACTTAATTCATCCTTAGCTTGTCCATAAGCAAAATTTGCACTAGATAAATCAGTTTCTTTATTTGAGATATTTTCAATAATCTCCGCAACTTTTACTTTATTATCAGCGTTATTGTCTACACTAGTGAAAATCAAAGAATGAGTAGCGGACGCACTATAAAAGCCATCATAAAAAATTGAAACGCGAATCGCGACATTTTCAAAAACGGACATCGCAACAAAATTCACAGTTTTATCGCCTAAAACTTCAAACGTTCCCAAACTAGAAGTATCTTCACCATCGTTTGATACAAATGCATAAGAAATGCCATCGATACTACGAGCTTTTTCATCGTCAAGACGATACGACAGATGGATTTTGATTCCTAAAGGAATATAATAAACACCATTTTCACCAACATAAGCTTCTTCGCTATCGACAATTAATTCGACACCATCAGCTAATCTAGCGATGACATTGACACTATAAGTGCCAACCAAAGAAGGATATTTTTTTGATGTCGCGCTAACATTGACAGTCCCTTCTTTTAAACCAGTAAGGCGACCACTATCATCGATAGAAGCTATCGTTTGATCATCAACAGCCCAAGTAACCGAGTGATCGCTACTACCAACAACGGTTGCACTTAAAGGAATCGTTTGATCGATATAGGTCGATTTTGGACCAGACACGATAACTTCAGTTGGATTTTCTATCGCAATAGAAGAAGAATCGCCATCGCAAGAAGCCATCACTACACTACAGGCACTCAATAAAATAAAAAGCAGAGTTTTTTTCATTTTTTACCTCCAATTAAAAGTTAAAATAATTTTCAATAAAATCATGGCGCGTACCACCAATATCATAAAATGTGAACGCTAATGCACCCATTTGCGACCCATCACGCGAGATATAAGTGCACATTAAAGTCGCCCTAACATCATAACTATCTTTGTCGCTATCACTAACTAAAAAGCCTGCGCCGTAAGGCAAAGCACTCTTGTTATTAGGATAAAAATAAGAAAGAATACTAGCGGCAAAACCTTCAGTTAGATTTCTAAAATAAGGAATGCCAATTGAATCATCGATAACATAATTATCAAAATTATAAATATCTTCACTTAACATCGAGGCATAAAATAAATTATTTGCCGCATTATAGGAAGAACCAACACCTGGCAATTGCATCGGATTACTACTAGCGGCATAATCGGTTTCACCAACGATGATATCAGTAGGTGTTGAGCCGTTATAAGAGACGGTAAACTGATGAATTTCTTCACCCAATTTTACATAACCTATATTCTTTGCTGGATCACCATAAGCTTCTAGATAATAATAATCAGGTGTAAAATACGATTTGGCTAAATTTGAACCACTAATTACATCTAATGAGTAATTATTATTTTTAAATTTATTTAGAACGCTTTCTAAAGTCGCTTGATCGCTCACACTACCAATATTTAAATAACGGTCAATCGCATTAAAAGCTACCTTATTTAGCATCGAAAAAGTTGCCTGATAAACTCCCTTATCGAGCCCTGTCATCGTGTCAGTTACATAAAACGATAATTTAAACGAATTGTCGCTAGGAGATAAAATCTCTAAAGTTAAAGAACTAATTTTATTGTATGTTGTGTCAGTATCAAAATAACAAATATAAGCTAGAATGTACTGTAAATAAGTGTCAGTTAAATAATATAGATTAGGATTTTCCTCATCGACATAGCCGATTAAATTAGCAAACGATAAAGAGGAAAAAGTATATGGGAAATATTCGCCATAAAGGTATGTATAAGCCTCAGAATCACTATTTAATGGTGTATTTGTAATGGTCAATTTATCCGCGTTGATATCTTCCATCGAAAAAGAGGCAACAACCCCATTAGTTTCAAGCGAACCACTAACTAGATCATCATCATCATCCAAACGATCATAAACAATTGCATTATTTAAAAAATACTGGTCCATCTTAAAAGTTTCATTAAGCATCGTATCACTATTTAAATAATGCGTCGCATCTAATGATGTTTTAAAATTGTTCGTTTCTAAATAAGGAGCAATAACATCATAGAAACGATTATCTAGTGGCTTTTTTGCTGTTCCCCCACTAGCGAGATAATCTTTAACCAAAACATTTTCAGTGCTATTAATTTGATAAACGACGACATCAACCGAATCGTTAACGACATTATCTTCTCCTAATTCGTAAGTTAATAAAACTGCGTTTATTTCAAGCGTATTCCCGCGAACTGTCATTTTTACCGAAGTCGGTATAATAGAGGGGTTATAAGTTTTTCGCAAGAAAATTTCGCTAATTAAGTAATCATTGTAGGTGTTTTCACCAAAATTATAAGTATAGCTACCATCTTCATTATTTGGTGCGCTAGGTAAATCTTCGTAAACAAAATCCGCCATCCCAGGGCGATAATCATAAATGTTGCGATAGCGATAACCGGTCGAAGAATTAAGCAAAGGTAATGACGAAATAATTTCATTCTCAACAATGTTATAAGAAAATACAATCTCGCCATTAGAAGCATAACCATTAAACCCTAAATCGCCATCACTTTCTAAACTATAAGGGGTGTAATAAGTATTTTGATAACGCGAAACAAATTCGCCGTTAACCATATTATTCGCATAACGATCTTCATAACTTATCGAAAAGTTGTTATCGAGTAAAGAAGCAAAAATTGTTTGTAATTCCCCTTTAGGCGCATCGCGAATGATAACAGATGAAGAATCGTTATCATCACACGCTCCTAAAGATAGAGCAAACAAACCAATCAAAGATAAAGCTACAATTTTTTTCATTTATTTATCCTCCACGAGTGACTGATAGAAATTTTCGGCCATTTGTTGACTTGTCGAACCAAAATTTGAAAAAGTATAAAAAATATTTCTAATATCATAAACACCATTTTCATAGGCACCAACAGCAAGACCTAAATCAAAACTTGAAATATTGTCTTCAGAATCTAAAGTTACGTCTAAAAATGAATCGATTATATAATCAATCCAGGTGTTAGATCCTTGAAAACCCCAACCGAACAAACCATTTGCTAAAGGCGAGAGAATGTCGCTATGAGCGGAATAAAAATTAAGTTCATTTTCATCGCTATGATCGTCACGTTCCATTAGTAAAGGCGCTAAGGAAGTAAAAGCCGTGCTACCCAAATAAAATGTCGCTGAATTAACAAGATAAAAATCTCCTACACTGTCGTACCAACTAGAATAAAAGAAATAATCGTATTCACCAGTTTCATCATTTACGCGCCATTCATAAACATTTTTACCATCTTCTTCTTGCAAAATATATAAAATATTTTCTTCACCAACTTCAGGCAAAGTGGAGACATTTAGATATTTAATTGATTCGTTTTCCACTGGACCAATGAGCAAATCGATCGCCATCACACCATTAAAATCGCACGAAAAGCGATAACAAGCGTCATAACTCAAAGTCGATTCTTTATAGTCACTACTAAAATTGCCAGTGTCATCATAAGCATATATTTTAACGGTTGTATTAGAAGGAACAAAAACATAACCATAATCCATATAAGAATCACTATACGCACCTAAATAATCGATATAAAAATATTCATTTGTACAATAAATGCGATAAGGATAAGAAGACAAAGTATCGCTAGTTGAATCGATTGTTTTAATACCATCAAGCGTAAAATTATTACCATTTAATAAGTCGGCAACTTTTTCAATGATAGGTTCGCTATCAATACCACATAAACCATCGTTGATAATTGTCTCATTAACAAAATCAATTTTAGTTTCTGTCAAAGCCTCATAACGACCTAGAATTGAGCCATAAGCACCTAAATCAATCGTCGTTTCAAAAATGAGAGACTCTAAATCGACAATATCAATCGTTAAAGAAACAATATAATTAGCAATCGAGGAACCATATGTTGTCATATATTGGAAAACTGCTAGGGAGTCAGTGTCAGTAATTAAATATGAATTAACGCCCGCGTTAACATAAGAGAGGGTATCTAAACAATCGCTAAGCAATTTAGGATGAGCAATCGTTAAAGAACCATATAAATTAGTCACGCGGCTCAACTCATAATAACCACTATATTCATAAATTGAAGGATAAACATTTTGTTCATCTTCACTAAGATAAAATTTAAACATTTCTTGATTAGCCAATGTCTCGCCATAACCAAAATCATTTAAATTGCCTGAGGCATCATTATACCAAGCATGCGGAGTAAAATATTGCGTAAAAGATTCGCGACTATTGTTTAAATTGACATCTACGCGATAAGAAAATTTATCTTGTTTGATGATTTTATCAAATAAAATCTCCAAATTATTATCATCTTCAATAACGACATCATCTTGATCAGCATTACCTTCTAAGCCACCATCATAATAAGGATTCCGGGTAATAGTTTGACCACAACTAGATAAAAGCAAAGAAAGAGATGATATAACTAATAAATGTTGAAGCTTAAAATTCATATCTTATAGCACCTCGATAGCAGTCGATAAATCTTCACCGTTATTTAATAAATTATTTAGAAAATAAGATGGATAATTATCGATAGAAAATTTATCGCGCGATTTAAACAAAGTTTTTTCATTCATGATTCCGCCGTAAGAAAAGGTGTCGAGACCGCCATTTTCAATCAAGCGAATTTCATCAAATAAGTTTAACGCGATACTAAAACCAAAATTATAATTATAAATATCATAATCGCGATTATTGGTAAGCGGCGAAATAAGGCCTAAACCAACATCATCTTCTCCTTGATATAATGAAACGAGTTCACCAGTTAAAGAATCATTAACTTTGTATAAACGCTTATCGATATGATATAAGCGTAGGCCATCGCTAGAAGGAGCTTTTAATAATTCATATTCATTAATGGAATCAAATTCATTCAATCCTTCGTTCGTATAATAATCAATTAAGAGATATTCGCTAAAAGGATTAAAAGAAGAAGAAACTTCTGCTTCATCGCTCAAGAGGACAATACAAGCATTTTCATTTTGCATACTTTTTAAATTAATGGTACCACTACCATAAACTAAATATGGTTTAGTCCATCCTAAAAGGATTTTACTATAAGAATTATGGTCGATAACATTGCCATCCATCATATCAATGCGACCAGTAGGAGC
>CASFSG010000042.1 GCA_949297305.1 uncultured bacterium
AAGCCACCGCCACCTAATAAATCATTAATTAAAGATGGAACATTATTATAAATATATGGGCCATTAAACATCGTCTCTAAAGATATCGAAGCGATACCGCTTTGGTAAAAATAAGTATCATTAACATTGACGCTTGAGCGATATAAAGAGCCATCTTCTTCCACCAAATAGCTTTGATCGTTTAATAAGCTATCTAATTCATTTAGATAAACCATCAAATTATCATAAGTGATATTATTTTCCATCAAACCATAAGAAGCCATCGCCATTAGAAGATTATCTGCAATTCCTTCGCGAGCGAAATAATTATCAATCGTCGTTTTAATCACCTTGTTATCTAAAGAATGGATATTAATTTCTTTTTGATGATCAATTTTGGTGAATTCATTCGTCCCAATCGCTAATAAAAATTGTCGCGCATTCATTAAAAGCGAATTATCTAAAAGAAAATTCTTCGAGGAATAAACTCGCAAATTATTTTTCGCGTTGCGAATTTGACTGTTTTTGATCGTGATATTATCGCCTAAAACATCAATGCAAGTCCCAACCGTATTTAAATTATTTAAATTATCACCAAAATCGCACGAGCGAATATTTAAATCATTGATGGTAATATTATCACCATCAAGATACATTAAGGAATTATCTTGACCATAAGCTTCGATAATGAGATTAGATGAGTAGTTATGATTACCTAAAGCGACAAAAGGTAATGGCCCGCGGAATAAATCATCTTTCATTAATAAAGGTGCTTCGCCCTCGCTAGTGACTTGCCGACCGCTAGGATAAGTCAAATTGTGCCCGTTGATGATAAAACCGTTCCCGTAAAATGATTTTTGAACATGAATTCCCACATTTAATCGATTGTCAATTCGGCTTAATTCATCGGGGTATTTCTTATTCCATTCGCTAATAAAATTATCGTTATAAGTCGTTTCATAGCGATAAATTTCTTTTGCAAAATTAAATTTTTTCTGTGCAAAATCATAATTTCCAAATAATAAAGTATCTTCATTTAGCAATTGGTTAAGATAACGACCATCTTCATCGACTTGATAAGTTTTTTCTAATGATTCTAAATTAACTTGCATAACGGCAATTTCGCCACTAGGAGAATAATTCGTCGCATGGAGCAAATCATTATAAGAATAGATGTTATAACCATCTTTGACGATTTTAAATTCATAGGTTGATTCAATTTTTGAACCGGCAATCGCAAAAGTGATGTAAGCTTCTTCAACAGGATTACGAATTAAACCAAAGGAAATGCTCTCTTGCATATAGGCAATATTCATGCTAGTTTCTTTGACGATTAAACTTGGGGTTAAATCGCTAGGAAGAACCTCGATATCTAAGCCTAGTGTTTTATCGATAGATCCACTATAATCACCATTAAAATCATATTCACCAAAATATTGAACATCATCGATCATCGCATTAGAATAATTTTCCTTAGGGTTAATGATAATTGCCCCATCATCATAAATAATTGCATTGAAGG
>CASFSG010000043.1 GCA_949297305.1 uncultured bacterium
TTAATAGATTTGTCGCTTCTTTATCTTTGCCCGTCATAATGATATCATTTCCAGCTTTAATGCTTTCATATCCGATAGCTTGACTAGGGGCAACACTTCCCCAGTCAGTCATCACAAAGCCATCAAAACCCCATTCATCACGGAGAATTTTTGTTACTAAATCATATGAACTATTCGTGTAAACCCCATTAATTTTGTTGTATGATGTCATCACGCAATCGCCTTTACCTTCTTTGATGGCGATTTTAAAACCTTTTAAGTAAATTTCTCGAAGCGCTCTTTCTTTGACTAAAGAATCGTTTTTCATTCGGTTGTCTTCTTGATTATTACACGCGAAATGTTTGAAAGTCACAGTGTGGCGGTTATTCATTGCCACTCCTCGACTTATAGCGGCAGCCATTTTACCACTCAATAGAGGATCTTCTGAGAAATATTCGAAATTTCGTCCACATAGAGGAAAACGCATAATGTTCATACCAGGCGCTAACCATATATCGATAGCAAAAGCATCCATTTCATCGCTGACCGCTCGTCCAATATCTTCAAGTAAGTCTTGATCGAAGGTTTGAGCAAGGAGAATGCCTACTGGGAAAGCAGTCGCGTATTGGTAATGTTTTTTCTTAAGCGAAATTTGTCTGAGATTGAGTTTTAAAGCATAGTAACGACTTGCTAAAGCTAATTTATCACTAGTTATAAATCCTTTGGCTTTACTTTTTCCATCGCTTCGGAACTCCGGTATTAGTCTTAACCCGGCCGGCCCGTCAGCCATCGCCAAGGTGGGAATATTATATTTTGTTGAAGGATAGGGATTTGTTTTACCCGCGCATCCTGGCGGAACATAAGGGGCTTCGTTATCATTAAAGCCTTCTAAACCATTGACTAAATGAGCGAGTTCATCTTCATTCATTTTTGATGCAAGCGGATGAATTTCTTCTTTCTTGGTGTAGTGATGTTTAATAGTTTTGATACTTTCTAGATTAAGGGTAACGATTTCCCCTTCATAAGTGATGGGGTCGCACTTAGAAGGCTCTAATTCTATAAAATCTTTTTTTAGAGGACAAATTGGAGTAGAAATTTCTGTTACGATATCTTTTGCAATTTTAACGCCTAAAAGCGGAGTGGGTGATAAACTAGAATCGCCAAGCGAAACGAGATATATACCACTTCCTAAAATGTAAGAAGAAGTTTTTTCATCATAATAACCCCAATCTTGTAAATCAAAAGTTAAAGTAAGAATTGTTTCTTCACCTGGGGCAAGTTCTTTTGTTCGCGCAAAACTTGTTAAGGCTTTTACTTCTCTTTTTACTTTTTCATTAGGAAAATGGAGGTAAGCTTGCAAGATTTCTGCGCCATCTTTTTCCCCAATGTTTTTCACTTTTGCTTGGATTTCAATAACGCTATCTTTTAAAACTGCCTTTCCTATAAAACTAAAATTAGTATATGAAAGACCATAACCAAAAGGATAACGAGCTTGAACTTTAAAGGCATCGATGTAGCGGTATCCTACATATATCCCCTCTTTATATTCTTCATAATCGATTTGACCATCTAAAGAAGAGAAAGAAGTACTCAAAGGATGAGCTTTTAAGTCTTCATACCATGTAGCGGATAATTTACCGGAAAAATTTCTTTTGCCCGTTAATAAAAGGGCAAGCGCCGTTCCACCTTCTTCTCCCGCCTGAGCCATAAAAACGACTGCTTTAAGCGATAATGAAGAGAGGAAAGAAAGATCGCAAGAGGCCCCAGAGTTGATGACAAGAATGCTATTTTGATAGTGGTTAGCAATAAAAGCGATATTTTCTTTTTCCACTGTTGTCAAAAAATAATCACCCTCTTCATAGAGGCGATCATGCCCTTCACCAGCTTGTCTAGTCACGACATAAATTGCCGTATTAGTTTGGGATTCTTCAAAATCTTGTTCAGTAATTTTTCTTCCAACTGGGAAGCTTTCTTTGATAGGATCAAGAGCCCAATAGCAAGCATTTTCATCATAAAGAGACTCTTTTTTTATCGCTTCTTTACATCGATTGATAAATTCTTTTCGCGCCTTTTTCCGATACTGTTCATAATCATTCAACCATCTAGTTGAGGTAATTTGATAGCCAAGAGAAAGAAAAGCATCATAAATAGAAATGTTATTGCGATTATTTACTTCACCTGATCCAGTACCTCCCTTAGTAGCGTGTTTTGCACCCGCTCCAAAAAGAGCTATTTTTTTCTCTTTGATTGGTAAACAATCACCCTTATTCTCTAGTAAAACAATACCCTCGATAGCCGCCTTGAGGGCAAGTTGGCGGTTGTCCTTTTCAAGCTTAGTTACTGAAGGACTCAAATATCCTTTAATCATGTTAAATATAGTTAAGCACATCTATTGTCTTTTGCAAGATGTACTTTTTATAATTTAAGAAGTTTTAGTTGATGACTAAAGGCTTCAAGCGTTTAACATCGATCAGAAAAATTAAAAAAGTTTCAAAGCAAAGACTATTTGAAAAATCGGGCGATAGTTACACTTTTATTATCTTTATCTTCTTTTGTTAAAATGTTAGTGGAAGCGCTGAGTCGCTATCTTTAATGTAAAAATAAAATTAGATTATATTTTATTATTAACAGATAGCGTTTTCTTTTTATCACAAAATTAATTTTATATTAAAATAATAAAGGGAGAATCTTATGGCTATAACAATTAACATTTATTATCGCGGTAAAAACGGCAATGCCCTTTTATTCGCTAAAGAGATGCTTGATAGTGGAATCGTCGATGAGATAAGAAAAGAAGACGGCAATTTAAAGTACGAATATTATTTATCTTTAGAAGATGAAGAAACAATCTTGTTAATTGATAAGTGGCAAAATCAAGAAGCGTTTGATAACCATCATCGCTCTATGATGATGGAAAAGATTATTGCTTTAAGAAATAAATATGAACTAACGATGGAAGTACATCGTTACGAGGTGGAAGATAAGATTACTCATCAAGACCAAATTTATATTAAAAAATAATGTTTTTACGATAAATAAACCGCAAAACAGGGATATTTCATATAATAATGCAAAAATATTACCTATTTAAAACCGATAAAAAAATTAAAGAAAATGATTTTATTGAATTGTTTGAATCTTTCGGTGTTTCAAAGAAAAAAATTATTTTTACTAGTGAAAAAGAAGGTTATGTGATTGAAGATAAAAGTTTTTATTCTAAACTTCAATCAAATATTGAAATGTTTAATATTGAACTTGGCTTGAATATCTTCTTTTTGTTTACTCATGCCTTAAATAAATCTTCATTATATGCCTTGCATAAATTATTTCCCTCTTTTAAAAACCAAGCTATCTCTTTATATCAAGCCTCTTTATATTTAATTGTTAGACACGATCAACAAATTATTTCCCTCATCCAAGACGAGTTTAATGACATTGATAAAGAATTGATTATCACAATTTATAATTATATTAACAATGATTTAAATGCGATTATTACATCTATGAACCTCTTTATTCATCGTAATACCTTTATCTATCGCCTCAATAAATTTATCGAAATAACATCTTGTGATGTTAGAGATTATTTTAACGCTTCCTATTTCTTACTTTATTACAATTTAAAGTATTTAATTTTTTGATTAGATTTTTATATTTTTCTTTGTGCACTGTGCCTAATTCACTTTTGATTTTATTTTATTGTTAAATGAAATTAAAGGAGAAAGTTATGGGAT
>CASFSG010000044.1 GCA_949297305.1 uncultured bacterium
TCTTCTTATCCTTATCGCATTTATTGTACAAATGAATATTTTTATATCGATTATTTAGGTGCGTATAGTGATTCTTATATGGATTATGGTTATGTTTTTGTTCCTTCTAATACAACCGTTAAAATATATGCTTATGATGAAACTGGCAATTTTAGTAATGACTATAAAGAATCTACTTTGAGTTATGACGCTTGTTACCGCTTTTCGTGCGATTTTAATGGTGTGATGGCGATCGATTTGCTCATTGGTCCAGTGGAAAACGAATCAATTAAATATCTAAACGTCTCCACTTTGCCTGAAGTTGGTGAAGAAAATATTTTATATATTTTGCAAGAAGAAGATGGTAAAAATGTTTATGAATGGCGCGTAAATGATGAAACTGGTGAATACGATTATTTCTTTTATTCTAGTTGGTACGATAGTGTTGGAGATTTTTATCTTGAGAATTCAGCGACATTTTATTTGGGTAGCACGGCTTTTACTTCCTTGGCGCCTTTACTAATGGAACGCGACGATCATAGCGATGAAAATGAACTTAATTTTTATTCCACTCATAGCGACATTCTCTCGCCTTTAGCAAATAGTTTGTTCGGTTGGGGTTTTCAAGAATCTAACACCTGGATTGATTATATAATCGACTCTTTTTTAGACGTAACTTTAGATTCTGAAGGCAATATTTCAAGTTTTGATTTAGGCCTTGCTGTTGGCGCCTATGAAAATGGTGTTTATGATATTAGAAATATTTTTTATACCTTTTCAAATTTTGGTTCGACAAGTCAACAAATGGTCGAAAATTTCTATCAGTCACTCGTGGAGGATAAATAAATGAAAAAAATAGTAGCTTTATCTTTGATTGGTTTGTTTGCTCTATCTTTAGGAGCGTGCGATGATAACGATTCTTCGTCTGTTATCATTCGCGATGCACCTAAAGGGGAATTACAAACAATTTTTGCCTCTTTACTCGGTAACAACTTTTCGATAAGTTATGAAGATCGTTATGCGAATAATATGGTTAATGGCGAAATGATTTCGCGTTATCAAAATACCTATTACACCCCTTATAGTTTAGAAAGTGATGGCGATTTGGGGTTTAATGGTTATGCTTCTAATGGCGAAATTGTATTTTCTTATAACATTGTTGAGAATGAAATTGTTTCGTCATTACCTTTGCTTAATTCTTCGACTGGTTATCGCTATAGCAACATTTATGATTATCGCCCTGGGATGGCGGATTTTGTTTATGAAGATTTACCTAGCGCACCAAATAATGAAGATGGTAGCTATACTTATAATTTTGGTGAAAACACTCACAATGATTACTTAATTAGCGAAATTTTCTTGCGATTAACTTATAACCCCTCTATTCAACCGACTTCGGTAAAAATGACAGTTCGCGGGAATACGCTTGAAATAAACGCAGTTTTATTAACTTACGAATTAGGAGAAGATAATGTCATTAACGATTCGGTTGATGTCGTCGTTTATCAAATTAATAGCACTGAAAATGTTTTGGTTAAAGATTATCTCGCTAGTGGGGGTACAGCAAAGAAGCCACTAGATAATCGTTTCTATAATGTTATTGCTCCTTATTTAGAAACTAACAATTTTAAAACATCATTAGATGCGACGCATTATTTAAATAGTGATACGATGCTTTATGAAACTTTTAAGATGGACCAGTATTTTTTAAATAATGCAATTGTTTATGATCGTTTAGATGATGCTGATGATCTAGTTAGTGGTTCGCTTGAAACTAATGGGGTTGTTGCCTCTTTTTCGATGAAAGATATCAACGCGGATAAATTGACCATTACAAATACACTATTAAATAGCGATTCTGAGCCTTATACATACCTTTATGGCGAATATTTCCCATATACTTTTTCCTCTTTATCGTTTGCTAATTTTATCGGCTATGTCGATGAGGAAAATCCTAATCTATATTATTTAACTGACACTTATTTACAGTACATTCTAGCTTATATTTGTTATTTTGATACTGACACAACATACAATAAAATTAGTACTTTAACTTTAGAGATTTTATCTCCTAGCGATAATTCGTTTAAATTATCATTTTATGTAACTGACACGATGACAGGGCTCGATAAGGGAGTTTATCAGGCAACTTTTTCGATGCTAAATAAGGTAGCTTTTAATGCGATTGACCGTTATTTAAATATGGGTAGTGTTAGCGATCAAGCGACTTTAGAAAGCGTTTTAAATAAATTTAAAAATAATAATTATTCATGCGATTTATTAACTGGTTCAGGCCTTGCTAAAGCATATTATACAAATACATATTTTTATGAAGAAGTTTATGGTAATCCTAGTTATAATTATGGTTATGTAAAAGAAGGCGATGCAATCTATGAATTTTATGTTAATTATAATAACACGACAATAACAAGTGTTAGTGTTGATAGAAGCATTGATTATGCAGCTAGTTA
>CASFSG010000045.1 GCA_949297305.1 uncultured bacterium
TATAGACAGTTCGCGACCATCCTGTCATAAAACAAAACTATGGAGATGGCGCTTTAAGCGCTTTTTTCATATGGTGATGGTTAAACATATGAAAAGAATCAAAGAAGAATTTATTGAGTTTAAACTACTACTTAGATCTATACCGGGTTTAATCACTATTTTATTTGTAACATCAGTGATTGCGATGAATTTATTAGCTAATAAAAGCATCGATTTAAATGTTTCCTGGTTAGCGCTTGACGGCGGAATTATTGTTTCATGGATAACTTTTTTAACGATGGATATTATCACGAAACATTTTGGGCCAAAAGCCGCGACTGAAGTTTCTTTGCTCGCATTACTAGTGAGTTTATTTTTCTCATTAATTTTCTTTTTGGTTTCCTTAATTCCTGGAACTTGGAGTCAATCTTATGTCGATGGTAACCAAGTTATTATCAATGAAGCTCTAGATAAAACCTTTCAAGGAACATGGTATATTATTTTAGGTAGCGGAATCGCCTTTATAATTTCTGCTTTTGTCAATACTTTTACAAATTATGGCATCGGTTTGTTATTTAAAAAGAATCCTAATAGTCTATTTGCCTTCATTACTAGGACTTATCTATCGACAATGCTTGGCCAATTTATTGATAACCTAGTCTTTGCGTTACTAGTTAGTTATTTCTTCTTTGGTTGGTCAATTCTTCAATGTGTGACATGCGCCTTAACTGGTATGTTAGTGGAATTATTATGTGAAGTAATCTTCTCCTTTATTGGCTATAAAATTACCAAAAGATGGCAAAAAGAAGGGGTAGGAAAAGAATACTTTGCTTTTAAAGTTGAAAGGGGTAGGAAGGAATGAACATCTTAATAACAGGGACCTCGAAAGGTATTGGTCAAGCAATATGTAAAAAATTTCTACAAGAAGGACATATTGTTTATGGCTTCGATAAATTAAAAAAGACAATCAACCATCAAAATTATCATCATTATCAAATCGATATATCAAAAGATCAATTAATCGAATTGCCTCCGATCAATATTTTAATTAATAATGCAGGTATCCAAACAAATAGTGAATTAGATGTGAGCACTAATCTATTAGCAACGATTAAAGTTACCGAAAAATATGCCTTTCAAGCGCAAATTAAAAGCGTTTTATTTATCGCATCTAATAGCGGCACAACTGGAAGTGAATTCCCCTATTATGCTTCTAGTAAAGGTGGAGTTATTGCATATATGAAAAATGTTGCAATACGCCTAGGTAAATATAAAGCCACTTCCAATTCTCTTTCTCCTGGCGGAGTAATAACCGAATTGAACAAACATATTATCGATGATAAAAAATTATATCAAGAAGTATTGAATGAAACTTTATTAGATAAATGGGCGAGTGTTGACGAGATTGCAGAATGGTCATATTTTATCACAACAACTAATCAGTCGATGACTGGTCAAGATATCATAATTGATAACGGTGAAGTCGCCAAATATAATTTCGTTTGGTAAATTCATTTTTAATCTAAATTAGATGTTCTATCAGCGAAATTACAATTTAAAAAAAATAAAAAATTATAAGATTTTATGTTTGATTTAATATAAAAAATAAAGAAAAAATATTTAATATTTGCAAGGATAATATTTAAAAACTCATTATTTGACAGGTTTGATAAAGAAACGACCATAGACTTGTTGCAAGGAAGTTACAGTCACAAAACTATCAGGATCTAAGCTTTTAATTAAACTGACGACATGCTTTGTCTCAAAGGATGAAACAACCATATAAATGACGAGTCTTTCATCGTCACTAAAGGCTCCTTTGCCATGAGTAATAGTTGCCCCATGAGGAATATTTGCTAATAAATATGTTGGCAACTTTTCGTTCTTTGTTATTATTTGCAATTGAACTTTTTTATTTCGCACATTAATAAAATCGATGACAAGCATTGAGGTGAATAAATAAACAATCGTAAATAAAACACCTGAAATAGCTATAACCCAAGATGATGTTTCACCATCGGGAGTCACTCCAGAAATTCCTTGTAGCAATGCATAGATAACGACGATAAATGTGTTGACAATAACACCATATTTGCCTGCTGAAGTAGATTTTCTTAATGATAGATAGTATGAAATAACATCTACTCCACCGGTCGAGGTTTCAATTTTAAAAGCGAGCGCGCTTGATAATCCTGTTGTTAAGCCAGCAAATAAAACGCGAGCAAGCATACCGCCATGTTCATTAACAAAAATAGCAATATCAGCGAGCAACTGAACATTTTCAGTATTTAAAAAAGAAGAAAACAAAGAAACTGCCGCGAAATTAAAGACGGTAAAGATAGCAAAACGAATACCGATACCTTTAAATGCGATAATTGCTAGAGGAATATTGATTAATGTATAGGCGATACCATAGATGAGGGAATGAACTGTGCCACTAGATTCGCCGGTGATGATTTGATAAATAAGTGTGACTATTTGTGAACAACCTGAAACACCGCCACTAACGATGGGAATTAAATTATTGACGCTAGGTGCCATAAAAGTATTAATGCCTATAGTAAAAATAAAGGCAGAGACGAGGGTCAACAAAATAGCCCAACTATATTCGACCGTATATTTTAACCATATATGGTTATATAAGAAGGAATTAACTTTCGAGGAAAATTTTTTCTTCGCCATTTACAAAATACATTTTAACAACCGCAACACAAAAATAAAGAGTAAATTAATTCGAGATTGCAAAATTTCAAAAAGTTGTTATATTTATTAAGCGGTTAGGTAATAACCGAAATAGTAAACTATTTCAAAAAGATATAACGACACAAAAGTTATTGAAAATATATCTTTATTTATGATATATTTAAAAACGCTTATAAAAGGTAGGAGATATTAGTTATGGCAGTATTAGCAGCAATTGGTGCATTCTTCAAAAGAATCTGGACTTGGATTAAAGATACAGCGTGGGTCCAACCACTATTAATCGTCGGTGTGATTTTCGCTGTAATGTTCTCAATTCCATCCATCGTTGATGGTATCGAAAGTCTCGCGGATGATTTGAATTCTGATGAAGCTTATTATACAAGATTCCAACAATCGCTTGTTGATGGTGAAGATTCTGAAGCCGATCGCTTAACGCGCTGGATATTGGAAGAACAAGAAAACCCCACTGGTAATTATGACCAATATGGTGAAAAATTCTTCTTAATGTATGTTTCACAATCTTGCGCAAGTTGTGCTGAAGCACGCACCGGATTTGAATATCTAGAAAATAATTTCAATACGATGTTTGTTACAAATGATGGCTTGCCATTTAAAATGTATACGATTTTCACCGATGAAGTTACCGATGAAACAACCTCGAACGAATCAGCCTTTGTCAAATACATGAATCGCAACCCCTACTTCTTTGAAAGCGCGGCTTCCGATGCTTATAATTCGGAATATTACATTAATGGTTTTATCAATGATAGCGATTTACAAGCAATGGAAAGTGCTGACCCAGAGAATTTCTTAACACCAACTGTCTTATTAGTTGATTTTACTGAAAAAAGTCCTGTTCAAGGCGTTAGCGAAGTCTTCTTTGGTGTCACCGGGGACGATAATTATTCCAAAGCACAATTCTTAATCGATTGCTGGAATCATGATGGTGATTTTGGTCAAGATTAAAAAATCTTTATTATCTAATATTTAAAAAGCCGATTTCTATCGGCTTTTATTTTTGCTTTAATTTAAGAAGTTCATGGTAGACACTATTAGGAACGAGTTTAGAAACATCAACTCCACCTAAAGTCATTTCCATAATCGAAGAACTAGAAATAAATTCAAAATTGTTATGAGCCATTAAAAAAATCATTTCAATATCGTGATCTATATAATAATTTGTCGCCGCTAATTTGAATTCGTATTCAAAGTCGCTGACAGCTCTTAGCCCACGAATTAAATATTTTGCGTGAGCTTTTTTGGCATAATCGATTGTTAAACCACCATAAACATCGACATCAACATTATTGATATCTAGTTCCTTTATAGCCGCAACAATCATCTCTTTTCTTTTTTGTGGTGAAAAGTGCGATTTTTTAGAGTTGTTATGGGCAACTAAAACAATTACTTTATCAAAAAGAACACTCGCGCGTCGAAGAATGTCAATGTGCCCGTTGGTAATTGGATCAAATGATCCAGGATAAATAGCAATCTTACTTTCTTTTATTTCCATATTATTATTATATTAGCAATTCCGTGTTTATAAATCTTTATTCTTTGATAATTAATATTATATTTATCCATATCGATAATATTTTTGCATTCAATAACTAAAATGCCACATTCACTTAAGATATTGTTTTTAAAAATTAATTTGATTGTTTCTTCATATAAAATTGTATTATCATACGGGGGATCTAATAAAATAATATCAAATTTCTCGGTAGTATTATTGAGATAACTAATCACATCGCTTTGAAATACATGAGCGTTTGTTATACCGAGACTATAAATGTTTTTATTAATGCATTTTATTGCCTCAAAATTATTATCGATGAATGTCGCTTCTAGTGCGCCTCTAGAAAGGGCTTCAATACCTAAGGCACCCGAGCCAGCGAAAAGATCAAGGACTTTCTTATTAATTAAAGAGAAGGAAAGGGCGCTGAAAATGGCTTCTTTGACCTTTCCCATACTTGGGATGGTGTTAGTAGAAGGAGTTTCTAGGAGGCGATGACGATATTTTCCGGCGATAACTTTAAACATGATTATTGATAAAACGGATAGAATAATTCTTTATTTATTTGATGATAAAAAGCATAGATTTTACGGTAATATTTTAGATAGTTAATCCCTTCGATCGTCTTAGATAATTTTGCGACAATTTTACTTTTTTCATTCATTAAAAATTCATCGCTATGAACCGTTCTAATTAAGGTATCAAAATAATCTTTATTTTCTTGATAAGATGAAGAATTTAACAACATTTCTTCATGGTAATGATATTCCTTCACTAAATCTAAATCAGCGATAACGTCTTTTAAGGCATAAACTTCATCTAACAGCAAATCATTCACATAAATACTTTACAATTAAATAGGAAAATATGCTAATATTTTATCGATGAAGAAAAAATATCGAATTGTAAAAGATAATGCTATTTCTTTAAGGGCGAAAGCAAAAGCAGTCGATTTCCCCTTAAGCCAAAAAGATAAAGATTTTGCTTTCGATTTACTAGATTTTTTAGTCAAAACAAAAGAAGAAAAATTTTGTCAAAAAAATAAGGTGAGAGAAGGTGTTGGTCTAGCCGCTCCTCAACTAGGAAAAAATCTACGCATCATCGCAATTAATTATGAAATAGAAGATAAAAAAATTCGATATTTATTAATCAACCCTAAAATCATCGAATATAGTCTTCAAAAATGTTATTTAAAAGGTGGTGAAGGCTGTTTATCAGTCGATAAAGAACACCCAGGATACGTTTATCGCCATCATAAAATCATCGTGCAAGCTTACAATTTATTAACCGAGCAACAAGAAACAATTATCGCTAGTGGCTTTGATGCGGTTGTTTTGCAACATGAAATAGACCATTTGGATGGCGTTTTATTTTATGACCATATCGACATTATTAATCCTTATAAAAAGATTGATAACGCCGTTGAAATTTAATTTCTTATTATCTATAATCTATGTAGGTCTAAAGGATTAATAAACTTTTGATTAAAGGAGGTTTTATGAACGCATTATCCCCTATATCTATTTATGCGCTTGGCGGTTTATGCGAGGTGGGTAAAAACACTTATTGCTTTGAAAGCGACACTGGTTTAATCATTGTTGATGCTGGGGTTTTGTTTCCCGAAGCAGGGTTGCCAGGTGTCAATTATGTCATTCCAGATTACACAAAGTTACGCAATTCCCGTCAAAAAGTTCGCGCGCTTTTTATTACGCATGGTCATGAGGATCATATTGGGGGCATTCCTTTTTTAATCCAAAATTTATACATACCAATTATTTATGCATCAAAATTAGCCGCCGCGATGATTCGCAATAAATTAGAAGATATGCACATCAAAGAAAGTACGCGTATCGTCGAGATCGACTCTAATAGCGTCATCAATGTCGACCAATTTAAAGTTACTTTCTTCCGGGTTACTCATTCAATTCCCGATTCGTTTGGCATTTGTATTGACACTCCCCAAGGAAGAATTGTCCATACTGGCGATTTTAAAATAGACTTAACCCCAGTTGGTCAAGAGATGGAAATAAATAAAATATCGCGCTTAGGCGATGAGGGTGTCGATTTGTTATTAAGCGATTCGACAAATGCTGAAATTGAAGGTTATACCCCGAGTGAAAAATCGGTAGTTAGAGCAATCCGCGAACTATTCGATGAAACGCAAGGAAGATTTATTTTATCAACATTTTCATCGAACTTATCGCGCATTCAACAAGTGGCTGAAGTCGCTGTTGAAAACAATCGTAAAATTGTTATTGTTGGTCGAAGCATGGAGTCGGCTGTTTCAATCGCGCGCGATTATGGCTATTTAAAAATCCCTGATTCTGCCATTATTGATGTTAGTGAAATCAATAAATATAAACCAGTTGAATTATGCATTTTATGCACCGGTAGTCAAGGCGAACCAATGGCGGCATTATCAAAAATGGCAAATGGCGAACATAAATCTATTTCAATCATCCCAGGCGATACGGTGATTTTATCTTCAAGCGCAATCCCTGGCAATGGCGTCATGATTGAAAAATTAGTCAATTTGCTCGTTAGACGAGGAGCAGATGTCATTACTAATTCAATATATTTTTCCGTGCATGCTTCAGGACATCCTTCGAAACAAGAATTGCGCCTAATGCTTAAATTGACGCGTCCTAAATATTTTATGCCGATCCATGGCGAATACCGAATGTTAAAAGAACACGGACGCATTGCTGAATCATTAGGAATGGCAAAAGAAAATATCTTCATTATGGATAACGGCGATTCCTTAGTGCTATTCAACCACAAAATAAGTGCCGGTCCCCACTATCAAGCTGATGCGATTTATATCGATGGCAATGATATTAATGGAATTGGTTCTCCAGTCATTAAAGATCGCGCGATTTTAAAAGATGATGGTTTAATCGCCGTCTTTGTCGGTATTGATTCAAGAACAAACAAAATTATCGTTCCTTTAGAAATTAAGACCAAGGGTTATATATATCAAAGTAACAAAGATTTAGAACAAATCAAATATATTGCTAATAAGGCATTATTAGAGTCGCTTAGTAAACCAAATGTTACTTTTGCCGATATTAAAAAGACGATTAAATTAAATGTCTCACACTTCGTTATCAAGAAAACAGAACGCAATCCAATGATAATTCCTGTAATAATGGATCAAAACTATGTTGATATTAGCAAGTAATTCTCCGCGTCGAAAAGAGTTATTGGCGAAAATTTCTAAAGAACCTTTCAAGGTTATTCCTTCTCATATTGATGAATCGTTATTAAAAACGACACCAAACAATTTAGCGAAAGAATTGAGTAAATTGAAAGCTTATGATGTTTTTGAAAATCATCCAAACGATAAAGTTTTAAGTTGTGATACAATCGTTATTTTTCAAAACGAAATCTATGGTAAACCGCACTCAAAAATAGAAGCCAAAAAGATGCTTAAAGCCCTATCAAATAATCATCATATTGTCATCAGTGCATATACATTTATTTCGTCGCAAGTAGAAATAACCCGCAGCGTCAAAACCGATGTCTATTTCAACGAATTAAGTGACGAATTAATCGATAAATACATTGCTAGTGGTTCGCCGATGGATAAGGCTGGTGCCTATGGCATCCAAGACCAAGAATTTAACTTAGTAAAGAAAATTGATGGGAGTTTAAATAATGTCATCGGTTTGCCAACCGAAGACATTATCAAACATTTGGAAAATTATATTGTCTTAAAATAGTTTCAATATTTTGATTATCTAATCCCAATAACGCGACTTTATTTGACATTTTAATATAAGAGGTAACACCTAAATTTTTAATAACTTCACCATTAAATAAATCGATATTTTTTAAATAGATATATAAGCGATTACCCTTGATTTGATAAGATAGAACATTAGCGACTCCGCCTAAAGAAGTAAAAAATAATTCGCTATTAAATGATGATTCATTTTTCTTTTCTAAATTTGTTTTTTTATTCTTATTAGAACAAAAATTCATGATTAATAAAACGAATACAAGAATTAAAATAATCAAAGCGATTCCTAAAGCGATATAGAAGGCATATTGCCTAAGGAAATTATTGATAGAATTTTCTGGAGAAGCACTAAACAAATTCATGACTATATGATAACATATAAAAGAGGTAAAGAAAATGTCTACGAATGTTGAAATTGAAAGTAAGGCTCTTGTCAATAAAGAAGAATATAGTCGTTTATATAATTATTATTTGCCATTAGCGAGCAAGGCCCCCTACACCCAAACAAATTATTATATTGATACGAAAGATTTTGCTTTAAGAAAAGATGATTCTGGATTAAGAATTAGAGAAAGCAAAGGATATACTTTAACACTTAAAGTTCCTTTATCTTATGGTCTATTAGAAAAGAATCAAGATCTTGATGAACAACAATTTTTAGCTATGCGCAACCAAAACAAATTGCCCGATGGTGATATCAAAGATTTTTTAATTATGTTAGGCTACCGCATTGAAGATTTTATTATTTTCGCTGAATTAACTACTAAAAGATTAGATTATCGCTATAAAAGTTCGCTGCTTTCAATCGACATGAACACTTATAATGGCAAAGTTGATTATGAAATTGAAATGGAAGACTCCTCTCCTCGCATCGCTCGCGAGCATCTCATCGAAGTTTTAGCGGAACAAAATATTACGTTTAAAGAAAACAAGAAATCAAAAATTCTTCGCGCGAGCGAAAAATAATCTTAGTTATATTTTATTTGTTATCACTAGTTGATGAATCGTCCTTAAGGACGATTTTATCTTTTATATGTTCACAATTAACAAAATTTTCGCAATATTCTGGGGAACAATATAGTTCAGCCAATCGTTTAGCACGCGGAATGAAGGTGCGAATTTCTTCTGAATTATAGCCAACTTGGATGCGGCGATCATCGACCATAATTGGTCGCTTTAAAATCGAGGGATTTTTTTGAATGAATTTAATCATTTCATTTAAAGTCATCTCTTCCACATTAATGTGTTGCTCTTTAATAATTTTAGAACGAGTTGAAATGATATCTTCTGTGCCATTTTCCGATTTTGTTAACATATCTTTTAATTCGTTTTCATCTAAAATAGCATTAAAAATATTTCTTTCTTTATAAGGAATTTTTTGTTCATCAAACCACTTTTTAACCTTACGACAGCTTGAGCAGCTGGGAGAAACATATATTTTAATCATTCTTATCAACCCCTTAACATTGACATTATAACATAAAATAACTAACATAATAACGTTATGAAACGTTATTTAAGTGCAATTAAGCCAACAGGCAAATTAACATTAGGTAATTATATTGGAGCAATCAAACAATTCGTCACTTTAATGAATGATGGCGATATGATCTTATTTGTGGCTGATTTGCATTCATTAACTCTCCCAATCAATCCGGAAGAATTAAGAAATAATAGTCGAAATATTGTCGCATATTATTTGGCGGCAGGCTTAGATCCTAAAAAAGTCCATGTTTTTTTGCAAAGCGAAGTTCACGAACATTCTGAATTAGCAATAATTTTACAAAATTATTTATATATGGGCGAGCTTTCAAGAATGACGCAGTTTAAGGATAAAACGCAAAAAATGAATAATGAAGCAATCGGATTAGGAATTTTTACTTATCCTGTCTTAATGGCGGCCGATATTGTTTTATATGATACCGATTATGTACCAGTTGGCGAAGATCAAGTTCAACATGTCGAAATAACTCGCGATTTGGTTCATCGCTTCAATAAAAGATACGGCGATATTTTAAAGATGCCGCGCGCTTTAATTAGACAAAGCGGCGCGCGCATTATGTCGTTATCTGACCCAATTAAAAAAATGTCAAAATCTGACCCAAAAGGTGATATTTTTCTCGATGATGATTTAAAGACGATTCATAAAAAAATTATGTCGGCAGTGACCGATATGGATTGCCGTGTTTGTTATGATGAAACGAATAAACCTGGCATCTCTAATTTAATGACAATTTATTCGGCTTTAACTAATAAATCGTTCGAAGAAATCGAAAAAGAATTTCAAGGAAAAATGTATGGAGAATTTAAAAAAGAGGTAGCTAAAGTTGTCGTAGATGAGATTGCTTGTCTTCAAACTAAATATCAGGAAATACTTGCCTCTGGTTTAGTCGATAAAGTTTTAAAAGAAGGCAAAGAATACGCTTCAACAATCGCTGAGAAAACTTTGAAGAGAGTCCAAAATGCGATCGGATTATATCGCTATGAATAAATACCTTATATCGATTGATTTAGATGGCACTTTGCTCGACGATCAAAAAAAGATTAGTCAAAAAAATCTAGAATATTTGCGTCAACTTGATAAGCGCGGCCATTTAGTAGTTATTGCGACTGGTCGTCCACTAAGTTGGGTGAATGATTACTATCAAGAATTAAACTTAAAATCGCCTATTGTCTGCTTTAATGGTTCTTTAATCAAAGAGCGCCCTAATAGCGCATATCCAAGTGTCTATCGCTATTTTCCAAAGAAAATAATATTCGGAATCTGGAATAAAATAAAAGAATACGCCGAAAATATTTTATTGCAAAACGAAAAGAAACTATATCAACTTAAAGAAGACCCTTTCTTATCATATTATCCTTGGGTAAAAAAGTTTTTAAAAGATTATGAAATTATTACTGGCGATATCTATCAAACTTTAAATAGTGATCCTTTAACTATTCTTGTTCGCTTGAAAGGAAATTATGATAAAAATTTAATCATGAATTTAATTAGCGGTCTTAAATTAGATATTGGGGTTCGCTTTTGGGAAGAAGCTCCCTATATGGAGATTTATTATAATAACATTTCAAAATATAGCGCGATAATCGAGGTTGCAAAACGTTATGGCATCCTTCAAGAAAATATTATCGCTTTAGGAGATTCTTCTAACGATATCGAAATGATGAAATATGCGGGAATTTCAATTGCTATGATTAACGGTAATAGCGAAATAAAAAAGATTGCCTCAAGAATATCTAAATATGATAATAATCACGATGGTGTCTATTACGCTTTAAAGGAAATTTTAAACTAAATTATTGTGATTTGCAGGTTTTTTCATCTAATTCTTCGATAATTTTCGCTTTATTAAGTGGCAATTTAGCAACGAATTTTTGTTTGCTTAAATATGATAAATATCCATTTATTTTGCCAAAAGAAAGACTATAGGCATGTAAAAACTGATAATCTAATTTATATAAATTTTTAAACTTTTTATTTAAGGCAAAATCCCCGTATTTTTCATCGCCTAAAATTGGGTTATGAAGATGGGCTAAAGTGACGCGAATTTGATGTGTTCTCCCAGTTAATAGAGTCGCTTCCACTAACGAATAATTTTGAAATGTTTTAAGCGTTTTAAAAAAGGTAGAAGCCTCCTTAGCGTACTCGCGATTATCGACATACATTTTATTTTCACTAGCGTTTTTTACTAAGTTAATCGTCACCACTCCTTCTTGATGTAACTTGCCTTTAATTAACGCTAGGTAAGTTTTTTCTAAAAGCGTTTTGTCATTGAGTAAAGAAAGCATTTCTTCAAGCGAACGATAATTTTTAGCAAACATTGTAATCCCGCTAGTATTGCGATCTAGGCGATGAATTAAAGCTGGTTTAAAAGTAGATAAATTTGGATCGTATTCACCTTTAAAATATAAATAATTCAAAACTTGATTAATGAGGGTGTTGCTCTTTTCGTTTTGATCGCCATGAACTAAAACGCCGGCCGGTTTATTGACAAAAAGAAGATTTTCATCTTCATAAATTATTTCATATGGAAAATTAATTTTCTTTAATGATTGTTCACTTTTTTGAAATTCAAGTAACTTATCATCGCTAATATAAATATTGATGACATCATTTTCTAAAAGTATATAATTTTCTCTCACCCAATGACCATTGACTTTTATATCTTTTTTACGAAAGGTTTTATATAGGAAATTCTTTGGCATCGCTGGGAATAATTTCAAAAGATATTTATCAATTCGTTGCGAAGAATCTAAATTATTTACTACCACTTCTTTCATCAAAAAGATTTTAATCTTGTAAGAATAAAAAGGCAAAATTATTCTTTATTTAATAATTTAATTAAGATATAATTTAACGCGATGCGGAGGTCTACCCAAGTGGTTGAAGGGGCGGGCTTGGAAAGCTCGTAGGCTTGTAAAAAGGCGCTAGAGTTCGAATCTCTAGACCTCCGCCATGCTATAACTAACATTTGCTCGAGAAATCGAGCATTTTTAATTTTTGACGTTTTGCTAGTAGATGGAAATTAGTTCAAACCGACGAATTTTTAGATTTAGAATTTGGTTTTATTAGAAAAACGAGAACCTACTAGATAAACGTTTCTCTACTAAAATATTCTGTTTTTATGAAAATGATGAAAATTTATTTAATACACATTCTTAAGAAAGTCATGCTTAAAAACTTATAATATTAACATTTCAAATAAGTATTTATCATCTAAGTTTAATTTACACCATTATTCATCATGGTATTTTACATACAATTCATTTTTTAAATTACATCATAGGAGCCTTTTTATAATGCGGTGCTTTTTTAGGAATAAGAAATTTATTCATATCATTTCCTTCTAGTTTTAATAATTCCACTTTATTTTTTATTCCTCCACCATAACCTGTTAGACTTCCATTTGTTCCAACTACTCTATGGCAAGGAATAATAATACATATTGGATTCCATCCAACAGCTCCTCCGACTGCTTGAGTAGACATTCTTTTTATTCCTCTATTTTTTGCAATCATTTTTGATATATCATTATATGTTAAAGTTTTGCCAAATGGTATATTATTCATTATATCTACAACTTCTTTTCTGAATGGTGTTAAATTATTTATCTTATATTCTGGTGTAAAATCTGGTTCTTTTCCACTAAAATATATATCAAGCCACTTACTTGTTTCTTTAAATATTTCTAATTCTTTTTCTTCGCAATTTATTTCATGTTTTGCAAAATCTCTTGACCCCTCAAACCATAAACCTGTTAAATATTTACCATCACTATTCATTATCATATTTGAAAAGCCATTTGGTGTTTGATATTTATATTTGTAAATCATAATAAATTCTCTTATATATTAAAATATTCATTTGATGATAATGTCAATTTAAATTTTACCAATTATGGTGCTTTAACTTTTACCAATTTAGGTGTTTTTTATGACGTCATTATCCTCCTTTTCTTCAAAAATATCTTTTGTTCTATATGATCTGCCCACGATATTAATAACATGTGAA
>CASFSG010000046.1 GCA_949297305.1 uncultured bacterium
GAAGATCATCCTAATTGGTATCAAGATGGCGAATCTAATTACTATTATTATGGCAAATTTGGTTCGAATATGGCGGAATTAAATTATGATAATCAAGCGACGAGAGATTTCGTGATTTCTTTAGCAGCTTATTGGTTAGGGTTTGGACTTGATGGTTTTCGCCTCGATGCTATCAAACATATTTATATGAAAGATGAAGTCGATGATACTGGCGACGATTTAATCGTCACTGATATCGCCGATAAAACATATTATGATGAACAACTATTCCAAGAAGTAACTGAAACTAATGACTATAGCTCCGATTTAACTAAAAACGTTAATTTTTGGAAAGAATTCGCGATTGAATTAAAGAATTTATATCCTGATTGTTTCCTTGTAGGTGAAAATTTTGATGGTTATGGTGCGCGCATTGCTCCTTATTATCAAGCTTTAGATTCACAATTTGACTTTAGCTTATATTACCATAACCAAGAATGGTTATTCCGTCATCTTAACGGAATGCACGCTTCTTATATGGCGGTTACTCAACCTAACGAAACCTACAATAAATTTAGTTCAAATATCGCGACGAATATTGAAAATGTTGGTTTAGTTAGCGGCGGGAATCACCCCGACTTTATCAATGGTGCTTTCACTTCTAATCACGATGTCGCTAGAGCGATTAACCACATCAATTCATCTGACGGTAATGCTTATGACGTTAAAGGTAGCGACGAAGAAATCAATAAAGCTAAAGTGCACGCTGCTTCAACGATTTTAGCTCCGGGAATTTCTTGGATTTATTATGGCGATGAGTTAGGAATGAGTGGCAACACTTTAAAGCACGAAGAAATTTATGGCAATACAAATAATTTAGATATGTGGTATCGTCAACCATTTAAATGGGGCGATGAAAGTATAACAACTGATTATACTTTCGGTGGTTATGAAGTCGTTTGGGATGAATATAATAAGAAGCTCCCCTCGATAGTTGAACAAGAAAATGATCCTAATTCTATGCTTAATTATTATAAAGCCCTTAGCGAAGTAAAAAGACTTTATGGTAAAAACGCTAAATATAATGGGTATGAGTTTAAAGAGAATACCGATGTTTTACACTATGAAATTAATAGTGATAATGGTGTCTTTTATATTTATATTAACTCTGGAAAAAACTCACAGAATGTATCGTTAAAGGGCGAACACAATGTGTGTTTAAATGGTTCTACATCATCTTTATTAGCCCCTTATGGGACAATTGTTAGTTACACATTAAAGTAGCGAGGTTAGTCAATGAAAAAAATTATACTAGGCTTAAGTTTATGCTTCCTTTTAGGAGGATGTAATGTTTCGCAAAATAATCTTAATAATTTTCCTCTAGAAAAGGAAATCAGCGTCCTCACCTATTTAGTGCTAGGCAAAAATGGTTTATATCAAGGTCAAAAGGGTGAAAATATCGCTAGTGAGTATTTAGAAAATACCATTTCTTATGTCGCTAGTAGTGGCACATCTTTGCCTGACAAAAGTCTCGTAACTAGTGAAATTAAAGATGTCGAATTTGTTTCTTGGGTTAAATATGACGGAGAAGGAACGCCTTCAATCTATCGGGAAGTTCCTGATGTTAATTATCAAGTATTATATGCGACCTATCAATATAGTGGCGAAATTAATAAGGGAGAAGGGACTAGTGATGGTAGTTCGAACATCGATCCTGACGATCCAATAACAGAAAGTATTTATTATTTGACAGGGGAAGGAGAATTTATGGGTGAAAATCCTTCTTGGAGCATTGAATCGAATCTTCAATTAACTCCTTTAGCTAGCGATGATTCTAATATTAAAGAGCAATATACTATCACCTTAACTTTTGCTAGAAACGACGAATTTAAAATTATTTCGCGTGAAAATTCTAGTGTCAATTGGCTTTCCCCGTGGTTAGAAGAAAATGGTGTTAATTTTAGCGGTGGACAAGGTGAAAACATCGTATGTTTAAACCCCGGCACATATCATATTTATTTAAAATTCTATCAAGATGGTGGCTTAAATATTTATCTAGGCTTACTTAGTTAGGAGGAAATATGAAACACAAAAATCTACTTGCGCTACTAGGTTCAATAATTTTTGTTCCGTTATTTGCAATAACATTGCTACCAAAAGAGTCTAGGCAAAATGAAGACTTTATCGATCCAATTGTTTACGAAAAGGAAGTTCATTACCAATTGAGCGATGGGGTTGAATTTGCGGGTGATAATTTAGAACTGCAAGCCCTTTCTCCCAATAAAGTCATCATTCATTATCGCAATGATGATGGCAATAATCCTAAACGTCGTTTATACACTTGGTGTAGTGGGGTAAACGGGAAAGAAAATAGCGATTATACGCTTGTCGATGATGAAAATATGTATTTCACTTTCGACTTAACTTTGCCAGAAAATACGCTATATAATGGCAAAGCCGGTTTATATTTTATTGTCAAATTAGAAGGGACATGGGATGGACAATCAAGCGATACTTATCTAGAGTACGCCGATTATGAATTTGTTAATAACACTTTAGAAATTTGGTGTATTCCTAGCGAAGGCTCCTCGTTAGAAGTCCATTTAAGCGAAGAAGACACCTATTATGATAAAGTAGTTATGGCGCGCTTTTTAGATGATTGGAAAACGATACGTTGCGAGGCGACATATTTTCCTGAATATTATGAACTTTATGCCTATGAAGGACGATATTTACGTGAAGGGGCGGCGGTGCAAAATACTTTAAAACCTTATCGCTTAATTAAAAGAGCAGAAGTCGGTAAAAATAATTGTCGTTACGACAAAGAAAGCGGGACATATTTCTTCGATATTGAGTTGGCGACAACCGCTCATATCAATGTTTTATATGTCGTGGAAACGGTCTATGAGACTTATCCTGATAAAAAACCGGAAAAGTATGTTTCTTTCGAATATCTTTACGATACACCTTTATTTGAAGAGTATTATACTTATGATGGTTTAGACCTAGGTGTTACTTATAGTGAAACGGAAGTGACTTTTAAACTTTGGTCACCTTGTTCGAGCGACGCCCGTTTAAATTTATATATCAATGGAACACCTGAGCAAATAAGTTCCTCTTTAGGTAGCGATAATGGAAGGACATTCACAATGGCTTATACGGCTTATGGCGTATGGCAAGCGAGCATTTCTTTCGAACAAGTCCCGGCCTTATTAAATTGGTTTTATACTTATGAAATCACTAACGCAAACGGGACCAGTGAAGTAGTCGATCCCTAT
>CASFSG010000047.1 GCA_949297305.1 uncultured bacterium
AAAAGATGAGAAGAAATTTGATAATCATTTAACTGATTAATTTTTTGATTGTTACCATCGCGAAAAGCGAAATAAAAAGCACCATAATATAAACCTAAAGTTAAAGCAAAACAAATGACAAAATCGACAATTGCCGCCATATAGCGGCTACCAAAAGTCGCTAGGAGGGTTCTACGAGGCAAAGTGTTTCTTTCGCGAATCTTTGACATAAAAAAATTATCGTTTTATTAAAAATAAAAAGCAATAACAATTAATGAAAACCTTCTAATCACTGAATATTGTTTTCAATAGTATTTAGATAATTTTCGATTTCTTCGACTTCCCAATCTAACGCTTGTCGAACACCTTCGACTTTTGCATCATAATCGTAGCTGCTATAACCAACAAAATAATAATGACCTTCATTTGATAAAAAGATTAGGCCCATCGTATTAAAGTCGCGAGAATTAAGATCATTTTCACAAAGTGGTAAACCAAAATTAGCAATAAAATCTAATAAATACATCCGATTAAAAAGATTATCAGCGCTTTCTAGTTCAGCGTCACTACCACCACTAGATAATGGTAATTTATATTCATACCCAATAGAGGGAAAACCATTTTCATCAAGAATATTCCAATCAATATAAGCAACATAGTTATTAACATTATCAGTGTACATATATGATTCGCCGAAATAATGTATCTCATATCCCTTGGCAATAACTTCATTACAATAGTCAGTAATTAAGGTTCCAATATGTGTTGATTCATAAGCAGGGACATAAGGTCCACAAGAAGATAAAACGGATGACATTAAAACAAATAAACAAATATTTTTTTTCATAATTTCTACCATTTATATATTAAATTAGAGAGGGAATTCACTGCAAAATAACCACAAAAAACAGGATATGTTAAGTGTACATATGGTGAATCTATGTATTCTCTGTCGCAAGTTTCAGGATCGACAATCAGGTTGTTAGATGCATCTAAATTTGTAGGACATGATGTTCCTCTTTTGTGCGACCATAATCCATCAGCCCCTTTTCGATAAAAATGAAAATCGCTATATTCCTGATCTATAAAAAGTGCAATTTTGTATGTTCCCTCTGGACATGCTTCATACTTGCCAACTTGTATGAAAGTAAAATTATAATAAAACGCATCTTGCGATATAAAATTAATCAAATTATTAGGACTTTCAAAATCGCTTTTTAGCAATTGTTCAAAGCCTAAGGACTGACCAATCATCATAGATTGACCTTTTCTATCCGGATCAGGATTAGCAAAGGCATTCAAAGCATATGAATAACAATTTGTTCTATATTGCATACCGCTACCTTCACACCATAATTCAGGCATATAGTACAACTCATCTCCGCTAAGCGGAAAAGAGTCCTCTTTAAAATATAATTTAATATCACCTATACAAATTCTACCTTTATTATCGTCGCTCATGGCAGTAACATTAGAAGTTGCACTAATATGAATATAATAAACAGGCGTTGGAAAAATAATAGTGAATAAATCGGGATTCGTCCGATCTCGAGTCAAATTGATTTCAGTTGATAATAAATCCAATTGTTCAACATATTCGGTATTAACACGAGCAGATAAAATAGCATTTCCTGTCTCGTGATTTAATCCTTCACTTTCAAATTCACGCCAATGAGATAATTCGATATCAATTTTATATATTGGTTTATAAAATCTATATTCGATCTTAGCAGAGGAATAATCTTCTCGAATTGGTGATAAAACAACATACTCATTATGAATATAACCAGTTCTAAATCTATAAGTCCAAAATTTAAAATCATCAGCTGTATGTGTGGATTTAATAACACTTGATGCGTAAGCATCAGGATAACCATATTCATCGGGATGAATGATTGCAGTTGATAATTCATCGTCGGCTGGTAATATGGCCCCATTCGAGTTATCAATAATAATGTGTCTTTGAACGGAATTTAAATTTAAAGATTTGTTTAAAATTTCATTAGCAGGCGTATAGCCAAAAATTTCATTGCTTGTTTTTGGCGAATTTGTGATTTCAATTAAAGGGGATATTAGGGCAAGTATACCAAGAAGAATCCCTACAATTTTTTTTGATGTTCTTTTCATATTTTCTCCTTGTTTATATATTAATTGACTTTTAAATTTTAAACAAGATAGTAATTAAATTAATTCAAATATTTAAAAATAAGTAATATTTTCAAATTTTTTTAATATTTTAATGCTTAAGCGAAGTAATATTAAACGGCTCTGCTAAATAAAACGGGGTCGTTTTTTCTTTAACTCCGCTCTATTTAACAGTTTTGATGTAAAAAGATAAATTAAAAGAGCTTTATTTATATTTAAACTACTTGTTAACTAAATATAGAGAATTTTGAAGTTAAAAATTATAAGAAATATCGATTAAAACGCTTTCAAATAAAAGATTTTAAATGATTAAAAAGATGATACTTATAGTATCTTCTTATAATAAAAAGCATAGGTCGCGGCCTATGCTTTTATAACTCCGTTTTATTTAACAGAGCCTTAAAAAGCCCCTAACCGTAAAGTTAGAGGCTAATAATCAATAAATATTAATAAATTATTTAATGATGTCAGTAACGGTACCACTACCAACAGTACGACCACCTTCACGGATGGAGAATTTGGTACCTTTTTCAATCGCGACAGGGTGAATTAATTCAACTGTTAATTCAACATTATCGCCAGGCATAACCATCTTCACATCAGCAGGAAGAGTAATAACGCCGGTAATATCAGTAGTACGGAAATAGAATTGTGGACGATAATTGCTTAAGAAAGCTGTATGACGTCCGCCTTCTTCTTTCTTTAAAACGTAAACACTAGCGGTAAATTTGGTGTGAGGAACAATTGAGCCTGGTTTAGCT
>CASFSG010000048.1 GCA_949297305.1 uncultured bacterium
TTTGTTAAGAAAATGAATAACGCGATCTCACGTAATCAATCTCATGAAAAAATCTTAATCGCTCTTTATGGAGCTTTAATTTATATCGATTTAAAAGAGGAAATTGATTTTAAAGCAATTTTGGAAAATGCTTTTGAAATAAAATATGAAGAAATTCCTTTAAGTGCGAAAGAAACTTTCGTTTACGCTTTAAAAAACTTAAATGAAATTATCAATTTATTTAATTCCAAAATGGAAAATTGGAATTTTTTACGTTTAGAAAAAACTATTCAAGCAATATTGATTATGTCATACGCGGAAGCAAAAACTTTAAATAGTGCAAAAGCAATCATCATCAATGTCGCCATCAAACTAGCGAAAAAATATGGGGATAACAAGGCATATAAATTCGTCAATGCTTTACTTGATAATATTTTATGCTAGATAATATATTTTCGATTACTACTTTAAATAATTACATTAAAAATCATCTTGAAAACGATTTTAATCTCATGTCGTTTTTAGTTAAGGGTGAATTGACTTCTTTTAAAGGCGCCTCGACTAACGGTCATTATTATTTTGCCCTAAAAGATGAACGTTCCTTAATTAATTGCGTATTATTCAAAGAAGATGCGAAATATTTATTAAAAGATAGCGATATTTTAAATGGTGACGAAGTTTTAATTGCTGGTAGAATTAATGTTTATGTGGGGCGAGGAAGTTATCAAATAATCGTTAAAAAAATCGAAAAATACGGCAAAGGAGATAAACTGCTCGCTTTAGAAAAGTTAAAACAAAAATTATTCCATGAAGGTTTATTTACTCAAGAGCATAAATTAATTATCCCTGCCTTTCCGCGATTAATTGCAATCATTAGCGCGAAAAATTCCGCAGCTGATAGCGATGTTAGGAAAAATATTTTAAAACGTTATCCGCTCGTTGAACTAGAAACTTCCTTCGCTTTAATGCAAGGAGAAAAAGCTCCTCAAAATGTCATTGAAGCAATTAAGAAAGCAAAAAAGGAAAAACCTGATTTAATCATTGTCGCGCGCGGTGGTGGCAACGAAGAAGATTTAAATGCTTTTAATGATGAAGGACTCGCTCGCTATGTCTATCAATTAGATATTCCTTTAATTTCGGCGATTGGTCATGAAATAAATACAACTATCTTAGATTTAGTGGCCGATAAAAGAGCCTCGACACCAACCGAAGCAGCTATTATAGCAACGCCAGATAAAGAAGATATTTATGCCTTATTATACGAATATCGCAAGAAAATTAATAAAGCTATTTCTCATCGATGCGATAATTTATTAAAAAGGATAAAAGCGCTTAAGGATTCTTCCTTTATCAAAAACCCTTTTTACCATTATCAAGAATATAAAATAATTATTTTAAAAGATAGAGATATCTTATTTAAAGCGATGGAAAAATATCTTCTGAACTTAAAACATCGCTTAAATTTAAATAAAGAAATTTTATCTTCTTTATCTCCTCTTAAAGTATTAAGTCGCGGTTATAGTTTAAGTTATGATGTTAGTGGACATTTAATTACTTCTATTAAAGAAATAAAAGAAAATGATACCATTAAAACTCATTTAAAAGATGGTATAATAATTTCTAACGTTAAAGAAACGAGGAACTTAAAATGAAAGAAGAATTAAATTTTGAAGAAAGATTAACGAGGTTAGAATCGCAGATAAAAGAAATAGAAGAAAATGCGAAGTCTTTAGAAGAAACTTTAAAAATTTATGAAGATAGCCTTAAGACTATCGAAGCGTTAGAAAACGAACTAAAAGAGGCCGAAGATAAAATTTCAAAATTGAACGCTAAAGATGAAGGTAATAATTAGTTAGTATATTTTTAGTAATTTTATAGTATGAAAAAACAAGCAGTTATCGAACATTTTAACTTAAAAGATATTAAAGACCCAAAGTTTTTAAAGTCTTTAAGTAATGAAGAATTAGTAGTTCTAGCTGCTGATATTAGACAAGAAATCTTGCGTGTTACCTCGCTTAATGGCGGGCATTTATCGAGCAATTTAGGAGTAGTTGAATTAACGATAGCTCTCCATAAATTTTATGATT
>CASFSG010000049.1 GCA_949297305.1 uncultured bacterium
GACATCTTTTTTAATTTGTTTTTTGAAAATGAAATTGAATGGCTTAGTGACTCTTTTCTTTTCTAAAGGAATTAAATCGTCATTCATCGCCATATAATAATGCGAGCGAAGTTTTAAATATAATTCACCAGCATCTTCTTCACCTAAATTAAAATAGAGGTGGTTAGCTAAATTGACGAATGACTTATCGTTAGTGTTAGCTAAAAAGCGGATGGTAAATTCATCTTTTCCGGTTTCGAATAAATATTGAATTTCAAAGTTCACTTCTCCAGGATAACCACCATCTTTATCGTGACGAAGGCATCTAAAAGAAACCGCAGTATCTTTTTCTCCTAATTTAATCTCACTAACAAAGTTAGTGAAACTTAAGGAATGGTTGCCACCATGCAAAGAGGTAATGCCGTGCTCATTTTTATCAAGATGATAGATAACATCATCCATTTGAAATTCGCCATTAGCAACGCGACCCGCCGTCGGACCTAAAGTTTTGCCAAAATATTTATTTGATAAATAAAATTCTTTCAATTCTTTAGGGGTAATATTCATTAAATGATCGTGGTAATAAATGCTATAAACCGAGGCACCAAAACTACATAAGGTAACTTTGAAATGATCCGAGACTTCCACCTCGACAAGTTCGACTTTATCTAATATTTTTTTATTGATTTTCATACATTTATATTAATAACATTTATTTAAAAAATAAATAGCGAATGATTAAATATTAAAAATAAAGCCAATTTCATGAAAGATGCTATTTTTATTGATAAATCCATTATAAACGTTATAAAGAAAGCCGAATCAAAGAAAAGAAAATCATTTTCCTCATCTTTTATTAGATAATTAAATGAATGTATGCTACTATTTTAGCGATGACAAAAGACTTTACAAATCATATTGAATATTTAGAGATAGAGTTAAACGATATTAAAGGACGAAGAAAAATATTTTTTAGCGCCGGCTTAATGATGACTATCATCTTTGGAATTACTTATTTATTATGCGCGGCGTGGCTTGTAGCAAGTATCGTTTTCTTTGTTAAATATTCATCTAATATTAATGATTACAACAATTTAGTCGCTAATGATGATGCCATGTTTTGGCTCTTTCAATTAATTTTAGCTGGCATCTTTTTCTTTACATTTTTAGTCGGTTTGTTTTGTGGAGTTGCTTTAATGATTATTTCGGCAGCTGTTTTTGGAGCACAAGCTCGCCACCGTCAACAAAAAATCTTTTATCTAAAAAACGAAATCACTTCTAGTAAGCCAATCAAGGTTGAAGAATAATAGTTTTTTGAGAAAAAATTTATAAAAATATTTTTTAATTTACTTTTATATATTTTATATATAACATTTTTTAGCACTCCTATTGACAGACTGCTAAAAAGTCCTATAATATAGTTAGCACTTAGATATGTCGAGTGCTAAATGGTTAATAGGAGGATACAAATTATGACTAGAAAATATGGTTTAACAAATCGCGATGATTATTCACTTTTCGATCCTTTTTTCGATGACTTCTTCTTAATGGAACCACACGAAATGCATCGTGGTGAAATTATGAAAGCCGATATTAGTGAGCACGACGATCATTATCTCATTGATATCGATGTTCCAAGCATCAAAAAAGAAGATATTAAAATTGAACTCAAGGATGGTTATTTAACTGTCAGAGCTCAAAAAAACTATAATAACGATGAGAAGAGTTCGCGTGGAAAATATCTCCGCCGTGAAAGATTCTCTGGTTCTTATTCTCGTTCATTTTATATCGGAGATGATGTTACTAACGAAGATATCTCAGCAAATTTAGAAAATGGGACATTGAGCATCAGTGTCAAAAAAGTCGAAGAAAAGAAACCAGCAAAACAATATATTGAAATTAAATAATTATTCGCGATGTAATAAAAAAGATTGGGTTGACGCCCAATCTTTTTTTGGTCAATTAGGATAATTTTGACCAAAGAAACTGGAAGTTATTTATCTTTTCGGGTAGATTTACGGTATTCTTTTAAGGATCTTTTAATTTTTGCATCATATCCCACCGGGCAAGAAGAACAATGTGATGATTTCTTGCCGCGAATAAGTGGAAAGATAAAGCGAAAGAAGATGATTGTTAATAACAATAAAATAACAATAATTAAAATGATAATATCAGCTACACTCATAATGTAAATAACCATCCTATCGTACCAATTAAACTAGCGAGTAACCAGGCAAAGCCTGTTTGAAATAGAATTGCAAAAACAGTTTTTTTAGTTGAACCAAGTTCAGTGCGCATTGCTCCAATAGCCCCAAAACAAGGAGCGCTAAATAGATTGAATGTCATATAGGCATAGGCGCTAGTAGGAGTAAAGAAACTAAATAAATTGGAATTGAAAATTAATTCAGCTTCTTCACTAACATGCGCGATAGTTGCTAAAGAACCAACGACTTGTTCTTTGGCTACTAAGCCTTGGATGGCGCTAACGCTAGCAGCCCATGACCAATTCATTCCTAACATTGGATAGAAAATCCAAGCGAAAGCATTGCCAATACCAGCCAACATCGATTGATCAATCGTAATTTCACTACCATCCTCTAAAATCGTGCCAACATAACGATAATCCCATGTAAAACTCGATAACCACCACACGATTACCGAACATAGCAAGATAATCGTTCCTGCCCTTTTAATAAATGACCATGTTTTATCGCCAACATCGCGCATTACATAAGAAAAAATAGGAGCTTTATATTCGGGAAGTTCACTAATAAACGTCATGTGCGACTGATTTTTATAAATAATTTTTTTAATAATTATTCCACTAACTAAAATGACGAGGACAGCCAAAAGATAAAAACTAAACGAGATGAGCCATCCGACACTAGGGAAGAAGAAAGTTGCAAAGATAGAAATGATTGGTAGTTTAGCCGAGCAAGGCATAAACGGAGTTAAAACTGCAGTTAATTCTCGTTCTTTTTTATCTTCAATTGTTCGCGTTGACATAATGCCAGGCACCGAACAACCAACACCGACAATAAAGGGAATTAAAGATTTTCCGCTGAGACCAAAATTATGGAAAATACGGTCTAAAAAGAAGGCAATTCGCGACATATAGCCACTTGTTTCAAGCAAAGATAGGCATAAGAACATAATCATAATTTGGGGAATGAAATTACATACTGCTCCAACCCCAGCAATAATGCCATCGCTAACTAAACTAGTTGCCCAATCGCTCGCCCCTAATCCACTTAGCCAATTGCTAAGTAGCGGCCCTAAACCATCGATTGCAAAAGGTATAGTCCAACTTAAAGAACCTACGCCAAATAGATTTAACTCAAGTTCTTCCGAGCCATTAAATAAAGCATCAACAAAATTAACCGTCAAGCCGCCAACAATCCCAACACTTAATAAATAAATAAGTAGCATTATAACCAAAAAAATTGGAATTGCCGCATATTTATTTAGAAATATTTTATCTAATTTATCGCTTATAGATACTTTATTTTCCGCGCGGCGGTTATCAATTACAGTCGTTTTTTTAATTTCTTCAATATAGTTATATCGCAAACTGACGACAATCTCTTCTTGATCCATTTGATATTCGTTTTCTAATTCTTTGATTTTACCTAGAGTATCAATCGGCAATTTAACTGAAAAATTCGGATCATTTTCTAAAATTTTTAACGCTTTAAAACGGCGATTATCATCATCTTTAATAATAGAAGAAATTTCCGAAATAATACTTTCTACTTTCGTAGGGAAAAATTGAGTGAATTTCTTTTTCTTTAAATACTTTCCTTCTTTAATTGTTTCAATTAAATCGTTGATGCCTTCCCCTGTTTTAGCAGATATTTTTATGACGGTTACACCTAGTAAAGAAGATAGCTTTTTCTCGTCAATTAAAATATTCTCCTTCTTTAAGATATCGCTCATATTTAAAGCGACAATCACATCTGAATCAAGTTCGAGCAATTGCGTTGTCAAATATAAGCTTCTTTCTAATGAAGTCGCATCGACGATGTTAATAATTAAATTCGGATAATCATTTAACACAAATGAACGGGAAACACCTTCTTCTAAAGAATAAGGTGATAAAGAATAAATCCCAGGCAAATCTACTAGTATGTCATCACTCTTTTTTAATTTGCCTTCTTTTCTTTCAATAGTCACTCCTGGCCAATTGCCAACTTTTTGATTCGCGCCTGTTAAAGCATTAAACAATGTCGTCTTACCAGAATTTTGATTACCTACTAATCCAATAACTGCCACTATAAACACCTCACTTCTATTAAGGCCATATCTTTCTTTCTTAGACAAAGTTCATAGCCTCTTAAATAAACATCAACCGGATCGCCTAAAGGAGCAATTTTCTTAATTTCAATTAGGGCACCTCTAGTAACACCCATATCAAGAATTCTTCGACGAAGAGCTTTATCGAGAACATTGATTTTTATTACTTCGCACTTTTGTCCCCTTTTAAGTTCGGAAAGTAATCCAATCTCGCCGCTATTTAGATTTTTTCTTTTCATAAAGAGCCTTTCTATAAGTTAACTATGGTTAACACATTACATATTATGAACTCTCAAAAAATAAATGCAAGAAAAAAATAAAAAAATGTTAACCTATGTTAATTAGTATCGATATAATATTTAATCAAAAACGAAAAAATACAGGATTATTGCAGTAAAAAACTCTAAAAATCCATTATTTTTTATCAATTATTTATTTCATAGTAATTTCGAATTAACAATAAAAATAAATATAAATCTCGATAAATATTATTAAAAAAATGTAAAAAACATAAAAAACAACAATTAAATTAGTTAAAATTTTAGAAAGCATTTTAAGCTATGCTTAATATTTATTGAAAAAAAATCGTTAGTAGTATAAAGTTAAGATTATGATTAAAGTCACTAAAGCTATCGAAGATTATCTTGAAACAATCCTTATTTTATCAAATGAAGATGATGATGTGCATGCCTCACAAATTGCTGAAAAATTAAATATCTCGCGCGCAGCGGTAACCAAAGAAATGAAAGAACTCATCGATTTAAAATATGTTAGGCGTCAAAAAGACGGCAAATTAAATTTGACAAGTAAAGGGAAGAAATTGGCTTTAAAAGTTTATGACCGCCATTTGACGATTAAAGAGTTTTTACTTTCTTTGGGTGTATCTAATGAAATAGCTGAAATTGATTGTTGTAAAATCGAGCATGTCATCAGTGAGGAAACACTAAATCAAATTAAAAATTATTTAAATGACAAGAGGAATTAAGATGGAAATCAAAAAAATTATTGATCGTTATGTAGATAAATTCGCTTCTGAAATTGAGCAAGTTTTAGCGAAAATTAAAGAATATCCACGAATCATTTTATTCCGTCATATTCGCCCTGATTATGATGCGATGGGTTCGCAAATGGGACTATATTATTGGTTAAAAGTTAATTTTCCTCAAAAAGAAATTTATTATGTCGGAGAAAATCATGTCACTTTAATGAACCATTGTTTCCCTTTAACCCAAGATGTGCCGAATGATTTATTCGATCAAAATACCTTAAGCATTATCACTGATACATCAAACAAAAATAGGATTTCCGATGAACGCTATTTAAAAACTGGTTATATAATTAAAATCGACCATCACAACATCGATGATTTTAATTATGGCGATATTCAAATTATCGATGACAAATTAGCTTCTGCAAGCGAATTAGTAATGGCGGTTTTATTAAAGATGGGCAAAGAATATTCGATGCCTAAAGAAAGTTTAACTATGTTTTTTAAAGGGATTGTCGGCGACACGAATCGCTTTCTTTATAGCGGAGTGAACGATTTAACATTTGCCTTATCAACGATTATTACGTTTGCTGGAGTTGATATCTATAAGGCATATCAAGAAATGTATAATAAGGGTCATGACGAATTTAACACAAAAAAATATATTCTCGATCATATGAACTTCACACCTAAAGGTGTCGGTTATTACATTTTGACGAAAGAAGAATTAAATAGACTAAATCTATATCCGGAGTTAGCAAAAGATTATCTAGATTTATTTGAGTTTATCGAAGGATTACCTATTTGGATGAGCGTCAGCTATAATCCTAGCAGAAAGAATTATCGAGTGAGCATCCGCTCGAGTGGTCTTTCCTTAATTGCGGTTGCTAATAAATATCACGGAGGTGGTCACCCTAATGCTGTTGGAGCTTGTCTAAATAGTTTAGATGAGCTACCTCTATTATTAAATGATTTGGATGATTTAATTTGTTGATGAGCAATTTTATTCCTTTACATGTTTATTCTGGAAATTCATTTTTAAAGAGTGGTCTAACGATTGCTCGCTATCTTTCAGCAATTAAAAAAAGAGGCTTTAAATGGGCGGGGATAAGCGAGTATCAAACTCTTAGCAGCGCGCCCGAATTTTACCTTGGTTTAAAAAAATTAGGGATTAACCCACTTATTGGTGAAGATTTATTAATTGAAGATTATTTGATTTCCTTTTATGTTAAAAATGAAAACGGTTATCTTAATTTATTGAAGCTTCACTATCAAAATTCTTTAAAGCAATTAAAACTAAATCAGCTTAAAGATTTGACAAAAGATTTAATAATTGTTATTAAAACTCGCAATTTCAATTTTAAAAATGTTGGCTTAAATTTAATTATTCGCGATTTGACTAATTTAGGGCAAGAAGTTTATTTAGGTTTAGATTATGGCTATGATTTAAAAGAGAGAGAGATTATCCGCGAATTCGCTAAAAAATATAATTATCCCCTCCTAGCTTTCCCTTTTATTCGCTATGAAAAAAAAGAGGATGCGATTACCTTAAAAATAGTTGAAGCAATTGCTAAGGAGGAAACATTAAAAGAAAGTAAAGAGGCAGGAGAAGAATATCTATTAAGTGAGATTGATTTGGAAAATTATTATTTAGAAGAGGAAATAGATAATTTAAAGATTTTTCAGGCGATTAATTTTAACTTAATTATAAAAAGGGGCAATCTAATTCATTACCAAAATAATGAGGGATTATCTAGCGATGAATATTTAAGAAAAATCACTATTCAAAGCCTCGTTGATCGCGGATTAAATAACGAAAAATATCTCACGCGGTTAAACGAGGAGCTCGATGTTATTATATCGATGGGCTATAGCGATTATTTCCTCTTAGTTAGCGATTATGTCAACTATGCGAAAAAACATGGCGTTGTCGTTGGACCAGGAAGAGGAAGTGCGGCTGGCTCATTAGTGTCTTTTTGTTTAAATATCACGCTTGCTGATCCTCTTAAATATAACTTATTATTTGAAAGATTTTTAAATAAAGATCGTCGTTCAATGCCTGATATCGATGTCGATTTTAGTGATATTATGCGTCATAAAGTAATTGATTATTTAAAGGAAAAATATGGTAAAACCCGTGTAGCTAATATTTTAACTTTACAAACAATTGGAGCAAAACAGTCACTTAGAGATATTGGTCGCATTTATAATTATGAAACGCGTGAAATTGATTTAATTTCTAAACTCATCATTGATCCTTCGTTATCGTTAAGAGACAATTATCGAAAAAATGAGCAATTTCGTAAACTAATTGATAGCGATAAATATTATTTAAATATCGTTTCTTTAGCGAGCAAAATAGAAGGACTGCCGCGTCAAAGAGGTCTTCACGCGGCAGGAATAATCTTAAATGATGCGCCTTTAGAAAATGTTTTGCCTTGCATCAACGATGAAAACAATATGTTAATTTCTGAATACCAAATGGATTATCTACAAGATCAAGGCTTCTTAAAGATGGATATTTTAGGAATTAGAAATTTAACAATACTTCAAGAATGCCTAACGCGGATAAAAGAAGATAAGCAAATCGCGTTAGATTATAATTCATTGCCTTATGAAAATAACAAAGCCATCGAACTAATTCATGATGGCCTAACGATGGGTATATTTCAACTTGAAAGTAGCGGAATGAAAAGAGCAATCAAAACGCTTAAGCCCACTACTTTTGAAGATATTGTAGCGCTTTTAGCTTTATTTAGACCTGGTCCAATGGAAAATATTCCTACTTACGCTAGACGCAAAAAAGGTTTAGAAAAAGTTACCTATGTTTCGCCTTTGCTCAAAAATATCTTATCATCGACATATGGCATCATAGTCTATCAAGAACAAATTATTCAAATCGCAAATAAAGTCGCTCTTTTTCCTTTAAGTAAAGCCGATATTTTTCGCGCAGCTATCTCAAAGAAGAATCAAGAACAACTTCTAGCCTTAAAACCCGATTTTATTAATGGTTGTCTAAAAAACGGTGTTTCAAACAAGGAAGCAAGTGATATTTATAATTTAATTGAAAGATTTGCGAATTACGGCTTCAACCGTTCACACTCCTTATCCTATGCCATCTTAGCGACTCAAATGGCTTATCTTAAATACCATTATAAAGAAGAATTCTATGCTTCGATTTTAGATAATACTTCTTCGAAGGATGAAACATTTAATATGATTGTCTCGGAAATGAAAAAAGTTGGTTTAAAACTAACTTTACCAAACATCAATTCTTCAACAAAAAGGTATTTAGTAAAAAGAAACGAAGTAATTTTTCCTTTAAACCAAATTAAAGGAATTTTATCAACGCAGGTCGATGCGATATTACTAGAGAGAGAAAAAAATGGTCCCTACCAAGATTTTTTTGATTTCGTCTTAAGAATTTATCCTTATAAAGTTGGACAATCGACAATTGTTAAACTAATTGATGCTGGCGCTTTAGATACTATCTATCCTTCGCGTTCATCTTTAAGAGCATCTTTACTAGCCGCCTTGATGTATGCTCAAAATTTTGTGGAATATGAAAATTCTTTAGGCTTAGAAGGTATTTTTCCTAAACCAATAATGAGCAAAGTCAAAGATGACCAACTAGACAATTTAAAAAGGGAATATGAATTATTAGGTATCATGTTAAGCGGTTCGCCTTTATCTAATTACCAAGAAAAAATTAAACATTTAAACATTACTCCTATTGCCAATATCAGCAGTGCAATTGGGAATATTCAAATTGCTGGATTTATCAAAAACGAAAGAAAATTAAAAACGAAAAAAGGCGATAACATGGCCTTTATCTTATTAAATGATGACACCAGTGAATGCGAATTAGTTATTTTTAGCGAAGTCTATCGCAAATGTTTTGGAATTATTAAAAGAGGAAATATAGTCATTGTTGAAGGCTATTATAACAGCAATAAAGAGACATTTAATGTCCTAAATATGACATTATTAGAGGATTATCAAAATGAATAAGATGTATATAATTGACGGCAACTCATTGTTATTTCGCGCCTATTATGCAACCGCATATAATAAAGAGCAACCCTTAATGCAAACTAATGACGGAATTTACACTAATGCCGTATTCGCATTTGCAAATATGATTAACCGTTTATTATCTTCTTTAAATAAAGGCGATTATTTCTTTGTTGGTTTCGATACTGGCAAAAAAACTTTTCGCCATCAAGAAGATGAAACTTATAAAGCTAATCGCACTAAAGTGCCAGATGAATTAATTTCCCAAATGCCTTTAGCCCGTGAATTATTAAAATCATTAAACATTTTTACTTTTGAAAAAGAAGGATTTGAAGGCGATGATGTTTGTGGCACAATGGCTAAAAGAGCAAAAGAAAAGGGGCTTGAAGTTTATATTTACACCTCCGATCGCGATTTTTTACAACTTGTCGGTCCTTCTATTACCGTCAATTTAATAAAAAAAGGTTTAAGCGATATTGCTAAAATGGATACGGAGGGAGTAATAAACAAATATGGTTTTGGCCCGCAATATATTACCGATTATAAAGGACTAACTGGCGATAAAAGCGATAATATACCTGGGATTCCTGGAATAGGAGAAGTCACAGCATCGAAATTGATTAATACTTACGGCACTTTAGAAAACATTATCTTAAACGCTAATAATATCAAAGGCAAATTAGGTGAAAATATTTTAAAACACCAAGATGTTGGCTTAAAAAGCAAACATTTAGCTATCATTTATGATAATGTTCCTCTCCCCTTTGATGTTGATGATACTCTTTATCAAGGGTATAGTTACGAATTTGTTCAAAAATTTGCCAATCGTTATGAGTTAAAACAATTTTTGGGGCGTTTACCAGCTAAATTTAAAATCAGCGATTCTTTATTAGAAATCGAACCACAAATTGTTACTACTTTTAAAGATGTCAAGCTCGATAATAAAATTGGTTTAGCCATTCGTAAAGATAATTCTAATTATCATCGAGCGAAAATCATCAATTTGGCAATTACAATAAGGGAAGATACATATATTATTAGTCGCGACGATTTATTAAAAGATAACTATTTAAAGGAAATTTTAGAAAATCCAACAATTTTAAAATATGGTTTCGATTTAAAAGGAATGATCGTTTTATTAAAGCGAATTGGGATAGATTTAAAAGGTTTAGCATTTGATATCATGCTAGCGTCTTATATATTAGATTCATCTAATTATAGCGATGAAGAAAATGTCTTTAAATTTTTTGGCGTCGATATCAAAAATAATAATCAAGATAATTTAGATTTATTTAATGATGACGATAATAAAGAACTTGCCCTTATCTCCTATCATTCTTTACATTTAGAAGGCAAAATTAAATCAGAATTAGATAAAGTTGCTTCCTTAAAACTCTATAATGACATCGAGATGCCTTTAATTAACGTCTTAGCGAAAATGGAAATTGAAGGCGTGCCATTAAATCGAGAAAAATTATTAGAGATTGGTAAACTCTACCAAGATAAAATGTTCGCGTCTCAACAACATATCTACACCTTAGCAAAGAAAGAATTCAATATTGACTCGCCTAAACAAGTGGCGGAAGTTTTATATCACGATTTAAAAATCGAAAGCTTTAATAAAAAGGAATCAACAAATATTGAGGCATTGAATGCAATAAAAGATCTTCACCCCATCGTGAGCGAAATTATCAATTATCGTAAATACTCAAAATTGTGCTCAACATATATCGATGGTTTAATCAACCATCTTTTCAATGATGAAAAACTACATTCAATCTATAATCAGGCTTTAACCCAGACCGGTCGATTATCGAGTGTAGAACCCAACTTGCAAAACATTTCTGTACGGGACAATGAAAGTAAAATGATTCGTAAAGCATTCTACTATGAAAATGATTTTCATTTTCTATCGCTCGATTATTCGCAAATCGAACTTCGAATTGTCGCTACTTTGGCGAATTCAAAATCGATGCAAGAAGTCTTTAATAACCACGGTGATATTCACACCTTAACCGCCAAAAAGATTTTTCATAAAGAAGATATTAGTGAAGATGAACGCCGCAAGGCTAAAACAGTAAATTTTGGAATTATCTATGGCATTTCCGAATGGGGCTTAGCGGAACAAATTGGAGTACCTCTAAGCGAAGCAAAAGAAATTATTAAATCTTTCTATCGGGCATTCCCAGAAATTAATGAATATTTTAATAACATTTATCAAGAAGCTTATCGACTAGGTTATGTTACCACCCTTTATGGTCGAAGAAGATATATCAAAGAATTGTTCGATTCTTCATATCAAATTAGAGAATTCGCTAAAAGAGCAGCAATTAATGCGCCGATTCAAGGCACAGCCGCTGATATCATCAAAATTGCAATGATTGAAGTCGATAAATATCTAAGCAAAAATAATTTTCGCACAAAATTAATTATGCAAATCCACGATGAATTAATCTTCAAACTAGCGATTGAGGAAAAAGATGTGGTCGTTAGTAAAATCAAAGATATCATGGAAAATATTTTAAATGACAAAATTAAATTAGAAGTCTCTCTAGGTGAGGCTAAATCGTGGTATGAGGTCAAATAAATGCCAGAACTTCCAGAAGTCGAAACTGTCGTACAAATTTTAAAAAAAGAAATTAAAAATACAACCATTTTAGGCGTTGAGGTTTTAAATGATAATATCATCGAAGGCGATGCATTTTCATTTATAAAACAATTAAAAAATAAAAAGATTAAAGAAATAAATCGCAAAGGGAAATTTTTAGTTTTTCATTTATCGGAAAGTATTATCTTAATTTCACATTTAAGAATGGAAGGTAAATTCTTTACTTTCGAAAAAGAAAACGCTAGATACAATAAACATGATATGGTTATTTTTCATCTTAGCGATAATCTAACCTTAATCTATAATGATACTCGTCGTTTTGGGAGAATGCAGCTTAGAAATGAAAATGATTATTTATCTACTCCTCCACTAAATAATGTTGGATTAGACCCTTTAGAAATTAATGACAATGATCTCGATAAACTTTATCAAAAATTTCATCATTCACAAAGAACAATTAAAGAAACTTTGCTCGATCAATCATTAATATCGGGTTTAGGTAATATCTATGTTGATGAAACTTTATACGCTGTTGAAATTTCACCATTTAAAAGGGCTTCTGCCATATCTTTCAAGCAATTTCAAGATATTTTACGCGAAAGTAAAAGGATTTTAAAATTGTCAATATCATTGAAAGGATCAACGATTAAATCATATCATCCCGGTAATGATATCTCTGGTTCTTTTCAAGATAGGCTCCTTTGCTATGGTCATAAAGATTTATTTTCTGATAAATGTTCCCACCGCTTTTATAAAACTAAATTAAATGGTCGCGGCACGACTTATTGTCGTCATCTTCAACATGATGGCGAAGCGAAATATCTCATAGGAATAAATGGTAAGGCAGGAGTTGGAAAATCAACAATTGCTAATTATTTTATTGACAAAGGTTTTGCCTATATATCTGCCGATAATATCGTCTTAGATTTATATCAAAGAAAAGATGTTATAGAAAAAATTTCAAAAATTGTTGATGTTAATTTAAATCAAAATGAAGCAATTAATAAGAAATTACTAAGAGAAATTTTGTTGAATAAACCAGAATTAAATGTGAAAATTCAAAAATTTCTTTATCCGCTTATCTATCATCAAATCGAATTTATTAGCGAAAATTCTAAAGAAGACAAATTTGTCGTCGAAGTTCCTTTGATGTATGAAGCTAAATGCGATGAATTAATGCATGATATTATTTATGTTGATTGTCCGCTAGATTTACAAATTGCTCATTTAAAATCTCGCAATGCTAATTTAGATATTTTAAAGATTAATCGTTCCTATGATGAAAAAAATAATCGCTTAATTAGCGATTATGTAATTGAAAATAATGGCAGCGTTAAGGATTTAAAAAAACAACTAGATTCTTTATACGCTGAATTACTTAAAAAGAATCGTTTCTAAATTAAATTCTTGCACTTTACCTTTAATTAAGTCGACAAATTGTCGACTTTTTAAATAACCGTCACGCGTTTTAGAAGCATAAAGAAGATTTAAATCTTTCAAAGCGAAATCGCTAACGAAAATTGTCGTTTTATTATTTTTATAACGTTGATATAGAAGCGGGTAAAGTATTGTATCGCGAATAAAATCGGAATGATATTCGCTACCAAAATTATCAATAATTAATAAAGAAATTTTCGTTAAAGAATTGAACTCACGATCGAATTTTTCCCGATCTTCAAAATATAAATCTGCTAGTTCTTTAATGCGATTAATCGCATCGATAAAAGCAACTTCCCGATTAGTTTTAGCAATATAAGTCTTCGCTAAATGAGCGGCTAAAAATGATTTTCCGCTATTAATTGGACCATATAAATAAAACCAGCTATTTTTATTTAAAATGATGACTTTAGAAAAAGCATTTATAACATTTCTTCTTTCTTCATAAAAATCGATATTGCTATCAAGAATATCTTCGTCAAAATCGCGATAAAGATAATTTTTATTTTTATCGATATTTTCTCGGATTATTTTGCAAGGGGAAAATTCTCTTACTAATTCACCATTTTCATAACTTAAGGTTAATTCTAAATGAGGATTTTTCTTATGACAATTATCCAAACCGGGACAATTTTGACAATAATGATAATCTTCCTGATATTCACTTATCTTAGCAATATTTGAAAATATATCACCTTCGTTTAGGCCAATGTCTAACATTCTTTGGAAGATAATTGGATCCTTTTTTACTTCTAAAAATAATTCTTTTTTAATTTGTTCATCATCTTGAACACTGATGAAGTCTTTGAGATTGATTTTTTCCATAATTAGCCCTACTTCTTAAAAAATTCATCAACGATGGCTTGCTCTTCAGCGCTTAAAATTTCGTCTTTTGAATTGTCAATAGCTTTTTCTACTTTTGGTTTAATAGCACTAGTTTGCTTTTGGTGAGCTTTTTGTGAAACGCGATTTAGATAATTCATCGCATCAACGGCATTATCGATTTTTTCACTGGCGACATTCGAAGCGATTTTATCAATGTAATTGCGCGATAAAATGCCATTATTTTTGCTCAAACAATAATCTAAGATTGGATTAATTACATTATTAGGCAATCCATATTTACGAGATATAAAATTCAAAATTTTTATATCGGCTTCGGCTGGTTGGGTGTTATCTTTTAAAAGCGAAAGCATTTCTAGAGGCGTTTTAGCGTCAAATAGGCGAATTTTATCAGCGATTTGACTCGAGGAATAAACTTCCGCTTTTTTTCTTACAATAGCCCTTTTTCTAGTTGGATAAGATAAGGACTTAATCGAGGCGTCAAATAATTTTTCATAATTGATATGTTCATGTATGAAAGGATTATAAATTTCGTTAACAATATTAACCATTTCTTCCTCATTAATATTTAATAATGAGGCAAGACGTTCAATTTCTAAAATATCATCTTTGTTAATGGCATCAATATCAATTTGAGTATTTGCGTTTAAGCATTGATAAAAAATCTCTTTATTAAAATCGTAACGAACCTTACCTTCATCATGTCCCATCGTTTTAATTCCTAAATTTGTTCGAAAGGCTTTCGAATCATAATTGGGATTAAAAATATCGCGGAAGGAGGCTGAAACATTGACATATCCTTCGGTCCTACGAGGATAAATTGCATATTTGAACGCTAATCGTTTAGCGTTTTTTTCGCCGACATAAGAAATTAATAGCCCATTAAACAAAATGTCATCAAAAAAATCTTTTGGAGTTTTAGGTGAAAACATTTTAATCAAAAAATATCTTAAATTGTTTTCTTCCTTAAGATAAGTTTCAATTAGGCCCACTCCTTCTAAAGCTTGCCTGGCTAATAGGAGTTCACCGGTAGAAATGTTCATAAAAGACAATAAATCTTCAATAATGAGTAATTCTTCATCATCGCGATCTTTGCTCTGCTTATATAATGTCAAATAAAGCATTGTAGCTTTTGAACCAATTAATGGTTGATACAAATCGAGCAAAACATCCTTATCAAGATTAGAAATAATCGAGACATTATCTACTTCTAAAAAATCCGATGGTAAGATGTGTTCCATACTTAAAAATATTAGCATTAATTCATAGAATTTAAAGAGTAGAAAATCTTAAAAAGTTTGTCTGTGGATAACTTTCGATTTAAAGAGAAAAATAAAACTTCGATGAGAAGTTAGGTTTTCTTAGCAAAATAAAATTTATACACATTTTATCCACATAAAAATAATTTTAATATCGTTAATTTCGTTATTTAATCTTTTAATTATTATATCAAAAATATATAATAAAAAAGAGTTTTTGAAAGGGTCGTAGATATGGTTAAAAAAATAGCTGTTCTAACAAGTGGCGGCGATGCTCCTGGCATGAATGCTTGCATCCGTGCTGTCATTAGAGCTGGTTTACAACTCGGCTTAGAAATGTATGTTGTTTATGAAGGTTATAAAGGATTAGTTGAAGGAAAGATTGAGAAAGTCGATCGCAACTTCGTTTCAGATATTATCAATCGTGGCGGCACCATTTTAAAAAGTGCGCGCTTAAGAGAATTTAAAGAAGAAAGCGTTCGCCAAATTGCCGTCAATCAATTGAAAAAACACGGAATCGATGGCTTAATTTGTATTGGCGGTGACGGTACCTATTTAGGTGCAAAAAAATTAACTGAAATGGGGATAAATACCGTTGGTTTGCCTGGTACAATCGATAATGATATTGCTTCAACTGATTTTTCGATTGGTTTTGATACATGTTTAAATACCATCGTTGAATGCGTCGATAAAATTCGCGACACAACTGCTTCGCATCAAAGATGTACATTTATTGAAGTAATGGGCAATCGTTGCGGCGATCTTGCCCTTTTTAGTGGTGTTGCTGAAGGTGTTGAGATGATTATTACTCCCGATCATCCAATTCCTGTAGATGAAGTAATTGAAACAATTAAAAGGATGAATAAAGGTAAGAAAAAGCACACCCTGATTATCGTCAGTGAAAAAATTTTCCCTAACATCTACGAATTTGCTAATCGCGTAACGCGCGAAACAGGAATCGAAACAAGAGCGGATGTTTTAGGTCATCTGCAAAGAGGTGGTTCACCAAGTGCTCAAGACCGCATTTTAGCTACTCGACTAGGTGTGGAAGCTGTCGAATTATTGACTAATGGCGAAACGGGTATATGCTGCGGAATAGTCAATAACAAAATCGTTCATTATGACATTTATGAGGCTTTAGAACTTCCACGCGATAAGCATATTGATTTACTAAATATCATCGATTTAGTTAATAAATAAAAAGAAGGTTAAATATATGCTATTTGATATTTCTAAAAAAACAAAAGTTATTTGCACAATTGGTCCTAGCAGCGATTCCTATGAAAAAATCGTTGAATTGCTAAAAGCCGGGATGAATGTTATGCGATTAAATTTTTCGCATGGCGATTATCCCTCCCATAAGGCAAAAATTGATTTAGCAAAGAAAATTCGTCAAGAAACAGGTTACCCGCTTTCAATCATGCTCGACACAAAAGGACCAGAAATTCGCGTCCATAAAGTTGAAAATGATGCAATCGAAATCAAAAATAAGTCAATTGTTCGTATCGCGATGAAAGAAGTTTTAGGAAGAAAAGATAAAATATCCGTGACTTATGATGGGCTATTTGACGATGTCAAAGTCAAAGACACCTTAATGTTCGATGATGGCAATCTGGAAATGGTCATCATCGAAAAAGATAAAGAAAATCGCGAATTAATCTGTAAGGCGACAAATACGCATATCTTAAAATCGCGGAAGGGGGTTAATGTTCCTTTTGCAAAATTATCGATGCCATATATTTCATCTAAAGATGAAGCTGATTTAAAATTTGGTTGCGAAAATGATGTCGATTATATTGCTGCTAGTTTTGTAAGAAGAGCTTCGGATGTTAAAGATACGCGCGAAATTCTTAAAAAATACGGCAAACCCGACATTCCAATTATTGCAAAAATCGAAAACCCTGAAGGCGTTGAAAATATCGATAAAATCATCGATGCTGCTGATGGTATTATGGTCGCTAGAGGAGATTTAGGGGTCGAAGTGCCTGCTGAAGTTGTCCCGGTAATTCAAAAAGATATTATTCATAAGTGCCGAGCTAAAGGAAAAATTGTTGTCACCGCTACTCAAATGCTCGATTCGATGCAAACGCATCCTCGACCAACTAGAGCCGAAGTTAGCGATGTTGCTATAGCGATATCTGAAAGTAGCGATGCTGTTATGTTATCAGGAGAAAGTGCTTCAGGTTTATACCCCATCGAAGCTACTTTAATGCAAACGCGCATCGCTAGAGAAATTGAAAAACATCTCGATTATAAAATGATGGCCGAAGCCGCTTTTGATACATCGAACAAAACAAACAATGACGCAATTGCTAATAGCATTGCTAACACTGCGTTATTAATTGATGCTAAGCTCATTGTCTGTTATACCTTCGGTGGCGGTTCGGCGTTTAGATTTTCACGTTTCCGCCCCCACTGCCCAATCGTCGCCGTCACCAACAATGAAAAGGTGGCATTATCTTTTGGGGCACTATGGGGTGTTTATCCAGTTATCATTAAAACTGATATGCCTAAATTTATTGAAGAAATGGAAGCTTTAGCCTTAAAGATTGCGCGTAATTTAAAAATCAAGGAAGGCTCGCATGTCATTTTGGCTGGTGGCTCACCAGTAGGAATGGGCAAAACTAATTTCATGAAAATTTTGACGGTTAATGGGACACACCGATGGAAATAAATAAATAT
>CASFSG010000050.1 GCA_949297305.1 uncultured bacterium
CGGCACCATATTTATATTTACTGCAGCTATGGCGGAATTGGCAGACGCGCTAGACTTAGGATCTAGTGAGGCAACTCGTACAGGTTCAAGTCCTGCTAGCTGCACCATCTTATAACTAACATTTTGATACAAAGTAAGGGTATTGAAATGAACGATATTTGCTCGAGAAATCGGACTTTTTTAATTTTTGGCGTTTTGCTAGTAGATAAAATTAAATTAGAACCGACGGATTTTTAAAATTTGGTTCTACTAGAAAAATGAAAGCCTACTAGATAAACGTTTCTCTACTAGAAAAACGATACCCTACTAGAGAAATGATACCCCTATGTTTTTGAGAAAAATCTCATAAAAATTCGTTGTTTCTATCGAAATATTATCGATTATGGAGACAGCATTAAATTTCAATTTATCGACCTATTCATTTCTTTGCACTGATATTAGGTTAATCAGTACATCAAAAGTAAAGATTAAAGACCTAATTGGTGATTCTAATAAAGTAACAATCATCGTTCCTAGAGATTTAGCTAAATATGGAAGAATTTAAATAGTTAATTAATTTAAACTGATCGCTTTTTTAAAACCAAAATAATTGCGCAGTATAATTATTATAATAATTGAGTGATAATAGTATTAAACTGAGCAAAAATATTTACTTTTTAGAAATTGCGCAGTATAATACTATCGAAATAAGAGGTGTATCTATGATAATCCGTGAAAAATATTTAAAACAAATAAGACCTTTTTATGAAAGTGACTTAGTCAAAATAATAACTGGCATAAGAAGATGTGGTAAATCTGTTATTCTAAAAACCATATATGACGAACTGAATCATATCACCTCAAATACAATATATTTAGATTTTGAAGACGCTGATGATTTAAAAAAAGCTGATTCTGCTGATTTGTTGTTAAATTATATAGAACAAAACAAAAAAGATGGGAAATGCTATATATTTTTAGACGAAATTCAAAATGTAAAAGAATGGGCAATTGCTGTAAGAACTCTTAGACTTCATAATAACTCTGTATTTATCTCTGGCTCTAATTCAAAGTTACTATCTAAAGAGTTTGCTACTGAATTATCTGGGAGATATATTTCCTTTAGAATTAGACCTTTTGTTTATAGAGAAATTGTTGAGTATTCAAATCAAATCGGAAGGAATTTTAATGTTACAGATTATTTAATATGGGGAGGTTTTCCAAAAAGATTTGATATGAAAAATGATGAGTCTACAATTCGATATTTAAAAGATTTGGAAGACACAATTGTTATAAAAGATTTAATAAAAAGATATAAAATTAAAAAGCCTGATTTATTTAAAAAATTCGTTAATTTTGTTTTAAGAAATAATTCTAGAATATTGTCAGCAAGATCGATTCATAAATACCTAGCTGGCCAAGGCATTGAGTGTTCGTCGAATACAATATTAGGTTATATGCATTACCTTAAAGAGGCTTATGTTATCGATGAATTGCCCCAATACTCTACAAAAGTTAAAAGAGAATTAAGTTTTAATCATAAATTATATAATTCAGATGTATCCTTTAATTCTTTGAAAGTTGATAACAACAGATACGATTTTGACCATA
>CASFSG010000051.1 GCA_949297305.1 uncultured bacterium
CTAAGCAGTAAATAATTGATAAGATAGTAACAATCCCAGAATTAGTCTGTAAAAAGTAGATAAACAAACCGACATAGGGAATATGGAAGTTGTTATAGCGACCAATAATCGCTTCATAACGCGGATGATAACCATCTTCACTTGCTAAGGCATCGCCTCTAGTTACATAATAATGCCCATTTGCGTCTTCCATAATATCAATGATGCGATGGATGATGATTTGATTAGAATTACTTTCATGAAAAGCAATGACATCGTAAGGTTTTAAATCTTCTTCATTAACCTTACTAATTCCAATCAATGACCAAGTTGGGATTTGGTTATCATAACTAGTTAATTCTTCCTTATTAGCGGCATTAACTTCACTCATTGAACCGGTCTTAACGACGATGACTGTCGAATTACCAACGACGATATCACCACCGCTAAAACGATTAATTAAAGCGATGATAAAAATCGCTAAGACCATCGCGCTGATTAAAGAGGATAAAACCTTCATCGCAATTTTAAACGCTTTGTGCTTTTTAGATTTTGCCTTGATTTGTTCGTTGATATTATCATCAATTAATTCGATGTCCCTTCGACCTTCTTTAATCGCGTCGAGGGAATTTTTATAATAATGAAGATAAAAAAGAGTGAAAACAATCGCTAAAGAAATGACGCACAACGAGGTGACGATGAGCACTAAAAGTTCTTTTTGGCTACTACTCATAATCTTTCATGTCGCGAAATATTTCTTGCAAACAATTCCTTTCTCACCTATTAGATTTCATAAGCAAAATCTGGTGTTTTTATATTATATATAAAGAACAATTTTTTTGAAGTAAAATTAGGTATTTTAATAACACAAATGACGCATAGATTAACTCCATGCGTCATTTATTAATTAACAAACAAACCCTAAATTAACTAATTTTTGACAGCATTAACGGTAATCTTTAACTTAATATTATTTAATGATTGTAATTCGTTAAGAGCACCTTTAACGCCGGTTGTATCATCGCCCAAGGGGACACTAGCGCCACCGCTAGTACCATTATCATCATAATAAAGCGATGGGTTTTGATAATTGAAATAACTACCCCAAGCAAAATTTACACTAAAAGTAGTCGTTGTGTTCGTTTCAGTAGGCATCGCGATAGCGTTAGAGGCACCGACACTTATTAAATCTTCATTGCTAAGATTACCAGTCAACGTACCACTAGTAAGTTGCAAAAATTCTTTTCCAGTAGCAGTTGTTTCGCTCGATGCACCTTTTGTAGTAACATACTTAGCAAAAGTAGTAGCTTCATCACCAGTAGCGACAACTTCCACCGTATAACTTAATGAATAACCAGTATTAATTTCTTCTTGAGTAATATCCGCACCTTCGGCTGGTTTAATCGAAACAGTAATTGTGTTAATTAAAGACTCACTATTTGTTCCGTTCCATTGAACGCGACCAGTTGTATCGTTTGCAGCTGCATCAAAGGTATAACTAAACGAATTGGTGCCGGGATCACCAATATAAGCATCAACGACGATACTATTATCTTCGACCTCACCAACTGTGGCAGATCCCTCTAATGAATCACTTCCGCCCGTCATAAGAATAAAGGCAGCAGTACCTGTGGCAATTAAAGCCACTGCACTAAAGGTAGCAATGCCAATTGTTAGGGCTTTTTTGTAAGATTTTTGCATAAATTATTTCTCCTTTTCCACACATTTATGTGTGGTCTATATTATAATGAGCCCCCCCCTAGGGTCAAATTTACTAGATTGTTTGCTATTTATAATTCATACCATAACATATCTAAAATTTTAAAAGCAACAATCTATCGTTATTTATATCAAAATAAAATATTAGTGTCTAAAAGATATAAATTAGAATAAATTCTAAAAAATGCATATTATTTATTTATATGCTTGGTAAAATCTTTTTCTTTATAAGATGTCTTATAACCAGGATTAACATCGGGCCTTAAAGCGTTAGGATAAATGATATCACTTTTGATATCATTAGCGATCGCTTGCAGTTTTTCATAAATAAAGTAAGGGTCAACAATATCTTCCAATGTAACTTTTTGGTTGCCATAAACAAGATAGATATCACCAACCTTACACATTCTTTCCACTAGACCAACGCGAAGATTAACGCTGGTAATTGAAGAATAAGGCATCGTAATAATATTCGCGCCGATAAAACCTTTTTTAACTAAAATGCGTTTATTAGTAAAAGCATATTCTTCAATCTTTTGTCTACGACTAGCCGAAATTACCCCGCTTACCCACATCCATACTGGCATTAGATGGAACAATAAAGCAATTCCTAAAATCAAATAAACAAACCACGGCATTCCATCTCCAAACATTACCATCATTATGACAAAAGAGGTGTCAAAAATTAACCAGATAATCGCGAAGAAGAAATAGCGGAAAAAGGCTGATAGGAGGAAGGACTTTCTTAATGGCTTTGCTCGCCATAAGATTGATTCTCCTTCTTCTAAAGTCGATTCTAAAGTTGGATTATAATTAACTTGCTTTTCTTTAATAAAATATTTTTCGTCGATTTTTTTCATATTTTAATTTTAAAAGAAATAGCAAGATAAATAAATCATTAATTAATTTTTTCTTCTAAAATTAAATATAATCTACTGATTAGCAATTTGCTTCACCAACATTACTTAATTTTATATTTGCTATTAACTCTTAAAGCATTCAAAATGGCGATAATCGCAACCCCAACATCACCAAAAATTGCTACCCACATATTGGTGATACCAAAAGCTGATAATATTAAGATTGCTACT
>CASFSG010000052.1 GCA_949297305.1 uncultured bacterium
TTTGCTTACCATTAATGTTTTTTGCATACCATTGCACACCATGTTTATCTGTTCCAAGATATGATTTTTTATCATTTGTTAATGATGTTAATATTTGACGATTTAATTTAGTATCTATAAAATGTCCATCAGCATTCCTAAAGATGTGTTTTAATTGGGAATTATTTTTCGGTAAATCAGCGAGTAACTGGATATTTAGTTTTAGCTTTGATATGCCGTTTGTTTTTGAAAAATGACCACTATTTGATTTCATTCCCATTTTTGACACCCCCATAGAAATTTGTAATATCAGCATCAAAATGAATATAGTTAACATGAAAAATTTGTAAGAAATTTTTTAAATCTTTTGATAGTGGACCATATAGAATAATACAAGCTGGTTCTAAAACCTCTAGCATTTTTATAAACCCATCGTAAAACAACTGGCGATTTGAAATCTCTTTAATGCATCCTAACGTGCCAACAGCGACCACTTTGTTTTGTCTTATCCCTGCAAATGAAAAAGCATAACTTTCTTTATCAGACCAGCGGACATTTGGAATTACATAAATTCCTTGTTTTGCTAAATAATAGCCAATTGCGCGACTACGATATACATTCCAAATTTGCATCACACGTGGCATGTCTAGGTATAATGAGTAATCTGGGGCGATGATTCCCTGACAACCAATTATTTTTTTTAGAATGTTGTTTTTTCGTATTTTTACAGAGCATGCTTGGCTATTAGCTACATTCCAAATACCATATTGGCCATCAAATAGTTCATCATAGGCATAAAAATGAACAAAGTATTCATTTAAATTTTTTAAATCATTTATTTTGTCAAATCTAACTAACTTTTTCGGCAGTATTATTTTATTTTGTGGTATAAATGGGATATCAAAATACCCATCATATTCAGCTTCTTTAGTTAAAAAAGCATAGAAACAATCTTTTGTTTTTGGAAGTACAATATTTGAAGTAACTTCATCAATCATTAAAAATCACCTCGAAATATATTTGTTTTAATTATTTCAAATATTGTAATTAAATTGTGAATTTTAAGAAATAATTCATAAAAATACCTCCTGATGTCAAATTTTTCAATTGACAACAAAAATATTTTCATGATAAACTAATAACGCACATGATTTATTCATGAAAGGTTGGTTTAGCGGACCAACTTTTTTGTTGTCCTAAATAGCAATAGATAACATATTAGCAAATTACATATAATAATTCAGTAAAAAAGTAAGATGTATTTCTTTTTTTAGAATTTGAACGCAAGATATTATTTTGCTCTAATGTTTTTAAATATCTATTTGCTTGAGAAGGAGAAACAGAAATTTCATCAGCGAATTTTTTGGTATTAAGGATTGGATTTTTGAAAATGGCTTTAACTATTTTTTCAGAGATTGAAGAGTTAGTGATGTTCATTATTTGTGCTTTAGTACTGTCATACAAAAAGTTAATTTTTTCTATTAGTTCAATATGTTTTTTCGATTGAACTACACATTTTGATAGAAAAAATTTTATCCAACTATCATAGTCATCTTCCCTTGTTTTTTGTAGGCAGTTGTAGTATGAGCCTTTGTCTGCTTCAATAGCTTCGCTAATATAAAGTAAGGGAGCTTTAAAAAAGCCAGCATAATATAAATAAATTGGAATAAGTATTCTGCCGACTCTACCATTACCATCTTCAAACGGATGAATTGATTCAAATTGGGCATGAATAATTGCACATTTGACGAGAGGATTAATAGAATCTTTTTGGTTTATAAACTTAATAAGGTCTTCCATATATATTTTAGTTTCCTCAACAGATGGTGGCTGATAAATTTTTACATTTTCTCTACCTATAAAGTTATTCTTTCTTTTGAAATCACCGATTAAAGTCCCTGGTTTTATAGTGCTCGAATTTTCAAATAAAGAAGCATGTATTTTTTTGATTAACTCATTTGAAAATCCTGAGACCATGCATGCCATACCAGTTTCCAAAGCTTTTAAATGATTTGAAATATCATCATGTTTATTTTCTGATGGAGCTGATTGTTCAACATAATAATCTTCTATTTTTGTGCTTGTTCCCTCAATTTTTAGTGAAGCGGCAGCCTCTTGAACTTGCATTTTCGGTAAGAATAGATAACTATCTGATTTATTATCGTCAATTTTGGTTTCAAAAATCGAAATGTATTTTGTTGCTTCAACCAATTCGCTGATGATATTTAAAAGGTTAATTTTTTTGTATTGTTCATTACAAAAAGGTAGTTTTGCTTCCATAATTTTGCCTCCTCGCATTTGATTATATAATACATTATTTTCAAAATCAAGAGATAAATGCATAATTTTAAAAAAATGCATCTTATTTAGTAAAATATGGCAAATTATGTGTGACAAATTTGCATTTTAAAGAAAATTATGCATTTATAAATCAAGAGATAAGTTACTTTTCGATACTAAATATAATGCTAATTATATTAAATACTTAATAATTCATGATTAAAGGTTAAATTTTATTGTTGTAAACAGTAAATTTTAACCTTTTATTTTGTTAAAAATGTTTCAAAAGGGTAAAGTAAAAAAACTATTATTAAATTGTAAAAATTAATATTCATGGTTTTTGTGTCTGTTTGATTGGTCACATCTTTAATTAAAGATATAGGATAAGAAGTTAATGTAAGATGAAAGTTTATAATTTTATTAAAATTTGAACTTGTTATATTATTTAAATTTATTTTTGTGCCTTTTTAAATCTTAAATAATCTTTAGTTTAGGAAAAAACATATTTGTGTTTGTTTTAAATAAAAAATGATTTTAACATTTAATAATATATCTAACACCTCATTATTTAGCAAGAGAAAACAGTCGAATTAATTGCATATTTATTGTTTAATATAGTCGAATTAATTGCATATTTATTATTTAATATAGTCGAATTAGTTGCAATTGATTAAAAATGTGTTAGAATATTACTAGGTGATTATTGTGTTGAAACGTAAAATATACGATGAATTATTAAAATGGAAAAAGAATAAAGTTGAAGAGTGTTTACTAATTAAGGGCCCTAG
>CASFSG010000053.1 GCA_949297305.1 uncultured bacterium
AATTGAACTCAAACCTTGCTATGATTCACCTGAATTTGAGTTAGATTTTGCTTCTATGACGAATTATACAACAGTCGGTAATCTATCCTTTAATGGTAATAGCGTTTCTTTTAATGAACAAAGTGCCGCGGGTGCTTTATATAATAACGATTATGTTAGCGGCATCTATACTATTGCGGCTAATGTTAAAGTTAACTCACTAGCGACTAGTGGTTATGTTGGCTTATTATTTAATGCCCAATATTTATCGCAAGCTTATCGCGAAGACGCTGATCGTGGTAGCAATGCGAACTCATTTAATGGCTATCGTCTACAATTTGAAGATGGTTCTTTGACCCTAAACTATGTTGATTTTAATAATGTAGAATTTATTGATAGTTATGATTTAGATGTGACATTAAATCGTAGCTATGACCTTTATGTTGAACTTCATAACAACACAATTACCGTCTTTTTAGGTGAGGAAGAAGTTATTTCAACCGCCTTAAATGTTGGTCCTCTTTCTGGCAAGGTTGGCTTTATGGCTATGAACGCGAGTGGAGAAGTAGCCAATTTTAGTGTTTATTAAGGCGAGGTTAAATGATGTTTAAACTAGAAAAAATATTTTGTTTATGCCTAGGGGTAATTAGTTTAATGAGTAGTGGTTGTGCCGATAATAATCTTTCTAGCGAATCTAGTCAATCTAATAGTGAATCGACTATGGAAGTACCTTTAGGTCAAGTCTATTTTGGTAAGATGTATTTATATGGTTCAACATATTCTTCATTAGAAGTGAGACCAATTTTTAGCGTAGCAAAAAGAGCGGAGCTTGAACATTTCGTTTATTCATCGGAAAGCGATATTGTCGAAATTGTTGACGACGTGATTACTTATGTAAAACCAGGAAGCGCGACGATTAATGCTAAAAGTGAAAATTTTGAAAAAACTTTCACGGTGCAATGTGTAGAAAACTATAATTTTGTTAATCAAATTAATAATATTCACACTTTATATCGACAAGACGATTCTTCTAGTAACGCGACGCTATTTTTAGGTGATTCTTTCTTTGAGTTTTGGCGAAACAATGTTAATAACCGAAGTTTTAAAGAAGATTTTAAGGGGTACGATGTCTTTAATGCTGGTATAAGCGCGACCCAAACTCATCATTTGCGACCTTTTATTCAAAACGATTTGCTTGATATGTTTGATGTACCAAAAAACATCATCGTCAATATCGGTATCAATAATGTCGACGATAATTACGAAAATGGTCTCGATTGTGGCATTAATGTTTTATCGTTACTAGAAGACTTGCATCACTACTTCCCTGATTCTAATATTTATTATTTTTCAATTACGCGTTGCACTGGTCTATTTGCTGCGAATTGGGACGATCATTCATTATCTAATACTTTTGTAAGTAATTATATTGCTAGTCGTTCATATTTAAACTATTTAGATGTGATGTCGCTATATGGTGATGATTATGCTTTATATTTAGCTGATGGTCTTCACCCCAATAAAGAAGGTTATCAACATTTCTATGATTTAATTATGGCGAATGTTGAGTTAGAATTATTAGATGAATAAAACAATATACTTAAATAACTATTTAAAGCTTGAATATTCTTTTACTAGCAACGCTTTAAGGGATAATTATCATGCGATTTTAATTTTACCTGGTGGTGGCTATGAATTTTTGGCTAGCGACCGTGAAGGGGAAAGCTATGCGAATTATTTTTCGCAATTAGGGTTCGTTGCTTTCGTTTTAAATTATTCGGTTTATCCTAAGACATTTCCTACGCAAATCATGGAAGTTTATCAAGCTTTAAAATTCATCAAAGAAGATTTTAAAGAAGTAAAATTAAGTGATAAATTATTCATTATTGGTTCAAGTGCTGGAGGGCATCTCGCTCTTAATTGTCAAACGATAACGAATCATCAAGATTTTTTAGATAAACATCATTTAAAGAAAGAAATTTTTAAGATTAGTGGTCTCATTTTATGTTATCCAGTAATTAGCCCTCATCGAGCAATAACGCACGGGAAGACTTACGATAATCTTTTAAGTGACGTCAATAGTAAAGAAGCAATCTCTTTAACAAATTTAGCTGAAGAAATACACGAAGAGATTCCACCTATTTTTTGTTATGCGACTTATCAGGATGACTTGATTGAAATAGAAAATTCTTTGTTGCTCGCTTTAAGTGCTAAAAAGCACCATGTCAATATTGAATTGCATATCTTTTCATTGGGTCACCATGGCTTATCGTTAGGCGATAAATTCAATAATCCTGGAACAGAAGATAATGTTATTGAATTAGTGAGTTCTTGGCCGCTTTTATTAAAAAAATGGTTAAAGGCTAATTTCGCTATTTTTTAAATATTTATTTCTAGTAAAATCGGACAATGATCCGAGCCATAAATTTCATTTATTATTTCAGCGCATCTAATCTTTTCTTTCAAGCAATCGCTTACTAAATAATAATCAATTCGCCAACCGATATTTCTTTCTCTAGATTTATAGCGATATGACCACCAAGAATATTTTATTTTTTCGGGATGTAAATAACGGAAAGTGTCTAAAAAGCCATTTTCTAACAAGATAGAAAATTTTTCTCTTTCTTCGTTTGTAAAACCCGGATTCAAATGATTCGC
>CASFSG010000054.1 GCA_949297305.1 uncultured bacterium
AATTAGATTCATTTTCCTTTCTAGATCGATTGTGATTTCTAATTTCATTTCGATATCATCTAAGATGATTGAATAATGATATTGATTATTAAGATAATGAAAGCCAAAAGATAAGAGGTTATCTTCTTTTAATTTATAACACTTAAAGATTTCTTTTACTAAATCCATCGTCTTTATTCTAATGCAAATTAAATATTTATCACATAAGTTACGATGGCTTATGTTAAAATAAAAACGAAGGAGAATTAAAGATGAAAAAGATATTACTTAGTGGTGTCGATGGCAATTTTGGTCATAAATGCGCGGAGGCTCTTTTAGCAAAATGGCCAAAAGAAGATTTGATTTTTACCGCACCTAATAGCAAAGGTTTAGAAAAATACCAAGCTTTAGGTGTGACTTGCCGCCTTGCCGATTTTAATAATCCCACTAATCTAGTAGAAGCTTTTAAAGGAGCTGATACAGTCATTTTGATTTCAATGCCCTTTGTTGGGCCGCGTAGAAGAAAAGCGCATCAAAGCGCGATTGATGCGATGAAAATAGCAAAAGTTAATCGTGTCATTTATACCTCGATTGTTGGAGCGGGTCATCAAGATATCGATACTTATGAAGTTAATGATCATATCTTTACCGAGGCTTATATTAAAGATAGTGGACTCCATTATTTATTTATGCGCGATAGTCAATACGCTGAAGCGATGGTTTCTAACTATATTAACGCCTATACCAATACGAATAATATCCTAGCCAATAATATGGGCAATGGTAAGATGGCTTATATTTCTCGCGATGATTGTGCGATTGCCTCTGCCTATGCTGCGATGAGCGATTATCGTGATCGCGTGATGGATATTAATGGTTATGAGCTATTAACAATTGCTGAATATATTGCTATCGCTAATCAAGTTACTGGCCACGATGTTAAATATATTGAAATCACGGATGAAGAACAATATAACTTCTTTGACTCAATCGGAGTGCCGCGTACCACCGAAGATATGTGGGCGCAGACAGCGACCAATTTTCCTTTTTGTTCTGATGGGATGGTGACTTTTGGTCGAGCAATTAGACTAGGCCAAATGTCGACATTTACGAACGATTTTGAATTGCTTGTCGGACGTAAACCTCTTTCCGTCAAAGAAATCTTTGAACATATGGACGAACATCTAATTGGCCAAAGAACCGTAACAGAAGATTAACTAAATAATTAATTTATTAAATCTTAAAAGCGCATTATGCGCTTTTTTCTTTTATCTTTTGTTTTGATAATAACCATTATTTAATAATGTTAATCTTATCTTATAAACATAAATATATGTTTCATAGAGAAAAAACCTACATTAAAGTACGGAAAAAATATACATTGAATTACAGAAAAAAAGTACATTGAATTATGGAAATAATATACATTTGTGTTGACTTTTAAACGATTTTTGCTTATTAATGTATTAGGGTAAATGATGATATGAAAGAATATTTTCCGCGTTACTTAGATCATAAAATATCTGAAATGCTTGCTAGTGTTGGGGCAATTTTAATTGTTGGTCCTAAATGGGTTGGTAAAACCACAACCGCAACTAGACACGCTAAAAGCGTTTTAAAAATGCAAGATCCTGACATGCTTAAATCTTATCTAGCGACCATTGAGGTTAAACCTTCTTTGTTACTACAAGGCGAAAAGCCGCGTCTTATTGATGAGTGGCAAGTCGCACCGATTCTTTGGGATGCAGTGAGGGCGAAGGTCGACGAACTTAATCAAACTGGTTTATTCATCCTTACTGGCTCAACTTCGATTGATCGTAGTAAAATCATGCACTCAGGAACCGGCAGGATTGCTAGATTAGTAATGTATCCGATGAGTCT
>CASFSG010000055.1 GCA_949297305.1 uncultured bacterium
AACAAAAATACTTAAAAGAATATTAAAAGAAAAAATAATCAATTTAATTTTTTGAATATTCATTATTGCCATAATTATTGAAATAATTGCGAAATAATAAAAAGTCACCAATGCAATATAAGAGAAGGTTAAACTATAGAAATAACCTATTATAATTAAAATAACCAGGATTAAGTCGAGTAAATATTGAATTATTTTCCCCTCTTTAATTAGGAACAAATCTTTTTCAAAGCGCTTAAATTCATTATAAATAATTAAATATGAAAGATAGATTTGAATTAAAGAGATAATTAGTAAAATACTTGGAAAATATATCTTAGTCGTAGCCATATCGATATTAAAAATATCTACTAGCGACTCAATGATATCAACACCACTTATTAGGTGGACGAAATAGATGCTTAAGTAGTAAAAACCCAATTCAATAAAAGCTGATAATAATATTGTGAATGTCGGATTAATTTTAAACTTAGCAAATAAGCCAAAAAGAAATCCGATTAATAAAGAGGGCAAAACATAAAAAATAGTTGTATCAATATTCCACAAAGTAGCAACAATCGTTAATCCAAGTGATGCAAAAATATATATCGGATAATAGCGGGCCTTAGTGTAATAAGCCACCAAAGTGTTAATTAAAGGTAAAAACAAAATTAAAAAAACAGCAATAAACGAAGTGAAGGCAATTAAGACAGCAATTAGTAGATTAATTACCGCCATAATAGCCATAAATGTTAAGTTTTGAACAATTGTTTCCTTCTTTTTAAATAACTGCATCTCTTTAATTTTATAAAATTTTATTTTAAGCGACACAAAATAAATTTTTCTTTCTATTAAATATGTGTATGAAAATTACTTTATTTGCTCTTCCTTGCTTAATTGCTCTTATAAGTATCGATAGTTGTGCCTCTACCGTCTTTCCTAGTTTTGCTTATGATGGATCTAGAAATGAGGACAGTTTTAATGAAACATCCTATTCTTATGAAGATGTTGCTTCCTTTTTTATTCCATTTGAAGAAATATTTCTCATTGATAAATTGACATATTATATTTATTTTTATGCGTCGTGGTGTCCAGTATGTAACGAAATAAAAGATAGAGTAATTGCCTATGCATTACAACATCAAAACATTTATTTTCTAAATGAACCACGCGGAATTAAATATGCCGAAAATATCTCGAGCACGATTGGAATATCTTCTTTAGATAATCTTTATATTGTTGGTTATCCTTCTTTGATTAAAATTAATAATAAAACTATCGAAAAAAACCTCGCAGGGGATATCTTAATTTTAAATGAACTAAACATCTAATTTTCTCAGCAAATTTATTTAAATAGCCTTAAATGGAATGATGGTTTATGCTACAATATGAAACTAGGTAAAAAGGCTATGAACTATAAAAAATTACTTAATCAGCAACAATATCAAGCAGTAACTAGTAATGCCCAATATTTAAGAATTATTGCAGGTGCTGGTTCTGGTAAAACCCGCGTCTTAACATATCGTCTTGCCTACTTAATTGGTGAGAAAAACATCAATCCTCAATCGATTGTTGCAATTGCTTTTACTAATAAAGTTGCCAACGAAATGAAAGAGAGAGTATCTCATATTTTAGGAGGCTATGCGTCGCTAATAAGCGTTTCTACTTTTCATTCTTATTGCGCGCGTTTTTTAAGGCAAGAAATATATCATTTAGGTTATCCATCGACCTTTACAATCTTGGATGAAGATGACCAAAATCAAATTATCAAAACTATAGCGGTTGAATTTGGCCTAAGAAAAAATGATGACATAGTTAAAATTGCTACTCAGTATATTGCCACTAATAAATGTCAAGGTAAATTTCCTGACGATATTTTAATTAAAAGTGACGATGATCAAACTACCAAGGATTGTTATAGATTTTTTATCGCCTATGAAAATTACAAAAATCGTACGCAATCTTTAGATTTTGATGATTTATTGCTCTATAGCATTAAGATTTTAAAAGAATTTCCAGAAGTTAGAGAAAAACGCCGCAAAAGTATCACAAATATCCTAATTGATGAATTTCAAGATACAAATGATGTTCAATATGAACTAGTAAAACTATTAATGGATGAAGATACTAATTTATATGTTGTGGGTGATCCCGATCAAACAATTTATACTTGGAGGGGCGCTAATCAAAACATCATATTAGATCTAGTGAAAGTTTTCCCAAATGTTGAAACGATTATTTTAAATGAAAATTATCGTTCATCGCGTCAAATTCTCGATGTCGCCAATACGCTAATTAAGAAAAATGACAAACGAGTGCCAAAAGATTTATTTACCAATAATAAAGAGAACGGATGCGTTAATACCTTTTTAGCATTTTCGAAAGAGTTAGAAGCTCAGTATGTTATTGATAATATTAAAAACATTTTAAAAGAGCATCGTGATAATAATCCAACCATTGCTATTTTATATCGGGCTGCTTATTTAACATTGCCTTTTGAAAAAGAATTAATTTCGAACAATATTCCTTATTCTATTTATGGTGGAGTTAAGTTCTTTGAACGTAAAGAGATTAAAGATGTTCTTGCT
>CASFSG010000056.1 GCA_949297305.1 uncultured bacterium
TTTTTAGTATTTCGATTTATAAGTCGAAAAAATTTAAAGAAAGAATTCAAGAAAGTTCTAACTCGATGCGCGTTTTTGCTATCGATATTAAAAATGATCATGTCATCTTTTTTAACCGCGCTTCCATCAACAAAAAAAGAACCTCGACCGTTACCGAATTCTATAATCAATTTCCCGCTAGTGAAAGAGAAAAATTAATTGAATGGATATCTAAATTGATGGACAATAACGAAAACCCGCCTTCTTATTTGGAAATTAATGTTATGGTCTCTAAATCGCAAAAAAAGTATTATTCCTTATTGCAAATTCAAAAAATTGATCGTAAAAATCAAATCTTGCATCTAGAAAGCTATTTATTTAAATCAGGCGCTCAAAAAGTTTCTTCTAAAAACGTTCGTCAAATTCCTTCAAGCGAAGAAAAAATCTCAAGAGCTCTTTTGAATAATTCACTAAATCGCGGTTTGACTTTCGCGTTTTGTTTTACACAAAAAAGAGGCCGCTATGAAAATGATTCTTTTACGCGAGTGGCTTTTATCAAAATCAAAGATATATTACTTAGTTATGTAACACAATCGCGCCTCGTCTTCTTTTATTCAGATAATCAATTTATTATTTTTGATTTGCATAGTTACCTTCGCTCACACGCTATGTCGCTCATTAATGCCGTCAAAGAAGAAATCAATCGTTTTCTTATTCTAAATTCTTATAACGATAATATTGAATATACTGTTGGGGTAGTGGAGAACAAATTATTTCCCCATAATCACGAAGAGTTGATTAAAAAATCTATAGAGATGGCAAATATGGCTAAAGAAGAAGATGAGTTTTGCCTCATGTATGAAGAAGGAATGCGTTCAATCGATTTAGGTGAAAACCAATATCGCAGCGAAGTTGAACGTCTCATTCGTGATAAGAAAATTAAATATCTCTTTCGGCCTATTTATAATGTTGATAAAAAGAAAACCTTGGGATATTTCTCTTTTCCAACTCCAGATGGAACGTTTTTTGATTCGATTGATGAATTAAAAGAATATGCATATCGCACGGAAGATGATAAAGAATTATTTGCAACGATTGCAACAAATGTCATTTCGCGTTTCAATAATCAAAAGCAAAACGATTCATTAAGATTATTCTTTCCGATTAGGTTATCGGAAAAACCTCATGTAATTAAATCTTTATCTCATATTTCAAAGATTAAAGAAACTCACCTTGTCATTCTATTAGATAGTAATGATTTACTTAATTTTGAAAATAATGAGGATGAAATGATTAATGATGTTAGAACATTCAGAGTAAAAGGCTATGAAGTTGCCTTACTAATTAATGAGAGAGATTTAAACCTTACGCAGAAAGTTTATGATCTATTTGATTTTTTTGTCATTGGTGGCTTATTAACAAGCGCATTAAAAAATTCTTCACGCGCGCGTATTCAACTTCACGGATTAATTGAAAAATTATTATCTTATAATCATCCGATCATCATCAGCGATTTAATGAATTGGAGTTCGGTTGAATTGATGGTGAAGATTGGTGTATCTTTAATATCTGGTGAAATTATTGCTCCTAGTGAAGAAATGATTCTTCCAATTCCTGATAAAAATAGTTCAAAAATTAAAGCGATGTTATAAAGAAAGGATATATCGATATGGAAAATAAAAATGAGTCAATTACTCCTCGTGATGTAGATTTTGCTAAATGGTATACAGATGTGTGTAAAAAAGCTGAACTTATGGATTATTCATCGGTAAAAGGCTTTATTATTTATCGTCCCTATGGCTATCGCATTTGGGAATTAATCCAAGAAAAACTAGACGCTAAATTTAAATCGCTCGGTGTTGAAAATGTCTATATGCCTTTAGTAATCCCAGAATCTTTATTCAATAAAGAAAAAGAGCATGTTGAGGGTTTTGCTCCTGAAACACTCATTGCTACAATCGGTGGCAAAGATGAAATTGAAGATCACTTAATTGTGCGTCCAACTAGCGAAGTGCTATTTTGTGAACATTATGCCAAAATTATTTCTTCCTATCGCGATTTACCAAAAATTTATAATCAATGGTGTTCAGTTGTTCGATGGGAAAAAACTACTCGTCCCTTTTTGCGCGGCAGTGAATTTCTTTGGCAAGAAGGCCATACGATGTTTGAAAGGGAAGACGAGGCGCGCCATAATGCCTTAGAGATGCTCGAGGTATACGATAAACTCGGTCGCGATGTTTTGGCAATTCCTTTTTCAAAAGGTATCAAAACCAATAAGGAGAAATTTGCTGGTGCCGAAGAAACTTACGGTATTGAAGCTTTGATGCATGATGGCAAAGCTCTTCAAGCTGGTACAACCCATTATTTTGGTGATAAATTTGCGAAATTTTTTAATATTTCCTATTTGGGTCGCGACAATAAATTAGCAACCCCTTATCAAACTAGTTGGGGTGTTTCTACTCGTCTTATTGGTGCTCTTATTATGGTACACGGGGATGATAATGGTTTAGTTCTACCGCCACTAGTTGCCCCAATTCAAGTTGTTATTGTGCCGATTATGATGAAAAAACCTGAAGTTTTAAAAAAGGCTCATGAATTATTAAAAATATTAAAGGAGGCTGGTATTAGAGTTAAACTAGACGAAAGTGACCATACTCCTGGATGGAAATATTCTGAATACGAAATGAAAGGTGTGCCTTTAAGAGTAGAGGTCGGTCCTCGCGATATTGAAAAAGATTGTTATGTGTTAGTCAAACGTAACGATGGCAAAAAGGAGTCTTCAAGTGAAAAAGATTTGGTGAATAATGTCGAGGGTTTGCTTAGACTTATTCACCAAGAAATGTATCAAAAAGCGCATCAATTCTTAAATTCACATATTAAAGAAGTTCGTAATTATGAGGAACTAAAAGAAGTGGCTGATCATGGCGGATACGCTAAAGCGATGTGGTGTGGTGATGTTAACTGCGAAAATAAAATTAAAGAGGATTATCAAATGACTGCTCGCTGTTTACCATTTGATCAACACGCGTATGATGATAAGTGCGTTTGCTGTGGGAAAAAAGCTAACAAAGTTGTTTTGTTCGCTAAAGCCTATTAATTTGAGAATAGCTTTTACTAGTTTTTCTTATACTTTAAGTATCTAAGGAAGCTTGTGCATAAAAATCCCCTCTTCCAATCTTCTCAAACCCTTTCTTAGATATTAGCTAGCATCTGCTAGCTTTTTATGTTTAAGCAAATTATTTTAGTTTTAGGTTAAAATAATTTATATTAAAAGAGGGGCAAAAAAATGGAAAAAAGAAAAGTAGCGATTATAGGTGATGGTTTTGTCGGATCTTCATTAGCCTTTAGTTTATGCATTAATAGTTCAATTAACGAAATTGTTATCATTGATTTAAACAAAGATAAGGCTAGTGGTGATGCGCTTGATTTATCGCATGGTTTAGCCTTAAGTAGCGCAAAAAAAGTTTACGCTGGTGATTATTGTGATATCGTTGATGCGCATGTCATTATTATTTCAGCTGGAGTTAATCAAAAAGAAGGTGAAACACGTTTAGAACTTTTAGGCCGTAATGTTAAAATTTTTGAAAGTATCATTGCTAGTTTAAAACCTTATCTTAATGAGGAAGCAATTATTTTGGTCGCGAGTAACCCAGTTGATTTATTAGCCTTATATACTTTTAAAACATTAAATATTTCCCCCAATAGAGTCATTGGAACGGGGACCGTTTTAGATAGCGCTCGCTTAAAATATCTCCTCGGCGAAGAGACTAAAATTGATCCTCGTTCAATTCATGCTTATATTATCGGCGAACATGGCGATAGTGAAGTAGCTTCTTTTTCAACTGCTTCAATCGCTGGTATTCCTTTAAAGAATTTTTGTAAAAAATGTGGGAAATGCAATGATAATGGTGCAAAACGGATGTTAAATATCGCTAATGAAGTTAAAAATTCTGCCTATGAAATCATCAAAAAGAAAGGCGCGACATATTATGGCATCGCTTTAGCCTCTACTCGCATTATCGAAGCAATTTATAATAACGAAAATTCTGTTTTTACCGTCTCTAGTTATTTAACTAATGCTTTTGACGGCAAAATAAATGATATTTATCTATCCTTGCCTTGCATTATAAATTATCACGGGGTTAATGAGGTTTTATATCCTCCCTTTAGTGAAAATGAAATTAATCAACTTGTTTCTTCGATGAACTCAATTAAAGAAGCATATCTCAGCCTAAAATAAATCTTGCTATTTATTTATAGATGTTATAATCTATCTATCGCACGGAGCAATACCCAAGAGGCCGAAGGGGACGGTTTGCTAAACCGTTAGATCGGGTAACCGGTGCGAGGGTTCGAATCCCCCTTGCTCCGCCATTAG
>CASFSG010000057.1 GCA_949297305.1 uncultured bacterium
TGGAATAAAAGATATAACAACATGCCTAGATTTATCCTTAAATGTAAGACTCCAAACGAAATAGAAATTGAACTTAAAAACGATTTAATTAAAATAAGAGGTGAGCAAGGACTAAAAAGTCTCACATCATTTGAAAGTTAACAGATTGTCGCAAAAAAGCGACAATCTTTTATTTTATAAAACAATCATCTGTGCTATCATTTTAGATATGAAATACAATCAAATGGAAGCTTTAGATTTCCGCTACTTGTTACTAGAATATTATAAAAAAATTCATCTTAAGGAAGATGAAGTTATGATTATTTTAATGATTGATTTATTGCTAGGACAAAAAAATAAATTGATTACGGCAGAATTATTATCTTTAAAAATGAATTTGACATCCGATTACATTGATAAATGCCTAGTCAAATTAATCAATGATGGTCTATTAGCGTTTGACACAAAAAAAGGAATGAAATTTTCTTTAAAACCACTTAGGGAAAAATTATTTAATTTATTCGAGGAAGCGTTTAAAAAGGACAAGAACTTAGATGACGATAAAAATAAGAGTGCTTATTTGCAAAACATCTATGCTGTTTTTGAAAAAGAATTGAAAAGACCGCTTTCACCCGTTGAATTCTCCTTGATTCAAGATTGGATTGATAGTGGATATAAAGATGAAGATATTTTAAATGCAATTAAAGAAATTCGCATGAATAATAAACGTTTGTCGATTAAAGCCGTGGACAAAGTTTTGCTTTCTTATAAAGCTAGAGAAGATATTGATAAGACTGGATATACAAGCGTCAGTGACAATTGGGACAAAAATTTAGAAGAAACATTAAAAATTGCTAAAGTAAAATGGATAGATGATTGATAAAAATTATTTGCTCAATTATTTAAAAGCATTATTTCCTAACGCTTGTTGCTCTTTAAACTATCAAAAAGATTATGAACTTTTGATTGCGACAATGTTAAGTGCCCAAACAAGTGATGAGGCGGTTAATAAAGTTACCCTCATCTTATTCCAGAAGTTTCCGACTTTAAATAGTTTAGCAAAAGCCTCATATGATGATATTTACGGGATAATTAAGAGCCTAGGACTAGCTAAGGTTAAAACTAATAATGTTATTGAGATTGCTTCGAAATTAGTCGATGATCACTATGATTATGTCCCTAATGACTCAACCTATTTATTAACATTACCTGGCGTTGGAAATAAAACTAAAAATGTCGTTTTAGCAGAATTATATAATGCTAATTTTTTAGCAGTCGATACCCATGTTTATCGCATTGCTCATCGCCTAGGCCTAGTAAAGAAAAATGATGATGTCATTAAAACAGAGAAGAAATTAGTAAAATATTTTTTAGGCGAAAATTTAAAATTAATCAATCATCAATTAATAGAATTTGGTCGACACATATGCAAGGCACAAAAGCCGAATTGCAATTGTTGCAAATTAAAGGATTTTTGCAAATATTTTTGTGCAAAAGCTAAATAATTTTATCAAAATACATTTTATCTACTGCATCTAAATATAATAATGCAGGCCGGTATGATTTTTTAATCTCAATCCCATTGTTCACTATATCTAGATAAGGGATTGATTTCCTTTTATTTTCGTTAATAAAAGTTATTACATATTGAGCGTCGATTAAAAATGCTTGCTGTTGAATTTCGAATTCAATAATAAAAAAAGCGATTCCGCCATGGCGGATTACTCCCTTTAAATGTTCAATTTGATGAGAAGTAATATTATTCAAGGGGAAAGATGTTTTTAAATGCGTTGATTTAGCTTCGAAATCAATATATTTTCCCTTATATATCCCGTTATAATCAGTTGTTGATTGCTTTTCAAAATATGCTTCTTTAATTAAGGCTCCGCGCGAATAATCTACCTTTACAACATTGATGGGCGTTGGTCTTTTTAGAATTAAAGCCCGGTCCATTTCAGCATAAAACTCGTTTGATTGGTTAATGCTATCTTCTAAACTCATCCCGCGATTAGCAGCGCTATTTTTTGAGACGATTCGTCTCTTTTTTTCTTGATAATGCTTTTTATTTATTCCACCAGGATAATTAATCATTTAATCGCCTCATAAATATATTTATCAAATATTGTAGGTGTAACCGCTTTACCTTCACTTAAGTCTTTAATAACATTTAAAAGCGGTGATGGCAAATGCTTGTTTTGTTTTAATGCTTGTTTATAACGACTAAAGACGATGTCTTTTTCTTGTAAAAAAGCTTGAAAAATCATAATTAGATTATAAGTATCCGCTAATGCATTATGTTTCTCTCCTTGAAATTCAATGTTAAATACTTTCAATAAATTAGTTACTGATAAAATATTATTATTTTCATCGCGGATATATTTAGCAGCAAACTCTTCGAAATTTAAATAATGAGCGAGAATTACTTTTGCTAGTTCATTATTTGCGTCCATATTATATTGAAGCGATTGATTAATGATGCGTAAATCATGATTTCCATAAGTGATAAATAAAGTTTTATTTACATTCAATCCTAAATATTTTTTCAATCCTTCCATCGCTTTGCGAAAAGGAATGCCTGATTTCTTCAGCATCTCATCAGTTATATTTGTTAATTTAGTTACAACAGGACCAACTTTATTTTTTGATTTTACTAAAGTGTAGTAATGTTTTTTAGAAATTTTAATTTCGTTTTTCTTATTACATGTTACTAAAATGGCTCCTATTGCAATCATTTCGTGGGAAAATTGCGTACCTTCTAAATCAAGAAAACAGAGACATTTGTAATTTTTAATTATATTTGTTAGTTCTTTCATACGGAATAATTATAACTATTTTTTAAAAAATGCAATTGCTTATTCTTAAAAATAAGAATACTACTTTATAAAAAGTTTATGCAAAGTTAATTTTATTTAATATAATTAAGAAGGAATATCATGGCAGAGAAAATCAATCATACTTCATCTACTCTTCTAGAAGTTGTCTTTGAAAAAGATGTTAAGGGTTATAATGCTTATCAAGTAGATAATTTACTCGATGAAGTAATAGCTGATTATTCTTACTATGAAAAGTTCCGCTATGAAGCTGTCAATTATATTCGTGATTTAGAGACTCTTGTTACTGAATTAAAAGAAAAGAACAAGAATTTAGAAATTGATAATTCACAATATAAAAAGCGTTTTGAGGGTCTTGAAGATTATTCTTCGCCAATAAATAAATCGAATATAGATTTATTAAAGCGCATTAAAGAATTAGAAAACGCTCTTTACCAACATGGCATTGACCCTTCTAAAATTAAATAACCTCCGACCCAGGCGATTACTGGTTTTTACTAGAGGAAAGTCCATGCTCGCATAGACTGCGATGTCTATAGTGATTGTGCTAATGGAAAAAATAACATTAGGTATGTGGGAGCACATAACGGCGAGAGAAGTCTAAGGCAATAGCTATGATGTATCTCATAAAGTGCCATAGAGACGAGCTTATTAGAAATGATAAGGTGGAACGTGGTAAACCCCACAAGCGAGAAACCCAAATTTGGTAGGGGAAGTTACCTAGAGAAATGAATCGAAGGTAGCATGCTTATGCATAGATAAATTATCGCCCTTTGACAAAACATGGCTTATCGGGTCGGTACTCAGGAGGAAAAATGAATTTACCAACTAAAATTACCTTTTCGCGAATTGTTCTTATCGCTTTAATGATAATAACTTTATTCGTTCTATCGTGTATTCCTGATTTGGTAATTCCTAATGTAGGTAATTCGAATATAAATTGGCTTTACTTAGCGCTTTGCATCGTTTTTGTTATTGGAGCATTGAGCGATTTTGTCGATGGTTATATTGCTAGAAAATACAATATGGTTACCGATTTAGGAAAATTTCTTGATCCAATTGCTGATAAGTTACTTGTTAATTCTATTTTTATTTTTTTATGCATTGAGCCCTCTTTTGCCCCCAATCAAGAAGTTTTAAACCTGATGTTTATTTTTGTAATCATCATGATAGCGCGAGATTTAGTAGTTGACGCGTTAAGATTAATTGCTGTACAAAAGAAAATTGTTATTGCTGCTAACATATTTGGGAAAGCTAAAACAGTTGCTCAAATGATAACAATTCCTTTTTTACTATTAAATGATTGGCCATTTTCATATTTCGATGCTTCTTGGCCCGAAGCTTTAAAAATTTCAAATATATTAATGTATATCACTACAGTTTTGTCTCTTCTTAGTGGTATCATATATGTATATAAAAATCGGGAAGTTCTAAAGGAGAAAAAGCAATGAAATCACGAGCTAGTTATTTGGTTAATTTACTTAAAGAAAAAGGATTGACGATTGGTAGTGTTGAGTCGATGACAGGAGGAATGTTTGCTAGCGAAATTACTTCAATTAATGGCGCAAGCGAAATTTTTAAAGGCTCGTTGGTGACTTATTCGCCCCTTGTTAAAGAAAATGTCTGCCATGTTAACAAAGAAACGATTGAGAAAAACGGCGTTGTATCCTATGAAGTAGCTTCGGAAATGGCATATCGAGGAAGAGAAATTCTCGATGTGGATTTTTGTATTTCTGTTACTGGTAACGCCGGACCTACTAGCGATATTGACAATAAACCTGTTGGAATGATTTATATTTCAATTATGGGAAAAGATTATACATGGGGATTGCCACTTAATTTAAAAGGTGAACGCAATCAAATTCGCCAGGAAACTACTTTTATCATGATTGATTTTTTGATTAAAACAATTGAATCTATATTTTAATTCGGACATTTTAATAAATTTTTTACTATTTAAATAGTGGAGGTAATTTTAATGAGTAAAATAGAAGATTCGAATCGTCTTGACGCTTTGAATGAAGCACTTAGAAATATTGAAAAGACCTATGGCAAAGGTTCCGTCATGAAGTTAGGTGAAAGACCATATGTAGATGTGGATGTTATTCCTTCTGGTTCACTTCTCATCGATAATATCTTAGGTGTTGGTGGATATCCAAAAGGTCGCATTATTGAGATTTATGGTCCTGAAAGTAGTGGTAAAACAACATTGGCACTACATGCGATTAGCGAATGTCAAAAGATTGGCGGTCGGGCTGCGTTTGTCGATGCTGAACACTCTATTGACCCTTTATATGCTAAAAATTTGGGTGTTAACATTGATGAATTAATTTTGTCGCAACCAGATAGCGGTGAACAGGCTTTAGAAATTGTTGCGATGTTAGCTAATAGTGGAGCGATTGATTTAATTATTGTTGATAGTGTGGCGGCTTTAGTGCCTCAAAGTGAAATTGATGGTACAATGAGCGATAATCAAGTTGGTGTTCAAGCTAGAATGATGTCAAAAGCCATGCGCAAATTAGCTGGTATTTTAAACAGCAATTCATGCACCGTAATTTTTATTAATCAATTGCGAGAAAAAGTTGGTGTTATTTATGGCAATCCTGAGACTACTACTGGTGGTCGAGCTTTAAAATTCTATGCCTCTGTTCGACTTGATATTCGTCGTAGCGAAGCGATTAAGGACGGTTCAAATATTATCGGTAATACTGTTAATGTTAAAGTTGTCAAAAATAAAGTAGCACCACCTTTTAAAGCTTGTCATGTCGATATAATTTATGGCAAAGGAATTTCAAAAGTTTCTGAAGTTTTAGATTTAGCAACTGAATATGGTTATATTAAAAAGAGTGGCTCTTGGTATGAATATGACGCTAACCGCATCGGTCAGGGTCGTGAAAAAGCCAAAGAATTTATTGAAAATAATCCCGATGTTTTTACAAGTTTGGTTGAACTAATTAAAACAGGCGAAAAAAAATAAATAAAAAATATCTGGGTTTTGCACTCTTTTCTAGCGAAATCTAGATATTTTTTTCTCATTCATTTTATTATGTTCTGATAATAAAAAAATATATTTAATTATCTATTTATTTTAGTTAAAATAATTATGTATCTATTAGAGATACTTAAAGTCATAGATTTATCTTATGATCTAAACCTTTAAATAGAATTTATATATATGTTTCGAAATCTATTTTAGTGTCTATTATTAATAAAAGAAAATTTTTTCTGTGACTTTAAATTAACATAAATTGGAGGATTTTATATGATAATGGAGTGGTATCACTATTTAATGATTGTCGTTTGTATTATCCTTGCGGCAGTTATAACTTGGATAATTATTTATTGCATACCAATTATTAAGAAAAAAGTTGCAAAAAATGAAGCTGAAAAAATTATTAAAAACGCTGAGTTAAGGGCTGAGCAAATTAAAAAGAATGCTCAATTAGACGCCAAGCAAGCAGTTTTTGAATTAAAGCAAGAGGCTGAAAAAGAAATTAAAGAACGAAAGACTGAATATCAACAAATGGAAAATAAGCTCTTGCAAAGGGAAAACAATATCGATCGTCGCGATGCTCAATTATTACAAAAAGAGAACGCGATTGAAGAAAAAAACGAAACATTAAATCGTCGATTGAAAGAATGCGATAAAAAAGAGAATCTTCTTCAGCAAAAAATTGATTCAATCATCGTAGAATTAGAAAAAGTTGCTCAGCTATCTGTCAACGAAGCTCGCGATGTAATCTTTGAGCGGGTTGAAAGCAAAATGTCACAAGAAATTACTGCTTACATCAAAAACAAAGAAGATGAGGCAAAAGCTGTAGTTGAAGCTAAAGCCAATGAAATTTTATCTTTAGCAATTAACCGCTTTTCTCAAGATGCTGTCAGCGAACATACGATTTCAGTTGTCGCCTTACCAAACGATGAAATGAAAGGTCGCATCATCGGACGCGAGGGACGTAATATCCGCTCTTTAGAACAAATTCTTGGTGTTGATTTAATTATTGATGATACACCTGAAGTTATTACTGTTTCTTGTTTTAATCCTGTTCGCCGTGAAATTGCTCGACAAGCGCTTGAATTATTAATTAAAGATGGTCGTATTCAACCAGGTCGCATTGAAGAGGTAGTAAATAAAGTTAAAGCTGATATCGATTCAACTATTCAAAAAGCTGGCGAAGAAGCAGCGTTTAAATTAGGTCTTCCTAAAATTAATAAGGAATTACTCAAATATATTGGTAGATTAAAATTTAGAACAAGTTATGGTCAAAACGCTTACGACCATTCAATGGAGGTCGCTTATTTAGCTGGTATTATGGCTGCTGAATTAGGTTTAGATCAAAATTTAGCGCGTCGAGCAGGATTGCTTCATGATATTGGAAAAGCTGTTGATTTTGAACAAGAAGGTAGCCATGTTGAATTAGGTTCACGTTTAGCTAAGAAATTTGGCGAACCCGAAGTAGTTATTAACGCTATTGAATCACATCACGGCGATGTTGAATCCAAATTTATAATTTCTAATTTAGTTGGGGCGGCAGATACCTTAAGTGCTGCTCGACCTGGTGCACGTTCAGAACTTTTGGAAAATTATATTAAGCGCATTGAAAAATTAGAAGAAATTTGTAATTCATATGATGGCGTTTATCAAAGTTATGCTATTCAGTCTGGGCGTGAAGTTCGCGTTATGGTCATGCCAGATAAGATTGATGATTTAACCGCCTTTAAAATGGCGCGAGACATCAAAGAGAGAATTGAAAATGAAATGACTTATCCTGGTCAAATTAAAGTATCAGTCATTCGAGAATATCGCGCGATAGAAACGGCTAAGTAATGTTAAAAATTATTTTTCTTGGGGATATTGTTGGCAAGATAGGTCGTGAAGTAGTTAAAAAATATGCTTCGTTATTAAAAGAAAAATATAACGCTGATTTAATTATTGCTAATGCTGAAAATGCCACTCATGGGAAAGGTCTATCGAAATCTCACTATGATGAATTAATAGGGTGCGGCATCGATGTTCTTACTTTGGGTAATCATTATAATTCAAAAAAAGAAATATATGACTATATTGATGAAGCAGATTATTTGGTTCGACCTTTAAATCTTATCGATGATATTGGCGGTAATAAATTTGTTATTAAGGAAGTTAGTGGTATTAAAGTGCGCGTTTTTAATATTATTGGAAGCGCCTTTATGAATGTTGATATTTCTAATCCTTATTTATCATTAAAAAATGTTTTAGATGAAGACGATGATAATTACTTAAATATTATTGATTATCACGCTGAAGCCACCTCTGAAAAAATATGTTTTGGATATGTATATGATGGGAAGGTTGGAGCAGTGTTAGGTACCCACACGCATGTTCAAACTAACGATGAACGCATACTGGATAATGGTACCGCATTTATGTGTGATATTGGAATGAACGGTGAATTTAATAGCGTTTTAGGTTTCAACCGGGAATCGGTCATCAATAAAACGATTTATGGTAATAATTCCCCTTTTACTTTAAATAAGAATGGCGTAGGACTTTTATCGGGCGTTTATTTAGAATTTGATGAAACTACTTTAAAATGTGTTAAGATAGAGAAAATAACAAAAGTAGATTATGAACGATAAAGCGAATTGTTATTTATTACCTTCATATAAAGAAGAGCTTAAACGAGGGCGAACAGTCGATTTCGTTTATGATGATTTTATCATTCCTAAATCTTTAACGCGATTTCCCTTTAAAAAAACTTTTTATATCGAAACATTAGGATGCCAAGCTAATTATCGGGATGAAGAAGTTATTTCGGCTTTATTAACTAAAGCTGGTTTTATGCGTTTAGACGATTATGAAAAGGCTCAAATATTAATTATTAATACTTGTGCGGTGCGCGAAAACGCTGAACAAAAAGTAAAGGGCCATCTTGGTATCTTTAAAGCGCTAAAGAATAAGAATAAAAACCTTATTATCTGTCTTTGTGGTTGTATGATGATGCAAGAAGAAAGCGTGAGGGAAATACAAAACAAATTTCCCTATGTTTCAATTATTTTTGGAACACATAATGTTTCTAACATTTTAAATATTCTAGATCGCTATTTATCGACTAACCAAATGATTATAGATGTTCCTTCCTTTAGCGAAAACATTATTGAAAATTTACCTGATTATCGTCGAAACAATTTTCAAGCTTTCGTCAATATAACTTATGGTTGTAATAATTTTTGTTCCTATTGTGTCGTGCCTTTTACTCGCGGCCAAGAAAGAAGTAGGTTAGAAAAAGATATTTTAAGAGAATGTCAATTTTTAGTTAATAATGGCTATAAAGAAATTACTTTGTTAGGTCAGAATGTCAATTCTTATGGCAGCGATTTAAATGATGGTTCCTCTTTCGCTCATCTATTAGAAGAAGTTGCAAAACTAAAAATACCTCGTTTAAGATTTTTAACATCGTATCCTTCCATGTTTAATGATGAATTAATTGATGTAATTGCTAAATACGATAATATTGTCAAATACATTCATCTCCCCGTTCAAGCTGGAAGCAATAAAATTCTTAAGGAAATGAATCGCCATTATACAAGAGAATTTTACCTCGATTTAGTTAAAAAACTTCGTAAAAATATACCTAATTTGCATTTATCTACTGATATTATTGTTGGTTTTCCAAATGAAACTTATGAAGAGTTTTTAGAGACTTTATCGCTTGTTGAAGAAGTTAATTTTTCTTCCGCTTTCACCTTTATTTATTCTCCTAGAAAGCATACTTACGCAGCGACTATTCAAGATAATGTTGAGTACGAAGAAAAAGTACGCCGTTTTAAAATGTTAAAAGAAACTTTAGAAAAAAATATTGTTGCTTATACTGATAAAATGATCGGTAAAGTTTATACAGTTTTAGTTGAAGGAATAAGCGAACGCGATGAAACGATGCTTTCAGGTCATACTGAAGACAATGTATTAGTGCACTTTCAAGGAGATTCATCCCTAATTGGCCAAATTGTTAATGTAAAAATTATTACTTCTCACGTTTATTCTATGATTGGAGAATTAGTAAATGGATGAGAAGGTAGCCAGTGCTTTAAATAAAGTTAAGGAACAGCTTTTTAATGAGCCTGAAGTAAAAGAATATTTTTATTTAAAATCGCAGATACAAAATAATGAAGAATTATTAGGCTTAGATAAAAATATTAAGGATTTGCAGAGAAAATTATGTAAAAATAGTAAAAATAAAGATTTAATTGACGAATATAGAAGTGCTTTAAACTCTTATAATTCCCATCCATTAGTTGTCAATTTTAATCGTGTGAAGGAAGAAGTTAATGATCTTTTAAGAATGATTAAAGAAATTTTGGAAGAATGAAAATATTTGTTATTTTAGGACCAACAGCGACAAATAAAAGCGAGACCGCTTATCAACTTGCTAAAAAAATTAATGCCGAAATTATTAACGGCGATGCTTTTCAAATATATCGAGAATTAAATATTGGTGTCGCTAAACCTAATGAAAATTATTTCAAAGAAGTGCCTCATCATCTTTATTCGTTTGTTTCAATTAGCGATGAATATTCACCTTTTCAATACCAAAAAGACTTAAGGGAATGTTTAGCTAACTTAGCTAAAAAAAATAAAAACGCAATTATTGTTGGTGGGTCATTAAATTATATTCGTTCAGGGCTATATGATTATGAGTTTAACGAGGAAGAAGTTAAAGAAGAATTAATTGAAGAACTTCAATCTTTATCGAATATTGAATTGTTAAATAAATTGAAAGAAATCGATCCTCTTGAAGCTGAAAAGATTCACCTTAATAATCGCAAAAGATTAATTAGAGCATTAACAATTTGTTATAGTAGTGGCTCAACTAAAACATCAATTCTTGCTAAGCAGAATCATCAACCGATTTATCGAGATATATATTTTTTTGCTCCACTTTTTGAGCGTGATGACTTATATAAACGCGCGAACGAACGTGTCGATCAAATGATTAATAGCGGCTTAATTGAGGAAGTAAAAAATCTTTACATAAATTATCCTTCCTCATTAAGAGCTTTTCAAGCAATTGGTTATAAAGAATTATTTAATGCATTTGACTTAGATGGTGATATAAATGCCGCTATTGAGTTAATTAAGCGACACACTCGCAACTATATTAAAAGACAATATACTTATTTAAATCATCAATTTTCATCTTTACATTATTATAATTCTGTTGATGATATTTTTAATTTTTATTTAGGGTTAGAAAATGAATGAATATTTAACGCGATTAAATGGCATAATTAGTAAAGAAGAATTAAATATTTTAGAACATAAAACTGTTTTAATTGCTGGATTAGGCGGTGTAGGCGGCGCTTCTTTTATCTCCTTATTGCGTAGCGGAATAAAAAACTTTATTCTCATCGATTTTGATCGAGTTGATATTAGTAATTTAAACCGTCAAATTTTATATGATACATCTAATTTAGGTTGCTATAAAGTTGATGTCGCAAAAGAATATGCATTAAAAATTTCTTCTGATATCAATATTGTTGCTTTAAATTGTCGCGTTGATTGTGAATTTACTAAGCGCGTGGCTGCTTTTAATATTGATTATATAATTGATGCAATTGACGATTTAAATGCAAAATTAGAGATTGCAAAATATTCTTTAAAACACAGCGTTCCTTTAATTGTGAGTGCTGGAATGGGTTTAAGAAAAGATTCTTCTAAAGTGATGATTAAAAACTTAAATCAAACATATAATGATCCATTAGCAAAAAGAATGCGAAAATTATTTAAAGATAACCATCTCGATATTTCTAAAATAGATACTGTTTTTTCTATTGAAGAACCTTTGATAAAAAAAGAAGATGATATTTCTTCAATTATTTTTGTTCCGTTACGAGCCGGATCATTGATTGCCGAACACGTCTTTTATCGCTTAATAAAAAGTAATTAATTATTTTATAGTTATCGACAATTACAAGTTTTATAATTGTTTTAGTTTTGGAGGTTATGTTTATGCTTAAGAAAATTTCTGATATTGCAATAGGTGCAAATATACCACTTGAATATTTAGAACCATACGGATTTTATAAAGGTAAAATCAATATGGAATTATATGAAAAATTGAAAAATAAAAAAGATGGAAAACTGGTGCTCGTTACAGCTATTACTCCTACAAAAGCTGGCGAGGGTAAAACGACAACTAGCATTGCTTTGACTGAAGGCTTAGCTAAAATCGGTCAAAATGTTATGCTTACATTACGCGAGCCTTCATTAGGCCCGGTTTTTGGAATTAAAGGAGGGGCGACCGGTGGTGGTTTAGCTTCTATTGAACCTAAAGAAGAAATAAATTTACACTTTACAGGCGATATGCATGCCTTAACAACATCAATCAATTTAATATCTGCTATCATAGATAATCATATATTCCGAGGAAATGAATTAAACATCAATCCTAATAAAGTTGTTTGGAAACGCGCGCTCGATATGAATGATCGAGCCTTAAGAGATATCAAAATTGGATTAGGAGAGGGTAACGGAATACCTCGTGATGATCATTTTGTCATAACAGTCGCTAGTGAACTAATGGCAATTTTATGTCTATCGAATGATGAAAAAGATTTCTTAAGAAGAATTAACAATATTATCGTTGCTTATACCTTTGATAACCGCCCAGTTAAGCTTGAGGAGTTAAGAATTTCTCATGCGATAATGAAGTTAATGCGCGAAGCTTTAAAACCTAATTTAGTTCAAACTGTTGAAAACAATCCAGTCATTGTTCATGGTGGCCCATTCGCCAATATTGCGCACGGCTGCAATTCTATTATCGCTTTAAAACTTGCTTTGAAACTAGGCGATATCGTAGTGACAGAAGCTGGGTTTGGAGCAGATTTAGGAGCTGAAAAATTTTTAGATATTTGTCTACCTAACGCAAACAAGAAATGTGATGGTGCCGTCTTAGTTGCAACTATTCGCGCACTTAAAATGCATGGAGGAGCAAAACTTGAAGATAGTGAAAAATGCAATATTGAAGCATTGATTAAAGGATCCGAAAATCTTCGTGTTCACGCTGAAAATTTAAAGAAGTTTCATATCCCCTTTGTCATTGCAATTAATCATTTTGTATCCGATCATATTGAAGAAGTTAAAGCTTTGGAACAATGGTGCATTAAAAATGGTTATAAAGTAAGTTTTCTCGACGGATTTTTAAAAGGCGGCGAAGGTTCAATCGATTTAGCTAAGAATGTTGTTGAAATGTTAAAGACCGAAGAAAGTCATTATCAGCCACTTTATGATGCAAATTTACCGATTAAAGAGAAGATTGAAACTATTGCTAAAGAGATATATCGCGCCAAAGAAGTAGTTTATAGTGATGTTGCTTTAAAACAAATAGCTGAATACGAAAAAATGGGTTTTGACAAGACTCCTATTTGCATGGCTAAAACACCGCAATCATTATCAGATGATCCTTTAGTTTTAGGTGCTCCAAAAGATTTTACCCTAACGATTCGAGAAATTAACTTATCGGCTGGGGCCAATTTTTTGGTAGCGTTAACTGGTAAAATTTTAACAATGCCAGGTTTACCAAAAATTCCTGCGGCTGTTAAAATGGAAGATGAACCATATTAATGAAAGATTTAGCTTACAATTTAAATGATATCGTCGAATTGAAAAAACCTCACCCTTGTAAGGAACATTCAAAGTTGTTTCAAATTGTTCGTCTTGGAGCTGATTTAAAAATTAAATGTTTAGGTTGTGGAAATGTTTTGATGATATCTCGCGATAATTTTAATTATCGACTGAAAAGAATTGTTTCAAAAAGTAATAATTCGGACTAAAAGAAAAATTTCTCACTATATTAATAGTGATGAATTTTCTACAAATTAAAAATCTTACGAAAAAATATAAAATCAACAATCAAGAACATGTCATATTAAATAATATCAATTACGACTTTCCTCCTTCTGGTTTGATTTTTATTTATGGTAAATCGGGATGTGGTAAATCAACTTTATTAAATTTAATTTTAGGTATTGATAAACCAGATAGTGGAGATGTCTATTTTCATAATAAATCTTTAAAGGATTTTTCTAGTGATGAAAAATACCAATATTTTAAAAGCAACATTTCCATTCTTTTTCAACATTACAATTTGTTAGAAAACTTATCGGCGATTGAAAATGTTAAATTAGGAGCGTTATTAGATGATAATGTTGATTCTAATATTGATACTTTATTTAATAGATTTAATTTGGTTTATTTAAAAAATAAGAAGGTGAAATATCTTTCTGGAGGTGAAAAACAGAGGATATCTTTTTTAAGAGCAATAAGTAAAAACCCCGATATCATTTTAGCTGATGAGCCAACTGGTGCTATCCCTAAACATACAGCAATAGACCTTTTAAACTATTTAAAAGATTTTTCGCAAGATAAATTGGTTATTGTCGTCTCGCATAATTTTGAACTTTTAAAGAGTTATGCGGATATTATTTTAGAGATAAATAACGGAAATATTAATGAAGTTTTGAATAAAAATACCATCAAAAATCAACTAAAATGTTTCAATAATAAAACTAAAATTAACCATAATTTGTTATCTTTAAAACCGGTCTTACTAACGAGACTTAAGGAAGATAAACTTAAAAATATTTTGATTGTGATAAGTACCTTCTTAGCGTTTTCATTTATTCTTTTCTCTGTTGGTTTTATTAATGGCGTCAATATTTCGACTGAAGAAAATATAAAAGATACGCTTTTATATAATTTTGCCACAATAAGTAAAGAGACCTATCAAAGAATTGAGTCATCTTCTTTATTGCTTACTAGACAAGTTAGACCTAGTAAAGAGGAACTTAGTACTATTTTACCTAACAACGTTGAGATTAAAGAAAATCTTTCTTATTTTATTAATCCTTTAAGCGTTATTATTTATCAAGAAAAAATTATTGATGAGACATATGTATATCCATATTTTTTAAATAATTCTTCCTCTCAAAAGCACTTAGAATTTGATGAGCCTATAGGCGCGGATAATTCGCTTTTTGTTAATGATATGTTCCTAGAAAAATTAAATATTTCAAAAGAGGAAGTTATAGGTAAAAAGATTAATATTTCTAATACCATCGATATTCAAAATAAAGATGTTGCTAATAATAAAACTATCAATGATTTAGCATCTTTTAATCTTGAATTTGTCGTCTGTGGAGTCATCGATGAGTTTTCTTTTTTAAATTATCCAAAAGTATATTATTCTTATGATTATTTATATAACTTTTTATCGTCTTATTATTTAGAAAACCATTCTTCTTATTTTAACCGGGAATATTCTTGTTTAGATTTAATTGTTAATTCCCGTGACGACAGTCAATTTAATATGTTTTCCTACTGGTTAAATTTAATTGATATCACGCCAGAAGAGTTAAATGAGATTATTAATGAATACGCTTTGGATCATGAGGCATTATCGCTAAATAGTGAATATTTAACAATTAAAGATTCTTATTCTTCCTTGATGAATCTTTTTGCTGAATCATTTTTTATCTTTACCATTCTTTCTTTTATTTTAGTAAATATCATCATTTCGTTAACAGTTTTGTCGTCGTTTTTATTAAACAAGAAAGAAAATGCAATATTGCTAATTTTAGGAGTTAGTTATCGAAAAATTTTTCTAATTTATTTTATTTCTACTTTAATATTAATTACGACATCATTATTTTTAAGCTTTCTTCTATATAAGCCTATCGAACTTTTTCTAAACGCAATAATTTTTCATTTTTCCAACCTAGAAAATATGATTATTGTTCCGTTTTTTACCTGTTTTAAGATTCCATTACTTTTACCGTTTATTATTACCATTATTAGTGTTTTTGTTATCTTTGTTAGCTTGTGCTTAGTTTTTCATTTTTCTAGTAAAATTTCTATTAAAGAGGAGTTGATGGACGAATGATTGAATTGATAAATGTATCTAAATCTTTTAATGATTATGAAGTTTTAAAAAATATTAACTTATCATTACCTTCCCGCGGTCTTATTGGGCTTTTAGGTGATTCGGGTTCAGGAAAATCATCTCTTATTAAAATTATTGCTGGCTTAATAAGACAAGACAAGGGTAGTGTTAGAATAAATAAGACCCTTTTAGATGAACTAAACGAAGAAACTTTGGCAAAATTTCGTTTGGATAATATTGGCGTTGTTTTTCAAAATTTTAATTTATTAAATTCCGATAATGTTTATAACAATATATCATTATCCCTCGATGCCCTAAATAAAATAAAAAGAAAAGAAAAGAATGCGCGTATTAAACGCCTATTAAGAGAATTTAAATTAGAAAATTTCCAAAAGAGAGTTGTTAATACTCTTTCAGGAGGCGAAAAACAAAGGGTGGCTATTGCGCGGGCGATTATCAATCAACCAGTTATTCTTTTATGTGATGAACCAACGGGCTCTCTCGATCAAAAAATGTCTTTAGAAATATATAACTTATTAAAAAAGATTTCAAAACGAACATTAGTTGTTGTAGCCACTCATGATATTGATAACATATCAAAAATTGCCGATCAAATTATAAAAATTGAAGATGGTTCAGTTAAAGTTAGTCAAATAAATAAAGAAGGTATTATTTTTAGAAGTTCTTATAAAAAAATTCAGAAAACTAAATTGCCTTTTACTTTTATCTTTCGCCATATTAAACAAAATTTTCAAAGTAAAAAATATCGAACTTTAATTACTAATTCAATTTTGACAATTTCATTACTAGGAATTGGATTAACTGTTATTTTAACATCAAATCTTGCTAAAAAGATGGAGATGGTTTTTTCTAATTTGATTGACGCAAATCAAATTATTATGCAACGAAAAAATAGTCCAAATGAATTGGGAGAATTTTATAGCGCGCCTAAAGAAGAAATATTAAAAGTAGAAAATAAATACCAAAATTACATCGATTATATTGGCGTTACATATTTAATTAATTTCGAAAATTTCTTTAAAGATGAAAATGATTTTTATCTTACTTCTTCGCCAATTAGTTTGCATATTCCAAGTTTATCAGTTAGAAAAATTAATGATTTTATTTTGTATGATAAAGATTCGACAAATCGATATTACCCTAGGCAAGAAAATAACTTAGCAGATGACGAAGTAGTTTTAGGATTAACTTATGAAGAAATGTCAAATTTTTGTTATAATATGCATATCGGCCGTTCTTTTATTGATTTAGGTAACTTTATTGATAAAAATGCTTTAAGATTAACAATCCGCATTGCTAATTCTGATTGGCAATATTATGATGAACAAGTATTTATTGTAAAAGCAGTCACCGAAGTAAAGAGTAGTTGTTTATACCACACTAACCAACTATGGAATGAAGTTGTTTTTGAAGAATTCATGTCCTTGCCTTCGATTGATAGTGAGGAGAAAATCTATCCTTGGGAGATGTATAAAGCATACTATATTGTTCCGTTAGTAGACGCGTCTTACTTTTTAGATTTATTAATGTTTGATAATGATTTTAAAGATTTATTATTTGAAAGAACAAATTATTTATATCATCCAAATTTGTGTAAAATAGGGGAGGTTTGCAATGTGAATCGTCTAATTGTCTTTTCTTTAAACAAATTTGGAATTGATATTAATGACTTCAATATACTTAAAAATGAGTTTCCCGAAATACAAAATTTTTATTTTACAAGTCAATATGGCTACGCTCCTTATATCGCAAGTCTAATGAATGGATTTATGAAAAGTTTTTATGTATCAAGTCAATTTTCAGAAATTGAAAATGTCATCGATTTGGATTCTAGAGTGACTTTAGATAACAATAAGCTAATAGAATTGCCTCCTAAAGTTATAGCAGGAAATTATTTATATTCGTTAAATGGTTGTTTATCTTTTTCGAGTAACTTTAACTCCCTTATTAAGGGGAGAAAACCTCTTAATAATAACGAAATTGTTATTTCATCACATATGGAAGAAAACTTATTTTCCAATGAGAATTCTCTAGGAAAAACTTTATATGTTGGGGCTCTTCAAAGTGAAACAGTTGAGAATAATAACATCATTAATAAAAACTTCGCTACCAAAGAATTAATCATAGTTGGTGTCGTTGAATGTTCTTTAAATCGCCTCTATCATAATAATCTTTGGACGATTTCTTTTTTTCGCGATGAAATAGGTGTTTCCTCTTTTAATTTGATACCTAATGGTGTCATTTTTGAATTCGAAGAAAATGCTAATATTGAAAGTTTGCTAACAAGAATAAAAAATAATTTTAATAAATATGATGTTTCCTCACCGTTTTTGACACTTTTTGAAAGCATTGATTCTGCGACATCTTATTTTGAGGTTATTTTAATTATTTTTTCATTAGTTTCTTCCTTAATCTCATTGTTTTTATTAATCATAATAGTTTACTTAAATGTCATTGAGAGTAAAAACGTAATTCTTTCTTTGAGGCAAGTTGGTTTATCAAAAAAGAATATTTCTAATTTGTTCATTCTTCAAACTTTTGCTTATGGACTAGTTGCTTTTATCGTTGCGACTTTTCTCGCTTTAATTAGCGATTATTTTATATCTATAGCCATCAATTCATTACTAGGAGTTTCATTTCCATATGTCTTTTCTTTTATTCCAATTTCTATGATGTTTATATTTATGTGTATCATTACTTTAATAATACCTTCGTTAATGACTAAACTTTTGATTTATAAATTTCAATTGTGAAATCTTCTAATTGACAAGAAAAAAATATAATATATATTATATTGCGTATGAAAGGCAAAGTAATTAGCTTTAATAAAAATAAAGGCTATGGTTTCATCTCTACTAGTGAAGGGCAAGATGTTTTCTTTCATTATTCACAATTAGTGATGGAAGGATTCAAAGATATTGATGTTGACCAAGAAGTTGAGTTTGATATCGAAGAATCTGAACGTGGCCTAAGAGCTACAAATATCAAAAAAATTTAAGCTCTCTATAAGAATTATCTTTTGTCAAAAAGTTGACTTATTTTTAGTATATAATAATTGTAGTTATGGCACTTAAAGCAGGTATTGTCGGTCTTCCTAATGTTGGCAAATCAACGTTGTTTAACGCTATTACATCTTTGCATGTTGAAGCTGCTAATTATCCCTTTGCAACCATTTCACCTAACGAAGGTGTCGTTTTTGTTCCCGATTATCGACTCGAATATTTAAATGATACCTTTAAGCCTCAAAGAAAAATTGCTGCTACGATTGAATTTTATGATATCGCTGGTTTAGTTAAGGGCGCTAGTCAAGGCGAAGGACTAGGGAACCAATTTTTAGGACATATCCGGGAGTGTTCAGCAATTGTTGAAGTAGTGCGTTGCTTCGAAGATAAAGATATCATCCATGTAGAAGGTAGTGTTGATCCAATTCGTGATATTGAAACAATAAATTTAGAATTATGTTTAGCTGATTTAGCGACCGTCACCAAAAGAAAAGGCAACATTGAAACTAAAGCTCGCACTCAAAAAGATAAAGAGTCAGTTCGCGAATTAAATATTTTAAATGATCTAATCGATGCACTTAATAAGGGTATGCCGATTAGGGCTTTGTCATTTAAAGACGAAGATAAAATTTTCATCGAAAATAACTATCATCTTCTAACCAATAAACCGATTATTTATGTCGCAAATGTTTCTGCTGACGATTATACCGATTTAGAACACGCTTCTTTATACAATGTGGTGAAGGAATATGCCATAAAAGAAGGTACAACCGCCCTTCCTATTTCTTGCCAAATTGAGGAAGAATTGTCTACTTTGCCAAAAGATGAAAGACGAGAATTTTTAGCCTCTTTAGGCGCTAGCGAAAGTGGCCTTGATAAAATTGTCAAAGCTACTTATAAATTATTAAATTTATCAACTTTTTTTACCGTCGGTAGTGACGAATGTCGCGCTTGGACATTTAAAAACGGCCAAAAAGCTCCTGAATGTGCCGGGATTATTCATACCGATTTTGAAAAAGGTTTTATTAAAGCTGAAATTTATAGTTTTGATGATTTAATGGAATATAAAAGTGAAGCAAATTTGAAAGCGAATGGTAAAATTCGTATGGAAGGAAAGAATTATGTCATGCAAGATGGTGACATTGCATTTTTTAAATTTAATGTGTGAGGTAGAGTTATGAAATTTCGTATTGGTTTTAGTGAGGATATTCATCAATTCAAAGAAGGAAGAAAGTTATATCTCGGCGGTATATATATTCCAAATGAAGTTGGTTTAGATGGTCATAGCGACGCCGATGTAATTATTCACGCTGTCGCCGAATCAATTTTGGGTGCTTTAGCACTAGGGGATTTAGGAACATTTTTCCCTGATACAGACATCAAATACGAAGGCATTTCCAGCGTTTTACTTTTGCAACAAGTTGTGATGGAAATGCAAAAACTAGGTTATCAAGTTAATAATATTTCAATTCAAGTCGCGACCAAACATCCACATTTAAATAAATACATACCGCTTATGCGCGCTAAAATTGCATCTATTTTAAAAACGGAAGATGAAAATGTGGCTATTAATGCAATGACTTATAATCTCGTCGATTCAATAGGTGAAGGTAAGGCATTAAAAGCCGCCTCAACTGTCTTATTATGGAAGAAATAAAGATGAATAAAATCCGCGTTAGATATGCTCCTTCCCCAACTGGTTATCTTCATATAGGAGGCGCACGTTCAGCGTTATTTAATTATTTATTTGCTAAGCATAATCATGGTGATTTTATTTTAAGAATTGAAGATACTGATGTTGCTAGAAATATCGAAGGGGCAATCGAAAGTCAAACTAACGATTTGAAATGGCTCGGTATTATACCAGATGAATCCATGGATAATCCTAATCCTCAATGCGGTCCCTATCGCCAGATGGAGAAACTTGATATCTATCAAAAATTTTGTGATTTATTAATAGAAAAGGGTTATGCCTATGAATGTTTTTGTTCTTCAGAAGATCTAGCTAAATCGAAAGAGGAACAGTTATCGCGTGGCATTTCTAGCCCTAGATATGATCGCCGCTGTCTAAAATTAAGCAAAGAAGAAAAGGAAGAGTTAAAAGTTAAAGGCATTAAACCCGCTATTCGTTTGAAAATGCCCCACAATGAAGTTTTAGAATTTGATGATATGGTTCGTGGCAAAATGTCTTTTAAAAGTGATGATATTGGCGACTTTGTCATCATGAAATCTAATGGTATTCCTACATATAATTTTGCTGTTGTTATCGACGATTATATGATGAAAATATCCCATGTTTTGCGTGGCGAGGAACATTTATCTAATACTCCAAAACAATTACAAATTTATAAATATTTAGGAATTGAACCACCTATATTTGGACACTTAAGCATTATCACAAACGAACGTGGTAAGAAACTATCAAAACGCGATCATGACATTCGTCAATTCATTGAAGAATATCGCAAAGCAGGATATTTAAAAGAAGCAATTTTTAATTTTTTATTTTTGTTGGGTTTTTCACCTGAAGGAGAAAATGAAATTTATAGTAAAGAAGAAGCGATAAAGATTTTTGATATCAATCATTTATCTAGCGCTCCTTCGATGTTCGACAATAAAAAATTAAATTGGATGAATTCTTATTATATTAAAAATATGTCAAGTGATGATTATTTAAATTTTGTAAAAGATTATGTGTTAGAAGAATATCGACTAATTTCTCAAGAAAAATTAGATTATCTCTTATTATTATTTAAATCTGAAATCAAATCCGCGAACGAAGTTAATAAACTTCTCGATGAGCTCTTTCATTTTCATAGTTTAAGCGAAGAACAAAAAGAATTTTTAAATCTTGATTCTTCAAAAATTGTCTTAAATAAATTTCTTGAAAAAATTTATAATATTGAAGATTTTTCAAAAGAGAAAGTCAACGTTATCTTTAAAGAAATAATGGCTGAAACATCTTTAAAAGGAAAATTTGTTTATATGCCAATACGCTTAAAATTAACTGGTTTAGAGCACGGCATAGAAATTTATAATATTCTTTACGCCTTAGGAAAAGAAGAAATATATCGAAGAATTTCTTCTAATTAATAGCAAATCTCAATTATTTTTTGCAAATTTTAAATATTTAATTTAGTCTTTTACCATTTGAATGCATTTTCTCTATTGCATACGCGCGCACGATTAGAGTATACTTTTTAATTGGGTAAATATATGCCAGTTGATATTAAGACAAAACTACAAAATTCAATTCATCAAGTTTTAGTGGATAATAATTTTGATGTTGATATTAACGAGATTAATTTGTCGCAATCTAAAGATAATAAAAATGGCGATTACGCTTCAAATGTTGCATTAAAATTTGCCGCTCGCTTTAAACTTAAACCTTTCGAACTGGGACAAATTATCGCAAAAAATATTTGTGAGAATTTTATTGATCACATCGAAATTGCTGGTCCTGGCTTTTTGAATTTCTTTTTAAAGCATAATGCTTTAGAAGATGAGTTAAAAAAGGTTATTGCCTTAGAAGATAGTTATGGTCGAGGCGAAAAAAAGAATATCAAAATTAATGTTGAGTTTGTCTCTGCTAATCCAACCGGTGATTTACATTTAGGTCATGCGCGGATTGCTTCTTTGGGCGACTCGATCTGCCGCTTATTTTCTTTTGCTGGCTATGATGTCACTCGCGAATATTATGTTAATGATGCTGGAAACCAAGTTGATAATTTAGCCCTTTCTTTAAGGGCGAGATATCATCAAGCTTTTGGCGAAAATTATCCTATTCCGGAAGATGGTTATCACGGTGAAGATATAATTGATATTGCGAACAAAATTAAAGATGAATTTGCTGATAAATATTTAGATGATAACGATGATAATCTTTTATTTTTTAAAAATTATGGTATCCAAGCGGAACTCGATAAAATTAATCGTGACTTGAAGGATTTTCGTGTGTCATTTGACGTCTATACTTCTGAACGTGACATTCGTAAAAATCACCATGTTGAAGATGTTTTGAAAAATAAATATAAGAAATATACTTATGAACAAAATGGGGCAATCTTTTTAAAGACTACTGACTTTTTAGACGATAAAGATCGCGCGGTTGTAAAAAGTGATGGATCTTTTACTTATTTAATGCCAGATATTGCCTATCACTTAAATAAATTAGAACGGGGTTACGACTTATTAATTGATATCTTAGGCGCTGATCACCATGGTTATATCAATCGCTTAAAAAGCGCGATGATGATGCAAGGATATCCCAAAGATTGCTTAGAAGTTGAACTAGTTCAAATGGTACGACTTTTATCTCATGGTGAGGAAGTTAAAATGTCTAAGCGAACTGGCAACGCGATTTCCTTAAGGGAATTATGCGAAGAAGTTGGAGTAGATGCTGTTAGATACTTTTTTGTTCAAAGGGACGCCTTTTCGCATTTAGATTTCAATATTGATTTAGCTAGTGAACATAGTGAAGCTAACCCTGTATTTTATGCTCAATACGCTCATGCTAGATTATGTCGTATGCTTGAAAATGCTTCCGATATAATACCAGAATTAAATTGTGATTTGTTGATTGATAATTCGGAAAATGAGTTGATTAAGACACTCGTTTCTTTTCCACAATTTGTAGAACAATGTGCAAAGCAACGCAAACCAAATAAAATGACCAATTATATCAATAATCTTGCGACTTTAATTCATGAATTTTATACTAAATGTCGTGTAATTGATCGCAACAATATTCCTTTGACTAAAGCTCGTTTAGCATTAGTTAAAGCCGCTAAAATCGTGATGAAAAATGCACTTAATCTCATCGGAGTGAGTGCTCCAAATAATATGTAGGAGGAAGCAAAATGTTAGAAAAATCATTAATTGAATATGCTCAAGATGTCATGAATGCAAATGATAAAGAAATTGCTTTTAAGGATTTGTGGGCGGAAGTGTGTAAAAAAGCATCGTTAAGCGAAGAAGATGCAAATAGAGTCATTTCGCAATTTTATACTAATTTAACTATTGATGGTCGCTTTGTAGCTTTGCCAAATGGCTTTTGGGATTTGAGGAGTCGCCGCACTTCAAGCGAAATCGAAATGGCTGATAGTTTCTATAGTGATGCAGACGAAAGCGCTTCTAGCGATGATGTTGACGAAAATATTTCCGACGATGAAGGAGATAGCGTCACTGATATTGATAATAGTGACGATAATGATGATCTTAACGCTGATAATAGCGTAGAATATTAATGAGCGAAAGGAGAAATTTATGTGCTTAGTTAGTATGAAAGAAATGCTCTTAAAAGCAAAAGAAGGGCATTATGCAGTTGGTCAATTTAATATTAATAATCTTGAATGGATTCAAGCAATTTTAAATGAAGTTCAAGAATTAAATTCCCCAGTTATTCTTGGTGTTAGTGAAGGCGCTGCAAAATATATGGGCGGTTGGGATGTCGTTGTTGCGATGGTTAAATCTTATGTAAAATCCCATCACATCACCGTACCAGTTGCTCTTCATGTCGACCATGGTTCTTCTTTTGAAGTTTGTAAGGCTGCAATCGATGCTGGATTTTCTAGCGTAATGATTGATGGTTCACATTTTCCGCTTGATGAAAATATTCGCGTAACAAAAGAAGTCGTCGATTATGCTCACGCTCGTGGCGTTTCTGTTGAAGCAGAACTTGGCCGCGTCGGTGGACAAGAAGATCATGTTGTGGCCGAAACAATGTATGCGATTCCTGAAGAATGTGTCAAACTTGTTAAAGAAGCTGAAGTTGATTGCTTAGCCCCGGCTTTAGGCAGTGTCCATGGTCCTTATCACGGTGAACCTAAATTAGGCTTTGACGAGATGAAAGAAATTGCTGGTTTGGTTAATTTGCCACTCGTTCTTCATGGTGGCAGCGGCATACCAGATTACCAAATTAAAATGGCGATTGAACGTGGCACATGCAAAATCAATGTCAACACTGAATGTCAACAAGAATGGGCAAAAATTGTCCGTGAAGTTTTAAATAAAAATGCTTCTGTTTATGATCCTCGTAAGATCATCGGCCCCGGGATGGAAGGTATTCGCAATGTTGTTAAAGCCAAATGTGAAGTATTTGGCTCGATTAATAAAGCGAATTAATTTCACCTTTAGGTGCTATTAATGAACAAGAAGATTCAAAAACAATTATTAAAGTATATAAAAAAATATAACATTATCACAATTTTTGGCCATATTAATCCAGATTGTGATTGTTATAGTAGTTCGCTAGCTTTAAGAGAAATTATCCGCGATAATTTTCCGCATAAAAAAGTTTATGCGTTGGGTAGTGGTCCCGAATATGTCTTCGAACTTTTTCCTCCTTATGATGAAATTAGCGAAGATATTATTAAACAATCTTTGGCTATTATTGTCGATTGTAGTGAAATTTGTCGCGTGAGCGATGAAAGAATTTCATTAGCAAAAGAAATTATTAAAATCGATCATCATATCGAATCCAATGAATTTGAGGGGTTTAAATGGGTAGACACTAATTATATTGCTGCTGCAATGATGATAGGTGATTTTGCTTTTGAAAGCAAATTAAAAGTTTCTAAATTAGCTGCTTCTTTATTATATTTAGGAATATGCACTGATTCGGGTCGTTTTAGATATTCTCCTACTAATGGAGATACGCATCGTTTAGTAGCTAAGCTATATGATATTGGTATTGACCCCACCAAGATGTTTGATATGCTTTATCAAAGCGACGGTGTTTATGTGAAGTATCAATCGCATATCGTTGAAAAATATCAACAAACGAAACACGGTGTTATCTATTCTTTTATGGATGAAAAAGATTATAAGAAATATGGTTTAACGTTCGATGAAGTTTCGAAAAATGTTAATGTTTTAGGTAACATAAAAGGATGTCCGATTTGGGCTTTGTTTACTAGATCTCCAGAAGGATTTATTCGCGTTGAACTTCGAAGTAAAGAGTTAAATATTCAACAAATTGCTCTCAAATATGGTGGTGGAGGACATCTGCATGCAGCGGGTGTGCGCTTATCACCGTTAAATGAGTGGGATAAAGCAAAAGCGATGGTTAAGGATCTCGATTTATTAGCGAATCATCAATATGAAGAAAATTAATGATGAATTGATTTTAGAAAAGATGTTACTTGCCTCCTATAAGGCGCGTCAAGCAATTCTTGATGTTTATAAACAAACTGATTTGCACATCGAAATAAAAGACGATAACTCACCGGTTACAATTGCCGACAAAAATAGCAACGAGATTATTGTTAACTTACTAAAGAAGGAATTTCCTTCTTTTTCTATTTTGACCGAAGAAAGCGAAGATGACTTAACTCGTTTAAATAACGATTTTGTTTTTATTATTGATCCTCTTGATGGCACGAAAGATTTTATTGCTCATAATAATCAATTTACCATCAATATCGCTTTATCTATTAAGCATATCCCTTTTATTGGTGTTATCGATATTCCCATGCGGAATGAGACATATTTTGCCATCAAACATAAAGGGGCTTTTTTAAAAAGAAATGATGAAATTATTCCAATAAAAGTGAATAAAAAAACTTCTGATTTGACAGTTTTTACATCCAATTTCCACTTAAATGAATTAGAAATTGAAACGATTAATAAGCATCGCGATGTCATCAAAAACATCGTTTCGATTGGCTCTTCGATTAAAGGCTGTTTGATATCTTGCGGGAAAGGTGAATTATCATATCGCTTTTCTAGTAACACTAAAGAATGGGATACATGTGCTATGCAGATAATTCTAGAAGAGGCTGGGGGCTTTTTGGTCGATAAAAAAGGAAAGCCCTTACTTTATAATCGCCAAGATGTTTATAATCGCGGTGGTTATATAATTTGTAATTCATTAGATAATTTATTACTATAAAATACATAAGGAGAAGAAAAATGCGTCGATTTGGTTTTGTTAGTTTAGCTATCTTACCGCTCTTATTATTGAGCTGCTCAAATAATAGTCTCGAAGTTGATGTAGCATCTCTTAAAGCTTTTATACCCACTATGCCGACTATTGAAAACAAAAATGTCGGAGAACCTCATGTCGACGACAATGGCGACATTATTTTTGATATTTATTCCTTAAGCGATTTCCATGGCGCGATTGTTAGCGATGAAGAAGCTGGACGCATCGGTTTATCTAGACTAGGAACCTATTTTGATAATAAAAGAACATTAAACCCAGGTGGAACAATTCTTTTAGCTGTTGGTGACATGTTTCAAGGTAGCGTCGACTCCAATTTGACCTATGGTAATTCAATTACCTATGCAATGAATTTGATGCAATTCGATGCTTTTACACTAGGTAACCATGAATTTGATTGGGGCGAAGAATGGATTATCGATAACGTTAATCGCGCATCATTCCCTTTTTTAGGTGCAAACATCGTCCAAAAAGATACATCTATTTTACCATCTTACTTAAATGAATATACTGTTATTACTCGCGGCGATTATAATATTGGCATCATTGGAACAATTGGAGATAATATTCGTAATACTATTTACGAGGGCGTCATTAATAATCTAGATTTTTTAAATGAAGTTGAAATTGTTGATAATTTAGCCCAAGAACTTCGCGATGACGAAGATTGTGACATCGTCTTATGGTGTTCGCATAACGGTTATGATTCTATTCAAAATAAAGTTGCGACCTTATTACCAAATGTCGATGCTATTTTTAGTGCGCATACTCATATGAATTATAATGGTTACGTTTCAGATGATAATATTCCACTAGCGGAAACGACTAATTATGGCGAAGCTATCGCGCATGTTCAATTGAAATTAGATGTTGAAACAAATGAGGTTAGTTGTCTTATTAATGAAAACGATCAAAATCTCTTTTTAAGTGCTAGTAGTGAAGATAAAAACATTTCTTCGATTGTCGATCAATATGCAAAAAAGTTCGTCAACCCTTACAAAAATATCAAAATCGGCAAATTAGCAAATGATTTTTCAATCAATGAACTCGCTAATTTTGCATGCAAATCAATGCTCGATCGTATCAATAGTGAATATAGTGGCAAATTTAATGCCGTTGCCAGTTTCCATAATCGCAATGGAGGAGTGAGAGTTTCTTTAAAGGAAGGAAATCTCACTTTTGGGCAATTATATGAAGCCTTTCCTTTTGATAATGAATTAGTCGTTCTTGATATTGATGGTGCGACATTAAAGAGATATTTAGATGCTGGCGGCAATAATTCTTTATATCGTCTTATCGATTACGCCGATGTAGATAATCAAGCGACATATCAAATTGTTACGACTGACTTTTTAGCTAGTGGTAGCAACACTTATACATCTTATGACGATATATTTTATACCAAGTTAAATGTTCGTGATGTCGTGATGGATAATATTATCGCTTTATGTGGCGTTAATGCTTTAGGATGTTCATCTAAAGCGATTAATTCCGATGATTATGTTGGTAGCGACTACTCTTTATCTATGCTATAAAAAAATAACCGCTAGTTGCGGTTAAGTTTTTCCTTATATTATATCTAATCGACTAATTTAACGCCTTTAACGCCTTCTACTTCTTCTTGAAGAATTATTTCTACGCCTTCAGAAATAGTTGTATCAATAAATGAGCAACCAACGCAGGCGCCTTTCATTCGAAGTAAGACAATGCCATCATCGTTTACATCAACATATTCGATATCGCCGCCATCACGACGAATAAAGGGGCGAATCTTTTCCAAAGTATCAATAATTTTATTCTTAAAATCTTCTTTATTCATAAAGTGTTCTAATTTAAAAAGCGAATTTTCATTCGCTTATTTTTTATTATTTTTCTTTAAGTAAGAGTAACTAGACGAATGGAAGGCTTCTTGTTTTTCCTTGCCATATTCCTTAACGCCTAAATAAAGTATCATAAGACCATAGATCAATAAAAAAGCACCCGCAACATAAAAAGGCCAATTAATGAAATTGCTATTAGCCATCTTAGTAGCGTAAATAAGAATTGCCCATCCTTGCATAGTGATAAATAAAACGCCAGAAACAATAAATAAAATACCCGCGAAAATTTTCGCAGCACTTGATCTAGTTGAAAAAATGCAAGTAGGTATAGCGGCAAGAAGCAAAATTAATGAAATGATTCCAGCAGCACTAGGACGACCATAATTATTATTTTCTAACCAACTACTCGCACGGAAAATAAATTGGTATCCGTTATATGAGTGATTACTAAAAATCCAAGTATTAGGGACAATTAATAATAAACAACTTAAGACAATAACGCCTAAGCCAATATAACCAATAATTTTGTTAATACCTTTCATTTTACTTTACCTCTTTTTTGGTGGTTGGGGCGACTGGACTTGAACCAGTGATCGCGAGTTCAGAGCCCGCTGCCTTACCACTTGGCTACGCCCCAAGGGGCTTATAATTTTAATTGATTGATTTTGTGGTGCCCAAGACCGGACTTGAACCGGTATGCTATCAACTAGCGCAGGATTTTAAGTCCTGTGCGTCTACCTATTCCGCCACTTGGGCAAAGATGGTCTCCCGTAAACGATTCGAACGTTCGACCCCTTGATTAAAAGTCAAGTGCTCTACCAACTGAGCTAACGGGAGATGTGGTTGGGGTGACTGGACTTGAACCAGTGCATGATAGAGTCAAAGTCTATTGCCTTACCACTTGGCTACACCCCAAGATGAGTGAATGGTGGAGGAGGGTGGATTTGAACCACCGAACCCGAAGGAACTGATTTACAGTCAGCCGCATTTGGCCACTTTGCTACTCCTCCACATCGCTATTAATGGTGGATGTTGAGGGGCTCGAACCCCCGACCTCCGCCGTGTAAAGGCGATGCTCTCCCAGCTGAGCTAAACATCCTAAGTGCATGCTCATCTAGGCGTGCTAAATAATTATAATGATAAGATGAGAGATTAGTCAATTAAAAAATTTATTTTTGTCTTCTTCTAAAGATAAAATATATTAATCTAAGATTAATAACCTTTCTTACCTAAAAGATGGAACATATTTTTCTTATAGATTTCTACTCCTGGTTGGTTGAAGGGATTAATATGCAATAAATAAGCACTCATCGCGCATGCTCGCATAAAGAAATAGAACAAATAACCTAGTGTGTAGGCATTTAGTTTACCTAGTTCAATGACAATATTTGGTACTTTACCATCACTTGTATGTGCTTCAAGGGTGCCTAAATAAGCTTTTTCGTTCACATATGATAACGTTTTACCAGCTAAATAATTTAAGCCATCTAAATTTTCTTCATCATAAGGTATCTCGACATCGTATGTTGGGGTTTTAGGGAAAATAATTGTCTCGAACAATATTTTGCTTCCTTCTTGAATAAACTGACCCAATGAATGCAAATCAGTAGAGAATGTAGCAGAATCAGGCAATAATCCTAGACCTTCTTTGCCTTCACTTTCACCAAATAATTGTTTTAGCCATTCGCCTAGTTGTTGGTATTGAAGTTCGTAAGTGACAAACATTTCAGCTTTTTTCCCATGGCGATAAAAATAATCACGTAAAACAGCATATTGATAACATTGATTTGTCATAATGTCGCCATTATTAAATTCCATCATTGCATCATAAGCTCCGCTCATCATTTTATCGATATCGATATTAGCACAGGCGATTGGAAATAAACCAACGGCAGTTAAAACCGAATAACGACCACCTATATTACCTGGCAAAGTAAAAGTTATATAACCTTTGGTGTTAGCCATTTGTTTTAATGCCCCTTTTTCTTTATCGGTTGTAACAAAAATAGCGTTTTTTGCTTCTTTAGCCCCGTATTTCTTCTCGGCCATTTTTTCTAAAAACCTAAAAGCAATAGCGGTTTCGGTCGTGGTGCCACTTTTAGAAATGACATTAATAGCAAATTTTTTATCTTTTAAATATCGTAAAATTTGAGCAACATAATTTGGTGATAAAGTTTGACCCATGAAGATAATTTCTAATTTATCATCACTTTTTAGCCCTTTGATTGCTTCGATTGCAGCTCTTGCGCCCAAATAGGAACCTCCAATACCCGCCACAACAAGTACTTCATAATTTTCTCTTACATAACTTGCCCATTTTTTTATTTCAGCAAATTCCTTTTTGTCATAATCTTTTGGCCAAGTCGTCCAACCTAGATAATCGCCCCCTAAGCCACTGCGATCATTAATCATGCCGTTGATTTTTTTGACTTCTGCCCGATATTCCTTAAAATCAACTTTCTCCAAAATGTTGTTAGTGTTTAAAACAAACATATCATTTAGCCTCTCTTCTATCTTCTATATATTTATCGATTATTTCTTTTAAAGGTATAAAATCCTCTTCTGTATTAGAAATAACGATATTTTTATCATTATTTTCATGAAAAGTTTCCTTTTCTTCTGGCGAAATCTTAGTTAAAGAAACACGCAAAAAACCATTTTCGGCAATATCGATTATTTTTACACGATACGTTCGACCACGGCGAACATATCTTTTGATATTGCGAATGTAAAAATTGGAAATTTCAGAAATGTGTAGCATACCCTTTTTATCGTCATCAAAAATTAATAATGCACCATAAGGGCGTATTTCCGTGACAGTTCCTTCAATAATATCACCGATTTTATAATCCATAAAAATTAATCTATTAAAGCTTTTAGCATTTTTACATCTTCTAAGGTAGTAATCTTCATCAATTTTTTATTGCCTAAAACTATTGCGACTTTTCCGCCATTTTTTATTACTAATTGACTATCATCTGACGCTCCTAAATTAACAAATTTGTTATGCGCCTCATAAATGGTTTTAAAATGGAATGCTTGTGGCGTTTGAATATTGTATAAATAGTGGCGATTGGGTACATCACTAATATAATCGCCATTTTCACTATAAGCGAGCGAGTCGCTAGAAGGAATAGCGGTAATCGTCGCGTTTTCTCTTTTTAAAGCTTCGACATGACCATCGATAATTTCTTTATCGACAAAAGGTCGCGCGCCATCATGAATGAAAACAATATCATCGTCTTTTAAAGAAGATGAAAGAAACTTTAAAGCGTTGTATGCTGATTCTTGACGATTTTTTCCACCATTTACAATAAATTTAACTTTATCAAATTTGGATTTCATCACCAAATTATAGACGTAATCATGATGTTCAGGTTTGCTAACTAAAACAATATTATCAATCTTATCGCTTACTTGAAAAGATTTGATTGTATAGTAAATTAAAGGATGGGCATTTAAAGTATAAAATTGTTTTGGAAATTCTTCTGAAAAGCGAACACCGCTACCAGCTAATAGAATGATTGCAACGCGCATTTTTATTCTCCTTTATTGTTTTTTAATTCTTTCTTAAGAAGATTTTCTTCCTTCTTTTTTAGTATATAGTTGATAGCCACGCTATCAATAATTAATTTTATTGTATTTTCTAAATCGCTGTTTTCACTATAATCGGCAACGCAAGCAAAATTAACCCTTTCGCCGCGCAATAACGAGGACACATTTTTGCGATCTTTTTTATTATAAACAGCAATTGATTTACCACCATTTTTCTTTACTAAAACCATACAAGGGACATCGGTCATCCCATCACCTAAATAAACAATATTTTCGTAAGGAATGCGGCGACCAACTGTCTTTTCGTTAACTTTATTGTCATCTTCATTCTTTTTTACACCTTTTGATATTCTAAAGAAATATTGCGTTTTTTGAGTGTAATTAATTGCTAATTTCGGCCAAACGGGTTCATTAGTAATTGGGTCATAATAAAATTCACAACCATAAATCTCTTTAAATTCTTTTGCAATCGAGCAACCATTAATAATTTCTTGTGTTCCTGAACTTACTAGATAATGCTCAATTTTAACTCCGCAATTTTTTCCATATTCATTTATTCTTTTAAACCATGTTTCCACACCATTAAAATAAACGATATCTTTACCTAATGTATTGAGCCATTTTTTATTGAGGCTAATTCCTTTTTCTTTCGCTAATTTTATCATCATAAACATGTATGATAAAATTCTTTCAACGCCGGTTTTTGCAGAAAATTCACCAGTTTGGCCCCAAAATTCATCAGGAGTCATACCTAAAGAAGGGATAAAACCATAATTTTGCATGTCGGATGTACAAAGGGTTTTGTCGAAGTCGTAGATGATGGCCATGATAGGTTTTTTCATTATTTTATTTTTCTCCCAATTGTATTTTTGTAAAAAAATATTATCATAGAAAAGTGAATTAGTCAATTTAATGACTAATTAATAGAGATGACATTTATTACTTTTATTCAGTTAGAAAAATACCAAATCGCCTTAATTAGTATCGCGTCAGTAATTGTCTTTATCTTTTTATTATTATTTTTCCTAACTCTCTTTTGTTTATTGCGTTTCCGCATTAAAATTAAAAATCGCTCCGCTTCCATTAATCTTTTAATTAACGAACGTCGCGATTTGATGAAAAAGATTATTAAGTACGCAGAAACTAAAGGAATTGTCATCAACAAAATACACAAAAAGAATATTTCCGCTTTAGATCGCATCAACGATTTTCAAAAGCTTGATAAATCAACACGTGACACGAAATTGTTGGATTATTTATATACATCTTCCACAATTATTTCACAATTATCTCAAGTTTCGGAAATCGCTAGCGATGAGACTTTTCAAGAACTAAACTTAATTTATCAAGATACCGAAAATCAATACCGCATTAATGTCACTTTTTATAATTCCGATATCACTGGTTATAATTATTGGGCAAATATGTATTTTCTCAAACATATCATGCATTTTCTAGGCTTTAAGAACAAAAGTATAATTGTTTAAATTCTAAAAAAATATCTTGGTTTTAAACACTTTTTAGTGCAATAATTCACTTTTTAATAAATATGTATACACTATTACTAGCCATCATCTATCTAGCATTTATCAGTTTAGGTCTTCCTGACTCTTTACTAGGGGCATCTTGGCCAACTATTTATTTAGAGATGGAAGTTCCAATTTCATATATGGGAATTATCACGATGATAATTGCTGGTTGTACAATTTTATCAAGTTTATGTTCAAATTTTCTCAATCGGAAATTAGGAACAAAATATGTCACTATCATTAGCGTTTTTTTAACCGCTTTTGCTCTATTTGGATTTTCTTTTTCTATTTATTTTTGGATGTTGATTATATTTGCTATCCCATATGGTTTAGGAGCAGGGGCGATCGATGCAGCATTAAATAATTATGTGGCCTTGCACTATAAAGCCAAACACATGAGTTGGTTGCATTGTTTTTGGGGAGTTGGCGCTATCGTTAGCCCCTTTATCATGTCTTATTCTTTAATAAATTTTAATTGGAGTTTTGGCTATCGAATCATCGGAATTATTCAACTTGTTATAGCGTTTATCCTGTTGATTAGTATACCTTTATGGAAAATTAATAGTAAGAAAGATGAAGATATTAAACAAAACAATATTGGCTTATTTAAAGTCTTAAAAATTAAAGGTGTCGTTTTGTTACTAATTGGATTTTTTGCCTACTGTGCCTTAGAAGCGACTGCGATGAGTTGGGCATCAACATACTTTGTTGAGGTTAAAGGCGTCAACGAAGAACGCGCGGCTTTATTTGCCTCCTTGTTTTATATTGGAATGACTTTTAGTCGTTTTTTAAGTGGCTTTTTTAGCGACAAATTAGGTGATCGTAAGATGATATTAATTGGAATTATTGTCGCTTTAATCGGAATAATATTTTTATTTATTCCAAGCTCTTATATTTTTGCAATTGTAGGCTTTGTTGTGCTAGGGATTGGCTGCGGTCCAATTTATCCATCGATTATTCACTCGACACCATTTAATTTTGGCAAAGAAAATACCGGTTCAATTATAGGAGTGCAAATGGCCAGTGCCTATATTGGTTCAACCTTTATGTCGCCCTTATTTGGTTATCTTGCTAAAATAATTGGTTTTGATTTTATGGCAATTTATTTGCTAATATTTCTAGTATTATCTTTTTCGATGCTAGAATTAACTTTCTATTTAACAAGGAATACACATCTTAATAATTCAAAATAAGTGTATCAAATTGTCTAGTTATATTTTTAAATATAAAGGCATCCATGAAATAGTTTATTGATATGTGCTTGAAATAGTTAACTATTTTAATCATTAGCAGATAATATGAATGCTTGTATAGTATCGCTTTAGACAAGGGACGCAAAGATATTGCAAAAAAATAATTAAACTTTGTGGTTTATAGTGACGAGAGTTTTTAACCAACAATATAATAAGTTGTTAGTATTAATTTTTTATCATTAAACATCATTTAACTCTTTATTGATATTAATTAACGATATGCAGTTGTTTTTATCAATTCGAATATAAAAAAGCTTGATAATTATCAACATATTAAGCTTATATTTCGTTTTGCAATTAGTAACCGCTTTAAATGACATCAAAACTAGAAAGCAAAAGCCTAAAATGAAATTTATTAATTTAATCTTCGTTCACTTTGGAAAATATTTCATTACGAAAAGAAATATTGTAATTTGGCATATTAATCCTACAAATATTTTTTATTCAATATTTAATTAATCGGTTAGGGAAATATTTATGGTATCAAGACAAAAGAAAGTCTATGATGTTGACAATTTTAATCCCATTTACATTGGTGATATAGGTCTTATCAGCGGTAATAATCGTCTTTTCATAGAAATCGTGTGTAAAGCGGAACGGGGCTATTTCTCGCTCCTGCGTCGCTTTATCAGCAAGCGTTTCAGTGACTTGAAAATATCGTGTTTCCTCTTTATTTATGGCAACGAAGTCTATCTCTTTCGTGTCATTTTTACCAACGTAAACTTGATAGCCACGGCGAAGAAGTTCTAGATACACAACGTTCTCTATCGAATGGCCATAATTTTCTAGACTATATCCGACGATGGTATTTTTTAAACCTGTATCAGCGAGATAGTATTTTTCAAGTGACTTTAAGACTTCCTTACCTTTGACATCATAACGGTTAGCGCGATAAATGATAAACGCATTTTCAAGCATTTCGAGAATATTGCCAACCGTGGCAGGTCGCAAAGCCGTATCGAGCTTTGCCTCGTTTACAATATATTTTGACATGCTGTTCGAAGAGGTTATGCTACCTACATTTCCACATAAGAAGGCATAGATACGTTTTAACAGATCAATGTCTTTAAGTTTGTTTCTTCCAAGTACATCCTTTAGAATGATCGTATCATAAATGCTAGATAAAAATGTTCTTATCGTCAATTCGTCCTGCGGTAAAGACAAAAGTTGCGGCATGCCGCCATATTTTAAGTAGTTATTAAAAAGTTCATCTCGACTTTTTCCCCTGTCTCGGTAATAGCTATAATATTCTTTGAAAGATAGCGGTAGCATTTTTATTTCTACATATCTGCCGGATATTAAAGTCGCAAGTTCTGAGGAGAACAGATACGCATTGGAGCCTGTAACATATATATCTGCATCGCATTCGAGCGAAAGCGAATTGATAGTTTTTTCCCAACCATTGACCTGCTGTATCTCATCAAAAAATAGATAATTCTTTTTGTCTAATAAAATCTTTGCTGAAACCAAATCGTAGAGTTGCTTATAGGTGCGTATCGAGTCGTACTTCATCAGTTCAAAATTGATGTATTGAATCTGCTCGGGCGTAACGCCGCTATGTAGGAGCTCATCGCGAAACATTTCAAGTAATGTCGATTTTCCCGAACGGCGCAGCCCCGTAACGACTTTGATGATTTTGTTGTCTTTGAACGCTTTTAAGCGTTGCATGTACTCTGTTCTATATATCATATAAGTTTTTCCTTTGTTTAAATTATACACTTGAAATTATGAAAATGACAATAGTTTTTACTCTGTAGCGTAAAAACTTCCGAAAAAGTATAATTTTTTGCAACTTTTCTGCGTGAAAATAATATTGTTAAAACTTTCAATAATCGCATTTTAAAAAAACTAAATAGTAAGTCAAGAATTTAAGAAAGTATTGATGGTTTATTTTTTTAGTAAATATATGCAAGATTTAGTGGGGAGATGGTTGGCTAATATTTCGACTGAAACAAAAAATCAAATATTTCGAATTCGTAATGATTAAATCGACACGACAAAAGTTTTTTACTCTTATTCTGATTTCAATTTTTTTGCGATAGCGATATTTATGGATAACCTTATTCAGAAGATACTGCAAAATTAATTTAAACTTCGTGATTTTCCTTTGATGGGAGATTTAAACCCACGATATGCGATTAAGGTTTTTAATATAGGTTTTTGTCATCAAGTATAATTTGATTCTTAATGGGTGTTAGTTAACGATGTTTACACATAACGAGCACGAATTTGTAAGATTTAATAAAAAATAACCTATAATGTTTAACATTATAGGTGTTTGTCAGAAATGGTGCGCCGAATGAGACTTGAACTCACACAGGTAACCCTATACGCCCCTCAAACGTACGCGTCTACCAATTCCGCCATCAGCGCAGCGCACATAATTATATAGTCTTTTTTCTTAAACGACAAGATGTAAGATGTAGACGCTTGTTACAAAATAGATAACTAAAGTTATTATATCGATAATTGTCGTTAAAAATGGTGAGGAAATTAAAGCGGGATCTAACTTGATTAATTTAACAAAAATCGGTAGTGATACGCCTAATATTTTTGCAAAAATGACGTCGACAAAGATAGTAATTGTGACCGCTAAAGCAATCATTAATCGCGCCTTGAATACACCTAAACTATCTAATGTGGCTAGTGTTTCCTCTAGAGGATAATTTACAATGCCTATATACATCTCAATTAGTAGCCAAGAAAAACAAGCAATCGCTAAAATTAAGGCGCAAAGTAAGGCGACGCGAAACTCTTTCCAAACAATTTTGAAATAATCTTTAACTTTAATTTCGCCTATTGCTAAACCGCGAATAATTAAAGTGGTCGATTGATTGCCTGCGTTACCACCAGCGTCCATCAATAGAGGAATAAAAACTGTTAAGACGGGAAGTAGGGCTAATGTATCTTGGAAATTACTTAAAATAAGGGAAGTGAAAACTCCTAAAACCATCAAAATAATAAGCCATGGTACACTTTTAAAGGCTAATTTGATAACGCCTGTTTGCAAATATGAATTTTCAATCGGTGAAACATGACCCATTTGAATAAAGTCTTCACTTGCTTCATCTTCCATGACATCTAAAGCATCATCGATTGTAATAATACCAACTAATTTTTGATCATCGTTTAAAACTGGTATCGCATGCAAATCATACCGTTTCATCGTTTTAGCAACTTCTTCTTGATCGGTATTGACATTCACCGTTATTACCGTTTTATTCATAATATCTTTGAGACAGTCGCTCGAATTAGCAAAGATTAAATCATCCAAACCTAATTCTCCAACTAAAGAACGTTCTTTGTCGCGAATAAAAAGCGTAAAAATCGTCTCTTTTTCTTTACCAATTTTTCTAATTGTTTGAATTGCCTCATCAACATTAAATGTATCGAGTAGTTCCAAGTATTCAGTTGTCATAATTGAACCAGCGGTATGCTCTTTATAATTTAATAAGGCGTTGATTTGGTTTCTTTTATCTTTTTGAACGTTTTTCAAAACGCGACTAACGACATTAGCAGGTAATTCTTCGATAAAATCCGTCACATCATCATTTGCTTGTTTTAGTAAAAGGGTCGCTAACTCACCATCTGATAAAGCATTAATTAACTCTTCTTTTTTCTCCTGCTTTAATTCAGCAAATAAATCAGCGGTGTATTCGCTTTTTACATAGCGAAATAAGAACACTAAATCTTTAATATCTTCAAGTTCATTGCAACAATCCGCTAAATCTATTGGAGGTACTTTAATAAAGATATCGCGCAACTCTTTAACATTATTTTCATCAATTAATTTTTTAATTGTTTCAGTATTAATATTTTTCATCTATAGCACCTCCGCCTATAAATTAGTTCTTTTCTATAAGAAAAGCAATATTTTATTTATATTTATTTTATGCGTGATAAAATATAAAAACGAAAGAGGGTAAAAAGATGAATAAATTTATTATTGAAACGAGCGCTAGACATATTCATGTCACCGATGAAGTCTTAGAAATTTTATGCGGCAAAGGCGCCAAACTCGAAGTGAAAAAAGCGTTATCGCAACCTGGTCAATTTGCTTCAACTACGCGTTTAGATATTGTTGGTCCAAAAAATACATTAAAAAATGTGTCAATTTTAGGTCCGACTAGGAAATATAACCAAGTTGAGGTATCTTTGAGCGATGCTAGAACTTTAGGTGTCAGTGCTCCCATTCGCGAATCCGGCGATATAGAAGGTTCGTCGCCAATTAAATTAGTTGGTCCTTGCGGAGAAGTTACATTAGATAAAGGTTTAATCGTCGCAAAAAGACATATTCACATGACGCCTAGTGATGCGGAGCAATTTGGCGTCAATAGTGGCGATATTGTTAGTGTCGAAGTCGAAAGCAAAGAACGCAAATTAATTTTTGGTGATGTTGTCATACGCGTCTCACCTAAATATGCTTTAGCCATGCATATTGATACTGATGAATGCAATGCAGCAGCAGCTTTTGGTGAAATCTATGGCCACATTGTTAAATAATATTTGTTAATTAGCCTTTTTTATAGTTAAATATTAACGAGTATATCTCATCAAGAACCACTTTTAGGGGAATGAAAAAAAGTGGTAGCAACTCTATCTTCAGTAAGTGCTCTTCCCTAGCGAAATATTTTATTTCGAGCGATGAGAAAGTTTATAGGAAGCTTTCCATCACGAAAGCTTTTCTTTTAGGAGGTTAAATGAAATTTAAATCTAATTTATTTACTAGCGAAGCCGTTAGTGAAGGTCATCCAGATAAAATATGCGATCGTATCGCCGATGCAATTTTGGATTATGCTTTAAAACATGATCCATATAGTCATAGCGCCATCGAATGCTTTGCCTCGACTAATATTTTAATTATTGGTGGCGAAGTTACTTTAACAAACAACACTGTTATTCCCTATGAAGACATCGCTCGGCGTGTCATTAAAGATATCGGCTATGATAAGGATGAATATGGTTTTAATTATCAAACAGTAAAAATTATTAATCTTGTTAAAACTCAATCAATCGAAATTAATAATAGCGTTGTAGCCGACGATGTTTTAAACATTGGGGCCGGCGATCAAGGCATCATGTTTGGCTATGCTTCAAATGAAACAGAAGGTTATATGCCTTTAGCAATTTCCATTGCTCAAAAATTGGTACGCGTCGCGACTAATAAACGTAAAAACGGCGAGTTTAAAGGCGCTAGGCCAGACATGAAATCGCAAGTAACTATCGATTACACTAACCCAGTTGCTTCTAAAGTAGTTACTGTTTTGATGGCGATTCAGCATGATCCTAATATCGATATTAAAGCTTTTAAAAAATACGCAATAGACGAAATAATTATGCCAACTTTAAAATCATTTAAGGTCGATGCAAGCGGTGTTGAAATATTAATTAATACTTCTGGCAGTTTTACTATTGGTGGTCCGATGGGTGATACAGGTTTAACCGGTCGAAAAATTATTGTTGATACTTATGGCGGAGCTTCGCGACATGGTGGTGGTTCTTTTTCTGGAAAAGATCCGACCAAAGTCGATCGAAGCGCTTCTTACATGGCTAGATATATAGCTAAAAATTTAGTTGCAAGCGGAGTTGCTAAACGCCTAGAAGTTCAACTTTCTTATGCGATTGGCAAAAAAGATCCAATTTCGGTTTCTTTATCTACTTTTGGCACTTCTAATCTCGATGATGAAAAAATCTTAAATATCATCAGCAAAGTGTTTGATTTAAGAGTAGGGGCAATTATTCAAAATTTCTCTTTAAGATGCCCAACATTTAGATATGAAGGCCTTGCAAATTATGGACATTTTGGTCGTCCAGATATCGACTTACCTTATGAAAAATTAGATAAAGTTGAAGAAATAAAATCGCTTCTTGACTAATTAAATAATGACTTAATAAAAAAATTTATTTAGTTATTTTTTTTAAGTGGCTTTTAAGCGATAATATAAGTAGCTAATTTCATAAAGAAATTTTAGAAAGGAGCGAATTATGAAATATCAACTTATTGGTAAAAACATTACCGTAACTGATGGCATAAGAAGCGCGGTTGAAAAGAAACTTTCGCGCATGGAAAAATACTTTGTCATCACCGATGATGTCAATTGCCGCGTCGTTGTCAGATCTTACAAAATTGGAGCAAAAATTGAGGTGACAATTTTTACGCCACAAATGGATTTTAGAGCCGAAGTGACAAATAATGATTTGTACGCGGGTGTCGACTTAGCGATCGATAAACTAGAAGGTCAAATGCGTAAACTTAAAACTCGCATGGACCGCACAAAAGCTAAACAAGGTCTTGGAAAATCAATCGCTTTTGAAAATTTTGAAGCCGATTTAAAAGAGATGGAAAAAGAAGACCATGTTGTTAGAACTAAGTCTTATTATCTAGAAGGAATGACTTTAGAAGAAGCCATTACGCGCATGGAAGCTCTCGATCACCCGTTCTTTATTTATTTAGATAAAGAAGACGATCGCATTTCTGTTTGCTATTCTCGTGAAGAAGGTGGCTATGGAGTTATTCAAGCCGAAAATCCTTTAAAGTAATTTAGTTTTTTAATTATAGACCTTCAGTGCGAAGGTCTTTTTCTTTTGTTTGCTATTCGCCTATTCTTATAAATACTTTTTTAACTTGTCTTTACGCTGTTTTATTATAAAATAAAACCGATGAAAAAGATGATCGCCACCGATTTAGATGGTACATTATTCTTTCCTAAAGCTCGCTTTCGCTTAATTCGCCCAAAGGCTCTTAAATTTATTCGTTCTTTTATCGATGAGGGCGGTGAATTTGTTGTTGTCAGTGGTCGCAATGAATTTTTTGGTCAAAAAGTCCAAAAGAAAATCGCGCGACCAATTGGTATTATCGGTTGTAATGGTTCTTTTATTATGCAAAATAATAAGAAAATTTTTGAAAATTATTTTAATAACGAAAAATTAAAAAATCTTTTGAGCGATATTGAGAAAATCTATCGACCTATGTGCATTTTTATTATGACCAAAAAACATAATATGATTTGTCATCCGACTCGCAAATTTGGTTTATATGCTGCTTCGTATCTTTTGTATTATTTCTTGCAAGGTGCATATCGCGAACCAACTTGTTTTTCTCAAAAAGCCTATTTTGATGAATTGGACAAAGGTAAAACCTACAAAGTTCTCATTATGTTTGGCGTCACTAATAAAGCAAAAATAAAAGCGAAAGAAATTAATAAAGCATTGCGAAGTAAATACTATGATGAGTTTGAATTTTCTTACGCTGGGCAAGGAATAGAAATTTCTCCGAGCAACTGTTCTAAAGCCGAAGGATTGAAAAATTATATTAATTATTTTAAAATTAACCACGATAACGTTTACGTTATTGGTGATTCTGGAAATGATATTTCTATGTTTCATGAATTTTATGAAAATAGTTTCTGTATGGCTCATGCCCCTATATTCGTCTCGAAATATGCAAATCATATAGTAAACAATTTCATAGAAATCGAGAAATATATTAAGAAAGAAGGAAAATAAATGTCTGAAGTAAACAATTTCACACGCATCATTGGCGATTTTGTGCGTGTTAATAGTGTCATTCGAGATTGCCTTGAATACGCTATCACAAAACCTAATTATTCTAAAGTTTTTTATGATAACCGCAAAAAAGCTTTAGAGATGACTATCACTCAACAATCCCCTCTAAAAGTTGCTTGCGATAATAATGGTGAATTAGGTGAAAAATTATTTAACGCATTAAAAGAATTTTTTGAAACAATTTTTGGTGAGGGAACAACTATCGTCACTATTCGTAACGATGAAGTTACTGTCGATAGTGCCCAACATCTTACAATCTTAGAAAAAGCAATCCCGTTGCACGAAGAGATTAACCGCATGAAAATTGCTCATGTTGAAGCAGCGAAGAAAAATCAAAAATGGGATGATGAAATTCTCATTAAATTAGTTGAAATAGAAGAGAAATATTATCGCGGATTTGTCAATACTGTACTTTTTAACGAATTTGAAAAATTGTTTAACGAATACAATAAAGCCCGCATTGAAGCAAAAGGTGCGATTACTCCTCAATCAAACTTTATTCAAAACGATATTGGTGTGGTCATACGTTTATTCAATCTAGTAAGGGCTAATGCGATGGTGCGTAGTCTCGATTATTATGAATTTATCGATCCTTTATTTGCTCTATTGGAATGTGCGACTGGCCGAAGAGATTTAAAAGAAGGACAAAAATTCGCCGATTTATTTAAAGAAGTTCGAGAAAAAATTAATATTTATATTAAAGCGACTGGGCCAGTCTTTGAAAGTACTTATAATGCTTTCGTTAAAGAAATGGTCGAGGATAGTCGCAAAATGCAAGAAAAAGCCGCCAAAGAGCACGGCGCATAAATTTCTTGCGTTTCGTTAATGGGGTGGTAAACTTATGTCGATGAAAAAAGATATGAAAACAAAAAACAATTCTGAAAACACCTTCTCTTGGAAGGAAATAACTTGCTATGTCATCAGCGGTCTAATCACAATGTTTGGCCTCATTTTGATGGTCTTGCATTTAGTCGCGCGCTTTAGCAATGAAAATGCGAACACTAATCCCTTGAAAATTGCTGAAAATAATTTGATGCAAGCGATGAATGTTCCAATTAACTTTTTAGGCTATGGTTTAATTTTCTTCTCTTTAGGAATTGTTATCCTAATCATTACGCTTGCCGTTAATGCGAAGAAAACTGATCGCATAATTGAAAAAGAAATGCGTCGTCAACAACGCTTAGCCTCTTCTTTAATCGATGAAGGCCAAGATAAGATAATCGAAGCTGAAATCGTCAAAAACGAAGATGAAGTTACCCCAACTTTAACTGCGAAAGAACAATAATATCTTCGCATAGTTATTAATGCTATGATTGAGCTCCTGCGGGAGCTTTTTTATTTATAAAAAATATATTAAAAAGGGCTATTGACTAATATAAAAAAATAATTAAAATACGAATTGTTGTATCTCAAACTATTATTATGAAAAGCAATAAATTCGACTCAATTACCTTTAGTATCAAACGCCTTAATGCTCTATTGACGCGAACGTTTTGCAATTTAAATTCAATCCGTTCTTTAGATGAACAAATAGGTTCCTCAGCTTTTTTGCTCGCTTATTTATATGATCATCGCGATTTTGATATTTCGCAAAAAGACATTGAGGTTCGCTTTGCTATTACTAAAGGTACTTTATCGAAAACCTTATCCCTTTTAGAGCAGAAGGGGTATATAAATCGCCTTGCTAGCGAAAGCGATCATCGCTATCGCTATGTAACATTAACTCCTCTAGGCGAGGAAACATATCACAATATTCAATTAGAGGCTAATAGATTAGAGGAAGAACTTTTGAAGAATTTTTCGGAAGAAGATCGCAAACGATTTCTTATCTATTTAAAAAAAGCCATGTACAATTTAGAAAATTTTAATTCATAGGAGGCTAGACATATTATGCGCAATAAAAAAAGTAATTTGCCAAAAAAACATAAAGGTGTTATTCGCACTTTAGCCCGTTCGGTTCGTCAATATAAAGTATATGCAATTTTAAATCCTTTCTTTATGGCTTTTGAAACATTATGTGAATGTTTAATTCCTTTTGTTATTGGCCAATTAATTAACTTTATTCAAGATGTTCCTCCCTCTGGGTTTTTAGCTCAAATTATTTATGCTTTTGGTGGAAATCCTAATGGCGTCGGAGAAGAAAGGGATTTTATCGCTTTAATTGTCTTAGGTAGCGTTTTATTAGTTTTGGCATTGCTCTCTTTAACGTTTGGCTTTCTAGGGGGTAAATTTGCAGCGATTGCTTCTACTGGGTTTGCTGCTAATTTAAGGCAAGACATTTTCTATAAAATTCAAGAGTTTAGCTTTGCTAATATTGATAAATTCTCAACTTCTTCTTTAGTTACTAGAATGACTACCGATGTCAATAATGTTCAAATGTCGTTCCAAATGCTTATTCGCATCGTCATTAGAGTACCTTTGATGATGATTTTTTCTGTAATCATGACCTTTAGTGTCAACGCGACATTAAGCTGGATTTTCGTGGCATTATTACCTGTTTTAGGGTTTGTTTTAATTTTTATATCTTTAAGAGCATACAAGATATTTAATAAATTATTTACTAAATACGACGATTTAAATGCCTCGGTTCAAGAAAATGTTAAAGGCATTCGCGTCGTCAAATCTTATGTTCGTGAAGAATTTGAAAAGAATAAATTTGCTAAAGCTAGTGGCAATTTAATGACCGGATTTATTAAAGCCGAAAAATTAGTGGCTTGGACAACTCCGGCAATGAACGTGACCATTCATGTTTCTAATATTTTAATTGGCACGATTGGCGCTTTAGCGGTCTATTATACTTCAATTGGAGATTATCGTTTCGGTGCTTTAGCGGTTGGTGATATGTCTTCATTAATCACCTACGGTATTCAAATTTTATCATCATTAATGATGTTATCGATGGTAATGGTGATGCTAGTAATGTCAATTACCAGTGCGAATCGTATCTATGAAGTTTTAGTTGAAAAATCAACGATTATTAATCCCCTTGATCCAATTTATGATGTTGAAAATGGTTCGATTGATTTTGATAATGTTAGTTTTAAATATTCGCTGACTGCTGAAAAATTTGCTTTGGCTGATGTTAATTTACACATTAAATCAGGGATGACGGTTGGTATCATTGGCTCTACCGGTTCATCTAAATCGACATTAGTTAATTTAATTTCTCGTTTATATGATACGACAGAAGGGGATGTTCGAGTTGGCGGTAGGAATGTCAAAGATTATGACTTAAAGACTCTACGAGATAATGTGGCAGTGGTCCTACAAAAAAATGTTCTTTTCTCGGGGACGATTAAAGATAATTTGCGTTGGGGAAAAGAAAATGCGACTGATGAAGAAATGATCGATGCTTGTAAAATCGCTCATGCGGATGAATTCGTTCAAACTTTTCCTGATAAATATGATACTTATATTGAACAAGGTGGGACGAATGTTAGCGGTGGTCAAAAACAACGTTTATGCATTGCCCGCGCTTTATTAAAAAATCCTAAAATTATCATTTTTGATGACTCGACAAGTGCAGTCGATACGCGCACTGACGCCCAAATTCGTAAATCGTTAAAAGAAGATTTGCCTAACGTTACCAAAATTATCATTTCACAACGCGTTTCTTCGGTTGAAGACGCTGATATGATAATTGTTATGGATAATGGCAAAATCAATGGTTTAGGCACCAATGATGAGTTATTAGCGACCAACGCAATTTATCAAGAAATTCATACGATTCAAAACAATATAGGAGGTAAGCCAAATGCCTAGAAGTGCTCCTCGAGGTGGTCGAAGAATGGCCTCTTTAGATATTAAAGGTTTATTGCAACAAGGCGTTTTAAAACGTTTATTAAATATTCTTTGGAAGCAATATCGCGGTCGTTTGATTTTGATTATGATTTGCATCTTATTTACCTGCGTTGGTAACCTTGCTAGCTCTGTCTTTATGCAATTAATCATCAGTCAATTTATTCAACCAGCCGTAGCGTCCAAAGCGATTGAACCTTATATTCGGAATTTAATCTATGTCGTTTCCGGTATGGGCTTTGTTTATATATTAAGTTTTGTAGCTTTTGCTACTTATTCGCAAGTTTTAGCCCGCCTAACTCATGTCATTATGAACGACATACGTATTCAAATGTTTAACAAGATGGAATCTTTACCGATTAAATATTTTGATACTCATTCACACGGTGATATCATGTCGCATTACACTAATGATATTGATTCTATTCGTCAATTTATTTCCCAATCTTTGCCACAATTGTTTTCTACTGCCTGTGCAGTTACTTTAGTGTTAGTTGCTATGACTGTGTATTCCGTATGGCTTCTTTTAGTTGTTTTACTTGGTGTTGTCATCATTTTACTTGTCACTAGAAATATCGGTGGCAAAAGTACCAAATATTTCTATGAACAACAAGTTTCTGTTGGTAAACTCGAAGGTTTTATCGAAGAAATGATGGCGGGATTAAAAGTCATCAAAGTTTTCACTCACGAAGAAAAAATTAAATCGCAATTTGATGGCGTTAATGGTGAATTATGTTCTAATTCAACCAAAGCAAACTATTTAGGTAATATTTTGATGCCAGTTTTAAACAATATTGGTAATGTGACCTATGTTTTAGTTGCTACTGTTGCTGTTATTTTAATGCACTTTGATGTTCCTAATTTTGGTTGGATTTGTTTTAGTGGTTTATCGACGCATATTTGGCCAACCATCGATGCTTCAATCATTGTTACCTTTTTAATGTTGACGCGGGGATTAAATCAAAATATTTCGCAAGTGTCACAACAAATTGCAATGGCATCGATGGCGATTGCAGGGGCTCAACGTGTTTTTGCCCTAATTGATGAAGAGCCAGAAGTTGATAACGGCTATGTTACCTTAGTGAACGCCAAATGGGAAAATGGCAATTTGGTTGAAACAAAGGATCGCTCCTACCATGTTTGGGCGTGGAAGCATCCTCATCACGATGGGACAACGACCTTAACCGAGCTAAAAGGTGATATTTTATTTGATGATGTCGATTTTGGTTATGTACCTGAAAAGATTGTTTTACATAATGTATCGATTTATGCTCATCCAGGACAAAAGATTGCTTTTGTTGGGGCAACTGGGGCAGGAAAAACTACAATTACGAATTTATTGAATCGTTTTTATGACATTCAAGATGGTAAAATTCGTTATGACGGCATTAATATCAACAAAATTAAGAAAGACGATTTGAGAAGATCTTTAGGTATTGTCTTACAAGACACAAATTTATTTACGATGTCGGTAATGGATAATATTCGTTATGGGCGCTTAAATGCGACCGATGAAGAAGTTTATAGAGCTGCTAAAATCGCAAATGCATATGATTTTATAACTCGCTTGCCAGAGGGATTTAATACAATTATTCGCGCTGATGGTGCCAACTTATCACAAGGACAACGACAATTGATTTCAATCGCGCGAGCAGCCTGTGCCGATGCACCAGTAATGATTTTAGATGAAGCGACCTCTTCAATTGATACGCGTACCGAACAATTAGTCCAAAAAGGCACTGATGAGTTGATGAAAGGACGTACAGTTTTTGTCATCGCTCACCGTTTATCAACGGTGCAAAATAGCGACGCCATTATGGTCTTAGAGCATGGCAGAATTATCGAACGCGGTAATCATGAAACTTTAATTGCTCAAAAAGGTGTCTATTATCAGCTTTATACCGGTGCGTTTGAATTAGAATAAAAATAAAAAAATTGATTTAATTTATGTCAATATTTTACTACAATATACTTGTATGATTAAAAAGAAATATTATTTAAACAAAAAAAGTTATGAAAATAAAACTATCGGTGGAGATAAAATAGTTTTATATCATCGCCTTTATAAAGGCAAAAAGATTGAAAATAGTAAAGATCTCTCTTTCAATGATGAAAATTTTGATTTTTTTATTCCAATTTCTTCAATTCCTACCTTATTTTTAGAAGATAAAATGACTTTTGGGGAAGCTGGTTTTGTCTATATGGTTCAACCTTATCGCAAACACGGGTTTTTAAATTGTCATAAAGACATTGAGTTTTTTGCCTTGAAAGTTGATTCGCTTTATATGCGCGATTTTTTAAAGGAATTTAGCAAAGAAAAAGAGTTCTTTTTCAAATCTAAATTCTTTTTATCTCCTTTAGCAGGTGATTTATTGCAAGATGCTTTTATTGCTAATGAACGCGGTGATAAAAAGATGGTTTCTGCTATTTTAGAAACCTTATTACGCGAACTTGCATTTTCTTCTATCAATAATACGGTCGATGCTCGTTCAGATTTCCCAATCAATGTTACCCCGGTTGTGCGCGATGTCATTAATTATTTGTATGATAATTATGATAAGCAAATAAAAATCAAGGAAATTGCTGAGAAGTTCAATATTTCTATTGAACATCTCATTCGTTTATTTAAGGAAGAAATTAATGATACACCAAAACAGTTTATGCTTCGCCTCCGCTTAAATAAAGCGCGAAGTTTGTTTGAAAATACAAATTATAAAACGCATAAAATATCCTTGATTTGCGGCATTTCTAGCACGAATTCTTTAACTGAAGCCTTTAAAAAAGTCTACGGTATATCAGTTAAAGATATTGCTCGTCCTATGATGAGTGAAACAATCGATTTTCGAAATCATCGCAATAAATAAAATACTTA